>JADZFK010000015.1 GCA_020849945.1 Pirellulales bacterium | reverse complement strand
TCCGCGAGGTTCTCATATTTCGACTGAATCCATTCCACCACTGCTGCGTCCGGCATTCCCTACGTATCGTGGAACGTGCCGTTTCAGGTCAATATCACTTCCGGTAGGTTATTATTTGACGCCGACTAAATCTGAGCGTGACCGAAGTGATCGAGATGTATTCGCTGCGTTGGCAGATCGAATTGTTCTTCAAAGAACTGAAGAGCACGTTGGGGTTCGCACAGTACAGCTTCCAGAAGTTTCCGGCGGTGGAAGCTTGGGCGGAGATTGCCATCGCAACCGTCCTGTTCTTGGAGCACGAGCGCGCGAAACGTTTGCGCGACCGCCGCTTGAGCCAGGAGAGTCGTCGTTGGTGGGAGTCGCAACGTCTGCATGGCCTCTGCTTGGCGTACCGGCAGGAGTGCGAGGGTCGGGAGTTAAATTATCTTTCCGATCGCTTAAGAACTCCTGGCGGCATCGCCAAACTGAAACGCCTGCTTGCCGCCGCTTTACCCCCAGAATACAGGACCAAAGCATAATTCATCGTGAAATAGCGCAACTTCAAAACGGACGCTTCGGGTTCGTGAGTCCTCACTTTCCCGAACATGAATAACTGATTGGCCCTGGCTATCTGCAGCCGGGGCTTGCGCCTTGATGGTGCCCCGTTCAACGAGCAAAGCCGCGAACGCGGTTGCGCGAATCGGCAATCTCAAGATAACATGAGTTTCTGATTTTCTTGATCGAACGTTACGACCTTGCTTTCACGGTGCGATAGAATCCCCATCGAGAGCGGGGCTTGAACTTTCAGGGCAAGTTCGATGTTGCACTTGCATGGTTCGCGGGTGGTCACCTTATCGAATAGGTCTGCCCATAGCAGCTTGGTATCTCCTTGGCCGTGCCAGGGGACAAGGATTTCTTTCTTTCCTTTGGCGAACGGGACGATTCTCACGCCGTCTTCATTTTTTCCGCCTTGCAGCATCGCCCACGAAATGATGCCGTCGGTTCCGCGAATGACCGTGTTGTTGGGCACGTGATTGGAGAGCGAACAGGTCATCACGACGCTTGGCCCATCCTTGTAATCGGCAATGATATTGCATTGATCGGGGACCTCGCGGTCGTAGTGGAAGGTTCCCCCGCCGCCGAACACGCGTTCGGGGTAATCGAGTTCGAGGATGCGGGAGATAGGCGTAAAGGTGTGGACGAGCAGGTCGGTCGCGGGGCCTCCGGCGTAATCCCAAAACATACGCCACTGGAAGAAGCGGGAGACATCGAACGGCCGAGGCGGCAAGTCGCCCAGGAATCGTTCCCAGTTCAGGTCGGGGCCGGGCTTGGCGTTCGGGTCTGGAATGGGCATCCTCTCGCCCCAATCGCCACGACGAAAGAAGCTGCATTGCACATGCACCGGCTTGCCGATGATTCCGTCTTTAATCATATCTCGAATGCGGGGGTAATTATCGTCCGCCATGTGCTGCGTTCCGACCTGAACGAGTCGGCCCGTTTCGCGCGAAACGGCCGACACCTTCTTGGCCATTTCAAATTGGTCCCAGTGGGTTAACGGCTTCTCGCAGTACACATCCTTTCCCGCTTTCAACGCATCGATCGTGTGCGGCGCGTGGTGACGATCGGGGCTGGCGATGCAAACCACATCGACTCGCGGATCGCTCAGTAGCGCTTCGTGCTCGTCGTACATTTTGGCATCGCCACATCGTTTCGATGCTTCCTTCAATCGTGGCCGATAGATATCGCAAACCGCGACGGGTTCGGCGATTCCCTCCTTCTGGAAGGCCAAGACGATGTCTTGGTGGGCTTGGCAACGCGACCCGGTGCCGATGAAACCAACGCCAAGCCGCTCGTTCGGGCTTTTGCTTTTTTGGGCGGCAACCGAGGTGTGCGGAGCGAGCGCCATGGCCGCCCCGGCAAGCTGAAGAAATGTCCGCCGATTCGCGCGTTGATGTTCGGAAGGAAACATAACGTTACGCTCCTCATTCGCTAGGGATGCAAAGAATCGTAAAGAAAGCGGTTCCAACGTCGTTGTATTTCAACGCGCTCCTGGTCGACGCCTTCCGTTCGGGTGGTAACAACCCTACCAGGAACAACTATGACCCGTAAGGGGTTCGAGTGTCAACCAGTCGATTGGCGTCACACGGTATTTGGTGCGAAAAATAACCGCAAGAGAAGGCAACCGTTTGGCCCGGATTTCTCACCACGGAGCACACAGAGGTCACGGAGAACAAGCCAAGAGATCGTTTGAAGCAAGGTCAAACGCCCGTAGCTACCAGACAGGGTGTTTCCACCGTTCATGGTGGTAGGGGTACTTGCTACTGGTTTTCTCCGTGGCTCCGTGGCTCCGTGGTTTTGATTGTGAGAAATGCGGGTTAGAATTGCTTTCAGCCCCTGGCTTTGAGAGGGTAAACCTCTCGCGGGAAGGAACGTGCCAAGTGGCCCTACCCTTCGAGGTGCCGCAGTTCGTCTCGCAACTGGGCGGCGTCCTCGTAACGTTCTTCGCGGATTGCGGCGTCGATTTGCTCGCGCAGTTCCATGCCGCGTTCGGCCACGGCGATGGCCGTTGGGCTTGTTTCCAAAGAAGCCGGCGTATCGCCGGGCACGTTTTCCTGAATCTTCTGGAGGATTTCCTCTTTCCATTGTCGCAGGAACGAAAGTTCGCCCACCTGCGAAGCTTGGGCCACCTGGTTGTAATCTTCGAGAAACTGCTCGATGCCGCGGATTCCGGCGTCCACAACGTTGGCGGCCGCGTCCCACTGCTCCAGTTCAACAAGTGGCGTGGCCACGGCGCGGGCATGCATCATCGTGACGTAAGGCCGCCATTGGTCGAAGCGGAGTTTGTCTCGGTCGTCGCGGGCATGTTCGCGCACGAACGCGAACAGCCGCAAGTTTCGCTCGGTATCGCGAGCACACAATTCGTAGTGTCCCAGGTGCCAAAAGCAAATATAGCGATGGTAGAACTGCACACCCTCGCGGAGCAGTTCCGCGCAGTCTTCAGGCTCGAGCCGGTACGGGGCGCCATCGGGATTGGCCGCCTCGTGCTCGGCCTGGCGGCGACGATGGAAATCGAACCACGAAGCCTGGTCGTGGATTCGCCGGCCATCGGGCCGGCCATCGAACTCCATTTGCAGCACGCCCAGGTCGAGCCGCAGTTGGATCTTGCGCCGCCCGTCGTTCCCTTCAATCACGCGTACCGTGATTTCATCGGGCCGGTAAGACCAATCGTTCAAAATTGGATCGAGGTCGGACGACACGCGAATGACTCTCCCTTTAAACCTAATCGGGCACCTTTGCCCATATCTTCAGGAATGATCAGTGGCTGGAACTGGGTGAGAAATCCGAGCCTGAATTAAAGCTACGCAACTTCCCCGAAATCTGGCGATGCGTAACAGCCCGTTGAAAAAGTAGGGTGGGCACGGCCCACCACGTCGACGCAGGATGGAAAACTCGCACTATGGGGCGACGAAATGGATTGGACTATCCCGCCCTACGGCACGCCGGAGCGGCAAGAACTATACCACGCTTGGCTGACGCAGAACGACTCGGAAAACTGATTCTATGTCCGTCGCTTACAAGCAGCTAGGACGCCAACGACTGTGAGCAATGCCAAGCAGCTTGGCTCCGGTATGGCGGCAGTGCTGCCCGAACCTACCATTTGCCCCAAGTGGTCGCGCCAGATAACGTAGTCGGCAGCATCGATTACGCCATTGCCGTTTCCATCGGCTCCGGTTCCAGCCGTAACACTATTGCCGTACACGCCGCGCCATACCGTGTAGTCGGTGGCATCTACAACGTGGTCGCCGTTGTAGTCTCCCATCGTGGTGCCACTAGCTACAAAGTCCGCCCACCATGCTACGGCGTAGTCTTGTCCATCGCCGAGGTCGTTATCAAATTGGTGTACCCAAAATTCATACATGCCAGTCGTTGGAATTTGGGCAAATAGATGTTCAACCGAATCATCGCTACTTTGCGAAAACGCAATTGGATTATCCGTATTGGGAGCGTTCAAAGGCAAAAGAAACAGGTCTAAGTCATTCGTTTGGTCTTGCCCCGGAACAAAGCTCGTTGATTCCTGAAACGAATCACCGAAATCAAACTTCCCAACTGTGCCGCTGTCTGTGTCGAAAACTACCTTCCGATCAAACGCGACGGTAATTGATAGGAAGCTACCGGCTACAAGCTGTTGGGAAAACTTGTATTTAATGTTGCTGTTGAGTCCGTTGGTATGTCCGTAATCCCATCCAATAGCCGGAACAGTCGCCGTTCCGGTGTTGTTAAAATCGCCGGGTGCAAACTGCTGTACCGCGCGCTTTGCGTCCAATTCGCCTGCCCCCATTTGCTCATCAAGCGCGACAAGGCCATTGTCTAAACTCATCGGGAGGTTATCTAGGAAGGCGGGTGACGCCAACCAATCATTCCCATTCTTATCCAAAACTGTTCTGTCCATGCCTAGGAATCCGCCCATTGGCACGGGTATACCGTTGACCGTGCGTGTTCCATCGTCTTTGATTTTGTCGGCGGAGTTTAGCAAGACAGCTTTCATCGTTTCGTGACGGCGCGAATTGACAGCATTCCAACCGCCGTTGACAATTCGCTCGTTTGCGTATTGCTGCAATAGCGCTACCGTGCTGGTAACGTGCGGCGCGGCGAAGCTGGTGCCAGTCGAAACGAGCCTTGCAGTGCCGCGTCCAACCGTATCCACCATGTCGCCAGGGGCCATAATGTCCACAGACGTTCTAGCACCGTCGGCGTCTTCGTTGAAGGTGTTAAATGTACCAACTTGGCGATACATACCCGTCCCGCCAACCTTCGCAGAATAGGCAACCGTAATTCCATTAAAATTGTCCGTAGGTGCTGGCGCGCCAGTTGGCCCGCCTGTCGCCAACTCAGTGCCGGCTACAACGTACAACACGTCATGGGCACTGGCGGACCAATCCAGAAACAGCGTCATAAGCGAATTGCCATCGGAAGCGCCGGAGCTTGAAGTTACATTAACACTCATGTTTATGGCCCGAACATCAACTCCGGGAACGCCGGGAAGCAACGCAATCTGCTGCGATGCAAGCGCAAGGTAGGCGTCGTCATCCGTTCCCGTTGATTCTTGTCCAATTGAATAAAGTTGCGCGCCTAAAGATACACCCGTCGGCGTGATTGGCGTATTTGGCGTATCCATTGCTGTCGAAATCATAACGCCTGCAACACCGATCGAATGATGGCCCGCATTTGCAGGAAATGGATACGGCGGCGGTCCAATCTCGGATGCTGTATTTGACGTGGCGTTATACGTGATTGGCGGACCTTGCTTCAAAAAGAATACGCCTGCGGGGTCAACCGTCGCGTTTCTCAGCGTTGGGTCAGTATCGAAAGAGTTGTCGCCGGGCCGAAACGACTCGACTTGGCCGATTGCAACGGGATCAACTGACGCAACCGCGCCACCATTGAGCGGTAGACCATTGGCCGTTGTCAGGCCAGCGGAATTGATACCGTTCAGTCCAATCGTATCTTGACTGGCATAAGTTTGCGCGAATGACACGACAACAATCAGAAAGCCGCCAACGGTCCATTTCGTGATTGGCGCCATGTTGTCCTCCATTCAGTATCCGAATTACATCGAATTCAATTGTACTTGTCGGACTTAACCGTAACACGCCGCGACAGCACAACGGCTTTTTCCTTAGTGTTATAAAGTTCAAGCTGGTAGTTGCCGGGGTCCAGTGTTCCAAGTGGAATCCAGTAATAGTATCTCCAAACATCGCGCGTCACGATATTTGCTTTAGGATGGTGGTAGTTCACGCGCATCGTTTTTCGACGCACGTTGACAGCCTCTACTACCGACCAAACAGGTTCGCTTGGACCAACGCCAAGATAAACAACCAACCAATGGCTCCCGCGTTCCGGCTCACCCGCATTTACCGGCGCGGGCGTGTCAGCGGAGTGTGACCCTTCCAAGACGCTTAGCGTGGCTTTGAAGGCATCTAACTTGTTTGTGGCGTCAACTAGAAAGACGTTTGAAGCTCCGCTAGAGAAAGCGCTAATCTGTTGAAACAGTTTTCGCCTCTCATCTTCATTGGGAAATGCAACTTCAAATGCCTCAACGTCTGCTTGCGGAGAAGTAGTGAAAATCGACGAAAGCGGAATTCGCTTTTCCGCTTGTGATTCAGCTGCATTGGCGACGGCCCAAACGGCCAACAAGGCGAAGCCAGCGGCAATTGCAAATCGATTCATCCTCCCCCCTCCGATTGGGCCACCCTAACACCTTCGTACTTCGATGGCAAACTTATTTGCCGATTCTTCACGCCCGAAAGACTACCAAGTCATTTGCAATTGGGGTCGCAACGGCCACGCTGCTCTCGGCGCAGCCATTGGCTTGAGAACGTACAGCATCTGCGCAAGCCTGCAAACATGAACGTATGGTAGCAGTGGTCAGAATGCAATGCCGATGAATAAAAGCCACGCAACACCCCTGACTTCCGGCGATGCGTAGCATAGTAGAAACATTGGGAGCAGAATGACTCCTTAGCCGCTTGGCTTTCAGCCAGTGAGGCTATGCCTGATGAATCGTATGCGAAACCCGACCAAAAGAGAACGGCGTAATAGCCCGAACACCCAAGCTGATTGGGCGGGAGACGATGTGCTAACAAGGCCCAAGAGGCGGCCAGATTAAGTGCCGGGATCGCGTGTGACTCGCCCGAGCAATTTCGTATTGCGCTCGATCGCCAGAATGATCGTGCGTTGCTCGACACCATCTGGGGAACTGGCGATCACCGGGATCACCTGCCGACGGTCGGGAAGGGCCATCCGCACCGTGAAACTGCCATCCGGCCGCAATGGCACCGGCTCGCCTTGCAGCGTGACATGGGCTTGCGAATCGGTGACACCAAAGACGATCAACTCGGCATCGACCGCAAAGGGAAGCTCTTGCCCCCCCCCCAGCACACTGGCCGCACCGCTGCCGTAGCGGGTTTGCATGGGGCTTCCCATCGGGCGACGCAAGCGATCCTCTAGCAACTCTTGCAATTCGAGACTGGTGCCCCGATCGGAGTAGCCACCGCTCATAGCGAAAATGCGGTCCGCGTTCTGGTCGATATCGGCCCAATTCTCGTCGACCGAGTCGCTCGTGCCGGCAGGCGGCGTAACCACGGTATTGCTGCGGGCCAGGCAATAGAACTGCCCCCCGGCGGTTAAGTAACCGATCTCCATTCGATACTGCTGAGGCGGATTCTGTACGTCGACATACCAATGGCTTACGCCGCCGTGAATCATGATTTCCCGGAGCAGATCGGCCGCTCCATCGGCTCCCACGCGAAATAATCGCAACACGGGACGGGTTGCATGCCAATGCTGGCCCAACGCCGATTGGGCGCGCTCCACGCTGCGCGGATTCAGCTCCCAGTAAACATGGAGCCAATAAGGATCGCGGACCATGACAACGAGCTTGTCTTCCACCGCCCGACGGACCTCGGACTTCGTGTCGCTTCCGAGCATCTTCCCTTCCGTCTGCGACCGCAATTCTCGCAGCCGCTCTTGCAGTTTGGATCGGAGTGCGGATCGGCCATTCGCCCTCGGGCTATCGCTCACCAGATTGGCAATCGCGCTGGCTCCGCCCTTGCGAGCAGCCCGTTTGGAATGCCGAATGAGAGCGTTCACCAACTCATCCTTCCGCATGGCGTGCCACCCCGGCACACCCGCGGCGCGGGCCATTTGAGCCAAATCTTTGCAACTTTGGGAGCGTAAAGAAGCCGCTGTCATCGTCCGGAAACTCCGCTTGGAAAGATCGACGCTGAATTCAAATCGGAACGAGCACCCTCTAAGCAACGCATCGTCCGTGATTCAGTCCATCCAAGCGGTCCTATCCACACCGAAGGCCACCTCAGGAGCGGCTCGATTCCCCCGCCGAACTAACGCGATCCCTTGGTGACAGGCTTCGAACCGTCTGCCGGGTTCGCCTGGGAGGCGACCTGCGTCAACTTCATCCCCTGCACATCCATTACTTTCAATACGTTTAGTATGACCGAACACGCAAATATTGCAACCATATTGGGCATTGCCGGTCGACGATGAAAGCCATCAACCCTTTGCTGCACAAGCACTTACAACAGATCAGCCATGCGCGAGCTTCTGTTCATTGGAAGGCTGTTTAGCAAGAGCCACAAACTTCGCCCGTGGCCCCTAGCCCCAAGCTACCGACCACCCTGAAGAAGTAAACCCAACCACCCGTTTTAAGAGCGTGATACGAGATGCCATTGTTTTGACCTAAGCAGGAAGCCGCTGAGTTGGAAAAACTTTGTGAAAAAAACACGATTTCGTCCCAGTGCGGTTGACAGTAAAAGGCTGCGCCCGATAATGCTCGTTCTACAGCTTTCCCCAAGCGAGTGTTGGTAGCCGACCGGCCAAAGTAAGATAATAGGCCTTGGTCAGTCCACCTGCAGGGTTGGCCGACCACTTCTGTTTTTTGGTGACTGGCGGATCCTTCCCGGGCCCTTGTTGATTGGTACTCGGATGACGCCACCATCCCCAGATCGCCGCCACCCGATGGCGGTGGCGATGGAGTGGGTCGGTCGCATCATGGCGGCTGCGGCCATGATGGTTGTCCCTGGCTTGGGGGGGCAGTGGGTTGGCCGCAAGTTTTCCGCAAACTGGCTGGCACTTGTAGGGTTCGCAATCGGGTTGACAGGAGCGATCTACTATCTGATCGCTGCCACAAAGCCGGCGACGGATTCCTCCGAGTCGTCAGTTCGTTGTTCACCACTTAGTAAGAAAGATCCCCCCCAGTGACCTCTGGGTCTGTGGAATATGACCGACGCAGTTGGCGGCCCGTGGTGGCCGGCAGCTTGCTGCTGGGCGCTGTGCTCATTGCGGTTGCAGTTTGTGCGGCTGGGGTTCGCGGGAACATTGTGGGATCGGAAGGTTTCGCTGCTTGCTTCGTTGCGGCGTTCGTCTGTTGGGCTTCGGGAACCGCAGCCCTTGCCATAACGGCCCTCACTGCAGGCACAACGAATGGCCTAGCAGGGCTCCTTGGCTCGATCTTCCTCCGCACGGGGATACCGATTGCAGTCGGCATTCTTATGTGTTCGGCAGGGCTGCCGTTGGCCAAGGCTGGTTTGTTTGGCCTATTGGTCGTACATTACTTGGCCGGGCTTATCGTGGAAACGGCTGTCTCCGTTTACTTGATCGGAAGTCGCTTCCCCGTTCGAGAATAGGTTTCGCAAGTAGAAGTTGAAGTATTCGCACTATGTCATCTTCGCTGCTTCACATCAAAGATAGCTACTACTTCGAAATCCCGAAGTTTATGGCGAGGTCGCATCGCGCCCAGCGGAGCGACTTCCCGGAATTCATGATTCGGCTTGATCCGGAATACCAAGCCTGGGAGGCGAATCGGCAGATCGAGGCCCTCGGAAGTTCAGCCACGTTCAAGTCGGTTGCGGTTGACCGTTCGAAATGGTTGGAAGAGTTCAAGGCTTGGCAGGAAGAGAACGGCAACTTTGCGAAGCCGTTTGATATCTTCTTGGAAAAGGCCCCGAACCAAGAGTCGTTCCGCAAAGCGCTTTCTAGCGATGCGGCACGCAGCGAGTGGAAGCAGATCAAGAATCAAGCGGAGGATGTGACCGCTTACGACAAGGCCCAGCCTCAATGGTCGGCCGAGAAAATTGCCGAATACAATCACCAGCTAGACGGCAAGTTGTTGATCCCTCAGCCCTTCGGGCAGATTAAGAATCTCTACGAGCCAGAGCAGGGCTTCGCTATTTCGAAGTTCATGATCTTGGAACTGGTTGTGGCAGCGATCCTGACGATATTGTTCGTTGGGTTGGCCAAGAAAATGCGGAGGGAAATTCGCCCTCGTGGGCGAGCTTGGAACGCATTCGAAGCGATCCTGCTTTACTTCCGAGATCAAGTGGCACGGCCCGCAATCGGCGAACACGATGCGGACCGCTTCGTGCCATTCCTCTGGACGATGTTCCTGTTCATTCTTGGCTGCAACCTTCTGGGGATGATCCCCTGGCTTGGAGCCCCGACCGCCGCATTCGGCGCAACATTAGGACTCGCCCTGGTTACGTTTACCGTCGTACTTATTTCTGGATCGATCCGCTTTGGCGTACTCGGTTTTTGGAAGAATCAAGTTCCCCACTTGGGGCTGCCGTGGTACATGGCAATCCTGATTGTTCCCATGATTTTTGGGATCGAAGTCTTGGGGCTGTTCATCAAGCATGCGGTGCTTGGCATTCGGTTGTTGGCAAATATGGTTGCTGGCCACTTGGTGTTGCTGGCCGTGATGGGGCTCGCTGTGGCGGCCGCCGGCAGCAGCATGTGGGGAGTTACGGCGTTCATTGCCGTTGTTGGCTCTGCGTTGTTTAGTTGTCTGGAGTTATTCGTGGCCTTTTTGCAGGCCTATGTGTTTACGTTTCTTTCCGCGTTGTTTATTGGCATGGCCATCCACCACCACTAATGCTTTGATGACGGTGGATCGGTTAAGCTTTGAAGAGTCACCCGTTTTACTTTGGAGGATACCTAGTAATGAAATTCGCACGCATTCTTGGTTTGGCGATCGTCGCTGTGTTGGTGAGCGCGATGCCCGCTGCAGCAGCAGGTGATACGAGCGGCCTGTCGGTACCTGGTGCCGTCGGTGCCGGCCTGGTTGCCATTGGTGCTGGCTATGGCATCGGCCGGTTGGCTGGCAGCGCGTTGGAAGGCATGTCTCGCCAACCGGAAGTGGCAGGCAGCATACAAACGGCGATGATTATCGCGGCGGCCCTCATCGAAGGCTTCACGTTTTACGCACTCTACATTTGCTCGACGCAGAATCCGTGGGCTCAGTAGAGGCTGGATTGCTTCGTGGACTGGTTTCCTGCACGGCAGATTTGTGACGAGGATTGAGATGCGGTCTTGGATACTCAGTTTGGCAATCGTTACGGCGGCATATGCGTTCGCGCAATCTCCTACGGTTTCGTTCGGGGCAGAAGGCGAGAGGTCGGCGGCCGAGGCCGAGCACGCGGGGCACGGCGGCGTTCACCATGAATTAGTTCATGGCAACGCAGGCAGTGGGCTAAACGATGTTTCCGAGTTCCGCACTGATTTGGCGATTTACACGTTCGTCGTGTTTTTGGTGCTGTTGGCGATACTGGGCAAATTTGCCTGGCCGGCCATTATGAAGGCGCTCGAAGCGCGTGAACGGCACATCCTCGATCAAATTGCCTCGGCCGAGGCTCGGCATGAAGACGCCAAGCGTTTGCTTGCCGAGCATGAAGCCAAGTTGGCTGCGGCCGCGGGTGAAGTGCGTGAGATGCTCGAAGAAGCACGGCGCGATGCCGACCAAGCTCGTCGCAAGATTGAAGCCGATGGCCAGAAGGCTGCCAAGGAGGAACTGGATCGCGCGCTCCGCGAGATTGGTCGTGCGCGAGACGCGGCCCTTCAGGAGCTTGCGATATCGTGTGCCAACGTGGCCGTTGACTTGGCGCGGGGCGTGGTTCGGCAGGAGATTTCGGCCGAGCGGCAGAAGCAGCTTGTCCGCGACGCACTTGGCAAGCTTTCGGCTGTGGTGCCGAGCAAGAATTGAGTGCGTGAGCGAAACGTAAGAGAAGAAGTGAGTGCCGCCCCGAACCGATGGCATGCCCTCGGCTTGGCAGGCCTCGAAGCGTAGGCTTAGCATGGCGAATTTGAATCCAGAGCAAGCAAAGCACGAGACGGTCATGGACGTTACGCAAGAGCAAATAGCGCGCGTGTACGCCCAAGCGTTTTTGGGTGCTGCCGAAGGGGCTCCTAACCTGGATGGTCTGGTCGAGGAGCTTGCATCGGTAGTGAACGAGGTGCTTAATCGATTCCCGCAACTCGAGCGAACATTAGAAACGTCGCTCGTTTCGCAGGAGAAAAAGGAGCAACTTCTCGACCGCATCTTCAGCGGGAAGGCCTCGAAGGAGGTGCTCCACTTTTTGAAGGTGCTCTCGCGGCATGGGCGACTTGGCTTGCTCCGTTTGGTCGCCCGACTCGTTTCCAAGCTCCATGCAACACTGTGCGGCAAGATCGATGTGGAGTTCTGCACGGCCGCACCTGTTGATGATGCCCTTCGCAACGAGGTGGTGGCCCAACTGCGAAAATCGCTGTCGGCCGAACCGGTGCTCAGCGTCCGAGTCGATCCGGCATTGATCGCGGGCATGGTGATTCGTGTCGGTGATCGCGTGTATGACGGCTCGGTCGCCACACAGCTTGAACACACGCGGCGAGCGATGATCCAAAAGGCAACCGAACAAATCGATTCCTCCCCGGAGAAGTTTTTCACCGCGGTTGGGTAACGATTCCTCGATGAATCAACGACACATTATCGCCCCCCCTTACACCATTGAATGTTTTTAGCGTCGGCGGCCACGTCGACGATTGACTGGTGCGGCCCCACTTTACGCGGGCGTTCTGGTCCTGGTTCCGGAGATCGTGATGAAATTTAATAGCGACGAAATCGCGTCTGTCATTCAGCAGGAAATCAAGCAGTTCGAATCGCAAATCGACGTGCGCGACGTCGGCCGCGTGCTCGAAGTGGGCGATGGCATCGCCCGCGTTTACGGCCTTTCGGGCGTCATGGCTCAAGAGATGGTCGAGTTTTCGAACGGCACCATCGGCCTGGCGTTCAACCTTGAAGAGAACTCGGTGGGTTGCATCATCCTGGGTGATTACTTGCAGATTGCCGAAGGCGATGAAGTGCGCAGCACGGGTCGATTGCTAAGCGTACCGGTGGGTGACGAGCTGCTGGGCCGCGTGGTCGATCCGCTTGGCAACCCGCTGGATGGCAAGGGGCCGATCGTCACGAAGGAACGGCGGCCCGTGGAGATCATTGCCCCGGGCGTGGCCGAGCGAGCACCTGTTTGTGAGCCGCTGCAAACGGGCATCAAAGCGATCGACTCGATGACACCGATCGGCCGCGGGCAGCGTGAACTTATTATTGGGGACCGCAAGACCGGCAAAACGGCAGTCGGCATCGATGCGATCATCAACCAGCGCGGCTCGGGTGTGAAGTGTTATTACGTGGCGATCGGCCAGAAGGAATCAACCGTTCGCGGCGTGATCGAAAGGCTTACCGAAACCGGCGCGATGGATTACACGACGGTGATCGTTTCTGGTGCGAGTAGCCCCGCCCCGCTGCAGTATGTGGCACCGTACTCGGGCACTGCAATGGCCGAGCATTACATGTTTAACGGTGGCCATGCCCTCATCGTTTACGATGACTTGAGCAAGCAAGCCGTGGCGTATCGGCAGCTCTCGCTGTTGCTACGACGCCCGCCGGGCCGCGAGGCGTACCCCGGCGACGTGTTCTACTGCCACAGCCGGTTGCTCGAGCGGTCGGCAAAGATGTCCGACGCGCTAGGTGGCGGTTCGCTCACGTCGCTGCCGATCATTGAAACGCTCGAAGGCGAAGTATCGGCCTACATTCCGACGAACGTGATTTCGATCACCGATGGCCAGATTTATTTGCAACCCGATCTGTTCTTCGCCGGCGTGAAGCCCGCCATGAACGCGGGTATTTCGGTGTCGCGCGTGGGCGGTGCCGCTCAAATCAAGGCGATGAAGAAGGTCGCCGGTGGTTTGCGGCTCGACCTTGCCGCCTTCCGCGAACTCGAAGCGTTTGCTCAGCTTGGTACCGAACTGGATGCCGCCACGCAAGCCCGGCTCGACCGCGGCTACCGCATGGTGGAGATTCTCAAGCAGGGCCAGTACCAGCCGATGAACGTGATCGATCAGGTGCTGATCATCTTCGCTGGTACACGCGGTTATGTGGATAGCGTACCCGTGGCCGAGGTGCAGGAATGGGAAAAGCAATTCCTCGAATTCATGCACCATCAAAAAGTTGAAGTGTACAAAACAATCGAAGAGAAGAAGGACCTGACGGACGACATCACGAAGCAGATCGAAGCTTCAATTAAAGAGTTCCATTCGCAATACGCGGCGGGGAGAAGTCGTTAGTCGTTAGGCGTTGGCGGCAACGCCGTACTTACCACCACTACCCTCAACCACTTAATAATCCGCAATTCGTCATTCGTCACACTTCCCCCGCTCCCTGCATCCCGCATCCTGCCCCCTCCTAACACATGGCCAATCCTCGCATACTCGATAAACGTCGGCGGTCGATTCGCAATATCCGCAAGATCACGCGGACGATGGAACTGATCGCGACTGCGCGGTTCAAGAAGGCGATGGATCGGGCATCGGCCGCCACGGCCTTCACGAACCGAATGACGACGTTGGTGAAGGACCTATTGGCCAGCGGCCTGGAAGTGCAGCATCCGCTACTCGAAACACGCTCGGATACCCGCCATGCCACGATGTTGGTCCTCACGGCGAATCGCGGGTTGTGCGGCGGCTTCAACGGCAACTTGCAACGCGCGGGCTTTCATCGTTGGCACGAACTTACAAGTGCGATTCCGAACTGCCGGCTGGAAGTCGTGGGCAAGCGTGGCATCGCGGCGCTCAAGTTCCGTGGCATTACGCCGCACGAATCGTACACCCACTTTGAAGATAAGCCCACGTTCGAGGAAGTGGATGTCATAGCGAGCCGTTACTTGGAAGAATACATCGCTGGCAAGCTCGATCGGCTCGATGTGGTTTACACAAAGTTCGAGAGCATTGCTCGGCAACACGTGGTGATTGAAACGTTGCTACCGTTGGGTGGCATTGGCAGCGGCACGTCGCCTGGCACGGCGAGGGGTGCCGAAGCTTCCTCCACACCGGCGGCATCGGGCGGACGCACGTCGCTTTACGAATTCCTGCCTTCGCCAGAGAGCATTTTGGAAGAAGTCGTACCGGCCAGTTTCAAAATCAAATTGTTCAAGTGTTTCTTGGATTCCGCCGTTAGTGAGCAGATCGCCCGCATGGTTGCCATGAAAGCGGCCACCGAGAATGCCGGCGACCTGATTCATCGGTTGAGCATGCAATACAACCGTGCGCGCCAAAGCCGCATTACGTCCGAGTTGATGGACGTGATAGGCGGCGTCGAGGCCTTGAGTTAGCATCAGCCATTAGCGTCGGCCGCCAGGCCGAATGTACCGCCGATAAACTTAGCCCTAGTCGATCCAACGACTTCGTTTTGTCATTACTCCAATCCAATTGAATTGAGAAATAATCGTAGCAGATTCGGCGAACCCGCCGACGCTAAACGAGATCAACCCCCACCCGTAATTCGTTCTATCATGTCTACTGCAACCGCCTCGCACAACATTGGCCACATTACACAAGTTATTGGTTCCACGTTCGACGTGGAGTATGCCGAGGATCGCCTGCCGGCCATTTACAATGCTGTGAAGATTGTTTCGGAGCACAAGGGTGTGAAGATCAACCTGACGGGTGAAGTGCAACAGCATCTTGGCGGTGGCCGCGTGCGGTGCGTGGCGTTAGGCAGCACCGATGGTTTGCTTCGCGGCCAGGAATGCCTGGATACCGGCGAACCGGTGAAGGTGCCCGTCGGCAAGAACACGCTTGGCCGCGTGTTCAACATCACGGGCGAGCCGGTCGATGGCCGCGGCCCCGTGGAAGCGGAAGAGTACTGGCCGATCCACCGCGAGCCGCCCGCGCTCCGCGATCTTTCGACCAAGACCGAACTATTTGAAACGGGCATTAAAGTGATCGACCTGCTCACGCCGTTCGTGCGTGGTGGCAAGGCCGGATTGTTCGGTGGTGCCGGCTTGGGAAAGACGGTTATTCTCACCGAGCTGATCGCTCGTATTGCCACGGCCCACGGCGGTTACTCGGTGTTTGCCGGCGTCGGCGAGCGAACACGAGAAGGAACCAGTTTGTGGCTTGAAATGCAGGAAGCCAAGATCGGCGATACGGGCCGCAGCGTGATTGATCAAACGTGCATGGTGTTTGGCCAGATGAACGAGCCGCCTGGAGCTCGCTTGCGGGTGGCCCTTTCGGCGCTTACGATGGCCGAGTACTTCCGCGATAAGACAGGTGCCGACACGCTGCTCTTCATCGATAACATTTTCCGGTTCTCGCAGGCGGGTAGCGAGGTATCGGCGTTGCTCGGCCGGATGCCTTCGGCCGTGGGGTACCAACCCACACTTGCCACCGAAATGGGTGCCTTGCAAGAGCGGATCGCGTCGACGACCCGCGGGGCTGTCACTTCCATCCAAGCCGTGTACGTACCGGCCGACGACCCGACCGACCCGGCCCCCGCGACGGCATTCGGCCAACTCGATGCGTTCGTGTATCTCGAACGTTCGATTTCTGAAAAAGGCATTTACCCGGCGGTCGATCCGTTGGCGTCGAATAGCCGGATTCTCGATCCGCAGTACGTGGGCGAACGTCACTTCAAGTGTGCCCGCCGCGTGCAAACCATTCTGCAGCGGTATCGCGAATTGCAAGACATCATCGCGATCCTCGGCGTCGATGAACTCGCCGAAGAAGATAAAATGGTCGTGCATCGTGCCCGCCGGATCGAGCGGTTCCTTTCGCAGCCGTTCTTGGTGGCCGAGGTGTTTACGGGCAAACCAGGCGAAATTACGCCCATTGCGGAGACGATCCGCAGCTTTGAAGAAATCTGCGAAGGCAAGTGGGATCACTTGCCGGAAGATGCGTTTATGTACGTGGGCGCGATCGAGCAGGCCGAAGCCCAGTGGAAAAAATCGCAAAAGAAGTAAGTAGTTCGCACATTTCGGTTTTGTGCGTAGTACACAACGTTGGCCGCCTGGCCGAATACCTACCGACCCACGCAACCATTCACCTCATGGCCAATACAAATTTCACATCCCCGGTGGTTTTGCGGTGCATCGTGGTGACCCCTGAAGCGACGGTGCTCGATGCACCTTGCGAATTCGTGGCGTTGCCGCTGTTCGATGGCGAGGCGGGCATCGCGCCGGGCCGTGCGCCGATGATCGGCCGGCTCGGTTACGGTGAACTTCGCGTGCGGCAGGGTGGCAAGGTGTCGCGGTATTATGTGGACGGCGGGTTTGTTCAAGTTGCCAACAACATGGTTTCAGTCTTAACGAATCGGGCGATGAGTTCCGAATCGTTGGATGCCGCGGCCGCCGAAGAGCGGCTAAAGTCGGTCATCGCGAGCCATGCCGTAGGCCCCGCTGAAATGGCCACGCGCGAGCGCGAAGTCGCCCAAGCACGCGGGCAGTTGCGTGTTGCCCGCCGCTAGCTCGCCCCTTGCCAGCCGCACAACCGGCAGAAACGCGCCTGGTGCCAGGCTGCCGATCATTTCGCTCTGCCCCAGTATCTTCGGGCGCAACCTCATGCCGCGTAATAAGTTGCACGCTCGCACGATCGTTGTCGTATTTGCCCCCCCATTTTTTGGCCATATTTGGTTCCTTTTCCGCGGTTCTAGTTAAAATGAAGGGAATTGGAACTTCTCACCGCGTGAAGAGGCATTGCGATGATGGGACGCCATCGAAGACGGGGCCGCCGTTGCCAGTTTGAGGCACTTGAACCGCGCCAGATGCTGGCCGGTGATGTGACAGCCAGCATTGTACACGGCGATTTGATCGTTCAGGGCGACGACCTCGCCAACGGAATCACGATTTCCGCCGGCGCGAACGCTGGTGAAATAGTCGTCAAGGGTATTGATGCTGGCGGCAGTGCCACAAGTATCAATGGCACGGCCAACGGCAGCGTCACACTCAGCGGGTTTACAGACGACATCAAAGTGTTCCTTGAGGAAGGTGACGATCTTCTGACGATCACCGGCATCACGGTGCCCGACGATTTTATCATTCGCGGCCATGATGGAAATGACACCATCACGATCAAGGATGTCGACGTCGGTGATTCGTTACGAGTCAACTTGGGAAAAGGCGATGATAAGCTGTCGCTCGAATCGGTCGATGTGGCGGGCAATGCCCTGCTCCGAGGCCGCAGGGGGGACGATAGTATCTCGATCAAGGATTCAACGTTCGAGAATCTACGAACCTTCCTCGGCAAGGGCGATGATACTCTCGATATCAGCGGAACAACCGTTGCAGAGAAAACGCGAATCCGCGGCGGCCGCGGCGAGGACAGTTTCACCGAAGGAGAAGGGAATTCGCTGGGAGATGTCTCGGCAAAGAAGATCGAAGAGAACGACCCGGTTGGTTCTGAAACCGACCTGACGCTTGCGATTAGCGGTGCATCAACCGTCAATGAAAACGCCTTATACACGCTGAATCTCACGGCGACGGGCGCTGATGCCGCCTCCATCACAAAGTGGACCATCACCTGGGGCGATGGAT
Organism: Pirellulales bacterium; assembly: GCA_020849945.1. Lineage (GTDB taxonomy): Bacteria > Planctomycetota > Planctomycetia > Pirellulales > Lacipirellulaceae > JABDGM01. The sequence goes on along the minus strand of JADZFK010000015.1, from coordinate 1,633 downwards.
CGGCGGCCCAAGTTGTAAACGGCAACCCGTCAAGCGTAACCCACACCTTTGCCGATGGTGCCAACACCCGCACGATCAGCGCCACGGCCACCAACGAGGATGGCACTTTCAACGCGGGGAACACCGTAGCGGTTACGGTAAACGATGTCGCACCATCCCTGGCAATCAGCGGGGCTTCCAGCGTCAATGAAGGCTCGCCCTACACACTGAATCTTTCCGCGACCGATCCGGGGGCCGATACGATCTCACAATGGACCATTACCTGGGGCGATGGCTCGGCGGCCCAAGTGGTCAGCGGCAACCCGTCGAGCGTAACCCACACCTTTGCCGATGGCGCCAACACCCGCACGATTAGCGCCACGGCCACCAACGAGGATGGCACCTTCAACGCCCCTAGTAACGTCGTCGTTACCGTTCATGATGTGACCCCAACGGGCACGATTAGCGGTAATTCCACGGTGCAAGCAGGAACTCTTTACACCCTGAACCTATCTGCGACCGATCCGGGGGCCGATACGATCTCGCAGTGGTCGATTAACTGGGGCGACGGTTCCGCCCCGCAGGCAGTGTCTGGAAATCCTTCGAGTGTAACGCACACTTATGCCACGGGCCCGAATAACTATACGATCAACGCAACCGTTACGAACGAGGACGGCACGTTCGCGGCGGGGAACACGGTCGCGGTTTCGGTTACGGCGGCACCTGGGCCGACGCTCGCAATCAGCGGTGCATCCTCGGTCAGCGAAGGCACGCTCTACACGCTCAACCTGTCGGCGAGCGGCACGGGGGCCGATACGATCACACAATGGACGATCAATTGGGGCGATGGCTCGGCAGCGCAAGTGGAGAGCGGCAACCCGACGAGCGTAACCCACACATTTGCCGACGGGGCCAATACACGCACCGTTAGCGCGACGGCCACCAACCCGAACGGCACGTTTAATGCCGGCAATACCGTTGCGGTTACGGTGAACGACGTTTCGCCCACGCTTGCACTCAGTGGCGCATCGACTGTAGCAGAAGGCTCTCTGTACACGCTGAATCTCTCTGCCACCGATCCGGGGGCCGATACCATCACACAGTGGACGATCAACTGGGGCGATGGCTCGGCGGCCCAAGTGGTCAGCGGCAACCCAACCAGTGTGACCCACTCGTTTGCCGATGGCCCGATCAACGCGACCATCAGCGCCACGGCAACGAACGAGGACGGCACGTTCTCGGCTGGTAACACAGTGATCGTGGCCGTGACCAACGTGGCACCAACGATGGCCATCACCGGCCCCACGACCGTGACGGAGGGGGAAACGAACAACTGGACACTGGGCACTGTGACCGATCCTGGCAACGACCAGGTTACCCATTACAACGTTCGATGGGGTGATGGCTCTTCCCAAATCTTCACCGCCAGTGAAATGACCGCTTTGAGCCGAGTCATCAGCCATGCGTACGCCAACGGCCCGAACACGTATACGATCTTTATCGACTTGCTCGATGATGACGACGTGTTTGAATCCGTTGCCTCGATCACGGTGACGGTCAACGATGCGCCGGTGTAACGAGCCGCTGAGATGAGCAATTGAAATCTCAGTTGTTTTCGCACGTCGCGCACGTCTTGGTACGGACTTTAGTCCGT
>JADZFK010000014.1 GCA_020849945.1 Pirellulales bacterium | reverse complement strand
GCGACGTATTTTGGTTCAGCAGGCCGATGGTATTCTCGACGAGTTCGCGGCCACACTCGGTGCCGACGACGACGCCCGCGCGGACCTGGCCAAGTTCGATCATGCAGGCAAGTTGCACCATGCCATTACTTGGTTACGCCGTCAAGGACACGAAACTCGTCGTTCATAAGATTGAGGCCGAGCGTGTGCGACAGATCTTCGAGATGTACCTTGAGTATCAGTCGCTCTTGGCCACGGTCACCGAACTCAATCGCCGCGGCTGGACCACGAAACATTGGACCACGAAGAAAGGTGTGCAGCGCGGCGGGCGGCTGTTCACGAAGAACAACTTATATGCGTTGCTCACGAACGTCACGTACATTGGCCAGATCAGGTACAAGGATGAAGTGCATCCCGGCGCGCACGAGCCACTTGTCTCCGACGAATTGTTTCGGAAGGCCCAGGCGCTGCTCGAGCGCAATGGCCACACCGGCGGCCGGGCCGTGCGTAACAAGCACGGGGCTCTTTTGCGCGGCCTGCTACGCTGCCGGCCATGTGGATGTGCGATGTCCCACACTTACACCTCGAAGGGAAATCGCCGCTATCGTTACTACGTTTGCGGCACTGCCCAGCAGCGGGGCTGGTCGCAGTGCGTCGCGCCGTCCGTCCCCGCCGGCGAAATCGAGCGGTTTGTCGTCGAGCAGATCCGGGGTATTGGAGGCGATGCGGTTGTGATCGCCGAAACCGTCCGGCAGGTGCGCCGGCAGACGGAAGGCGACATCGAGCGATTGAGCCAAGAGCGAGCCGCTCTTCAGCAGCAACTGCGTGACCACCACGCCAAGATGCAGGTCGCCGCTGCCATGACGAACCATGTCGAAAGGGTTTCCAGCCTGGCGGACGTCCAACAGTGTATCCGCAGCGCTGAGCGCCGACTAACGGAGATTGACAACGATCTGATCGCACTCCGTGGCCAACTTGTGGACGAAGAGATGGTTACCAAGGTGTTAGCCGACTTCGACCAACTGTGGGATTCTCTCGCGCCGCGGGAACAGGCCCGCGTGCTGGAATTGCTGATCGAACGGATAGACTACGACGGTCAGCACGGCAGTGTGTCGCTCACATTCCATCCGTGCGGCATCAAGGCACTTACCCAGGAACTGGCCCACCGTCGGGAGGAGGTCGCATGAATGGCCCGCTGACCGTGATCCGCGAATTCCACGTTACCCGTCGGAACCGCGGCCGCAAGCAACTTCGCGACGGGGTTGCCCCGAACGTCGCCACAGGACGTGTCCAACGGATGGCACGGCTGATGGCACTGGCGATTCATTGTGACCAGTTGATCCACAACAGCGTCGTGGCCGATCAAGCGGAGTTGGCCCGCTTCGGCTCCATCAGCACGTCCCGCATGACGCAGATCATGTCGCTACTCAACCTGGCGCCCGACATCCAGGAGCAGATTCTTTTCCTGCCTCGTAAACAGCGGGGCCACGACATGGTTCAAGAGGCCGGCGTCCGCCCCATCGCTTCAGAACTCGACTGGCGCAAGCAACGGCGGATGTGGGCGGCACTGCAACGCGCCGTTTCAAATACGGACGCGATTTCGCGGCAGGTTGCGTTGGCCCCTCGATCCCAACCAGGTTGTTAACAAGGAAGGGTCAGTTCAATCGAGAGCGCGAGAGTTCGCGGGCGTTTTTTCGCACGAACGGAAGCAACCCTCGCGTGCAGCGCTCGCCAGCCGGAAACCGAGAGCGCGGAGATAATTCGGCCCTCGTCGCAAACTCTTTCGCCGCCTGCGGATAAAGCGCACTCTGCGGCAACCCCTAATTCGGGCCAGAGAGTTTACTTCTGTGCCACCCTGTTTTCGCAAACGAAAATGAGCGCGCCCGGCAGGACTCGAACCTGCAACCCCTGGTTCCGAAGACCAGTGCTCTATCCATTGAGCTACGGACGCATGTTTTGGATCGTGCCCACCAGTGGAACTCGTCCCACACCAGCTCGCACGATGTGTGTCGATTCGCTGGGCGATGTTCGAACTTCGCCCGATTGAGGATCACGACCCGTCCACAGACGGACGCACCCATTCTACTCGCCCGCATGGCTGGCAGAAAGGCGTTGTCATCGGCAGGGCGAAGAAAAGGCCACGCCGATTGGGTCGGCGTGGCCTCGTCGGTGGCGGTTCAGCCGTTAGGCAACGGCTCCCCTGGCACGTTTACTGTTGATTGGCCGATGGGCCGATCGCAAGTGGCAGGGTCGCCTACGATACCTTCACTTCAATCTTCTTGGGTTGGGCTTCCGGAAGCTTCTTGATGGTGACCTGGAGCACGCCATTCGTCTGCTCCGCAGCGATCGTGCCCGGGTCTACGATGTCGGGCAGCGAAACGCTTCGCGACACCTTGCCATAACCACGTTCATTGTGCCAGTTGGTGCGATCACCTTCGGGCACCTTTCGCTCCAAAGCAATTTGCAGCACTCCCTTGTCGAAGGTCCATTCAACGTTTTCCTTCAACACTCCGGGCGCGTCGACTTCGATGTGAAACACATTTTCGGCCTTCCAAATCGAGGCCGGCGCGCGCCACGTGGCCACCTCTTCCGAACGGAAAAAGTGGCCGAAGAAGTTATCCAGCTCCGGGAACCCAACCGGCAGCAGATGACCCAACCGATTCTTTTGCAAGGTACTTGCCATGACTCATTCTCCTTTCCAAATTCATCTCGTAAGTTAGTCCGCATTTCTCACAATCAAAACCACGGAGGCGGCTGTGTTGATTGTGAGAAATGCGGATTAGGCTTTACCTCAAAACCTGTTCTGGATCGGATAGCGGTTCAAGCAAGGCTGAGAATCCAGCAATCCTCGAAATCTTCCCGAAACTCCTCCCCACACGGGGTGTGGAGTGCCCAATTCGGATTTCTTGCTACGGCTTGGTGGGCATGTCTACGAACGGCGAGAGGGGCACCGGATCGAAGACCGGATGCGTTGGCACGGGATGGAAGTGGCCAGGGCCAACGGTGTCGGGCGGTCCGACAAAGCACTCGGAGGCACCGAAATTCACAACTCGGCAGCACCTACTGCCGGGCCAGTGGACGAGCGGTTCGAGACGGCAACCGATGGGGCTCCACATGTAGCAACAGCCATTGTATACACTTGTGGCGCACTTGGTACATGCACAGCAGGTTAGATCAACGCAGGCCTCCCACCGGTTAGCACAGAGTGGCTCCGCACACTCGAAGCACGGCTCGGAAGGACCCGTTTCGATGTTGCACGCTTCAGCATTGTTGTTGCCCACGCACAGTTCACACCGTTCGGAACCGGGAAAAGTCGGGCCACAATCGAACTGCTCCTCGTCTTCACATGCGATATCCCACGGTTGGGCAGGGGGGGCTGCTGCCACAGGCTCGCCACAGGCTGGCGGGCATGCAGGCTCGCACGGCTTGCTACAGGCTGGGGCGCAGGGTTGGCATCCGCCCAGGTTGATGGAGATGACGCAGCCCGAGTTCACGATGCCGATCGCCACCAGGGCTAGGCACACGCAGCCGCGATACCAGAAAAGAATTAGCGAACGCGTTGGCAATGTACGACTCGCCGGCGAGTGTAACACCGCCGTGCAACCGCGCACGGCCCCCTCGATGGGAACTATCGTCGGCGGGCCTTCGGAAACTTTCGCGTAATCGGTAGTCTTTGCCCAATCGGCAGCCTTGCCCGCAATGCTGGCAGCGAAGAAGGCGTAGTCGATCCGGATAGAATCACAGTGCCTGCACGACTAGAGGCCGAGCAAGGGCGGGATCGACGGAATTGGAACCGCGTTACCCGGCCTTGCGGCGTTCGTGGGGTTGGGGGGTGGCGGGCTGGGTCGTGCCGGCGATGATCGGTGGGGCGGGCATGGCCAGCGCACCGTGGCGGCCCGTGGTCGTGCCGTCCCAGGCGTGGTCGGCGATGCACTCGACGATGCGTTCGGCCAATGCAACCGCGTCGCGGCCGGCTACGCCATCGACACGCGGCGACTTGCCCGTGCGAATTGCGTTCACAAAATCGAGTTGTTCCTCCTGGATCGCGTTGATCGGTTTCGATTCGCAAGTCGAGCGAGCCAGTAGTTGATCGAACAGGTGTTCCTTCCAGTAGGTACGCTCGGCGGCCGAAAGCCGATCGACTCGGAACTCTCGGCGGAGGATTTCTTCGCTGGGTTTTACCTGGCTTGCCTCGTGGGTGGCAAAATCGATGGAGGCACTGCCGCGGGCCGTGAAGATCGACATCGTGCGGCGTTGATGGAAGCTGACTCGCGACGCCGAAACCTGAGCGACACAGCCGCTGGCGAACGTGAGCCGGGCAGAGGCCATGTCTTCGTGGCAGCCGAGCACCGAAATGCCGAGCGCTTCGACCCCAATAACCGGTGACTTCGTGAGCGAGAGGATGACATCGAGGTCGTGGATCATCATATCCATCACGACGCCGATATCGGTCGAGCGGAAGGTGTAGCCGCTGGTGCGCGTGGCTTCGATGTACTTGGGATCGCGGAGATCGGCCGCCACGGCGGTAAACGCCGGGTTGAAACGTTCGACGTGACCAACCTGCAGGGCAAGGTTTTTTTGCCGGGCGAGGGCCACGAGGTCGTTGCACTGCTCGCCTGTAAGAGCGAGCGGCTTTTCCACGAGCAGCGGGATGCCGGCCGAAAGTAGTTCCATCCCCACGGCATGATGGTAGGTCGTGGGGGTGGCGATGATTGCGGCTTCGATTTCGCCGATGAGTTCGCGGTAGTCGGCCACGGCTCGCGCAGCGGCCTCCTGCGCCACGCTGTTGCGGGTGGCTTCGACGGGGTCGGCCACGGCAACCAACTCGATCTCAGGTTGAGCGGAAGCCAGCCGAGCGTGGATTCGCCCGAGATGGCCACAACCGATGACGGCGAGGCGAAGCGGAGTCATGCGGCCCTCCGAACTTCTCGGCTGCGGCCGTGCCGACCGATTTGCTGGCCTTCGACGAATGCCAGCAGTTCATTGACTTGGGGAACCAATTGGCTGTTGCCGCGCAGGATTTCGCGTGCCGGGTCCACGCCGACCTTGGCGCGGTAGATGAGGCGGTGGGCCTCGGCCAGGCAGTCGATGACGTGGGTCGTGAACTCGTGCCGCTTGAGCGCGACGATGTTGATGCACCGTGGCCGGGCCGGGGCACCTTCGCACAGCATGAACGGGGGAACATCGTGCAGCACACGGCTGAGGCCGCCAATGAAACTGTAGCTGCCGATCGTGGTGAAGTGGTGAACGGCCACGGCGCCGCTGAGCGAAGCGTAGTCGTCGATATGCACATGGCCACCCAGCAGCGAGCCGTTGGCCATGATGATGTGGTCGCCAAGTTTGCAATCGTGGGCGACGTGGCAGCAGGCCATCAGGAAGTTGCCGCTTCCAAGCTTGGTGATGCCGTCCTCTTTTTCGCTGCCGCGATTGATCGTGACACCCTCGCGGATGACGTTGCGATCGCCGATGACGACCTGCGTATCGCTGCCGGCATAGCTAATATCCTGCGGCTCGCCACCCAATACAACATTGGGGTAGATGACGTTATCGTGCCCGATCGAAACGTGCCCCATGATCGTTACCGAGTTGAGCAAACGCGTGCCGCTCTTGATCCGGGCGTGTGGGCCAATCATGCAGAAGGGGCCAATTTCAACATCGTCGTCGATCTCTGCAGCCGGGTCGACCGAGGCGGTCGCAGCGATGAGGGCTGTCATAATGAGTATCTCCAGATTCTTTCGTGGAGGGACCGGTGTGGGGTTACTTGAAAGTGATTTGCGGTGGTACGCGCTCCGCTCCGCCGAGCCTCCGCGTCGCGGCTAAACGGCGATGCGTTGAAGCTGTCAGTTGTCAGTTTTCAGTTTTCAGTTCGTCATTTCCTAAGCGGCGCGGCGGAGCGGTGCGGGTTGTGCGAGCTGGCCGGTAGCCGTGGCGTGTTCGAGCAATTGTTTGGCAAGTTCGGCGTGCAGGGCATGGCCGCTGCGATGGGCGACGACGTGGCCGACGACTTCGCAGCCGGTAAGGGCGAGGTCGCCGACGACGTCGAGCATTTTGTGGCGGGCGCACTCCTCGGGAAAGCGGAGCGAGTTGCCGATGGGGCCGTTGGGCCCGAAGATCAGCAGGTCGGAAGTGGATACGCGCTTCCCGATGCCTTGAGCCAACATGCCGTTGGCAACCTCTTCGGGAATGAACGTTCGGCAAGGCGCGACCTCGCGGCGAAACGCTTCGGGCGTGATATCGAGCGCGAAGCATTGGCGGCCGATGGCCGTGTGCTCGGCGAAATTGATCTCGAACGAGATCGAAAGACCGGCCGAGCGGGCAGGCTGGGCTTCGATCCAGCATTCGTCGTCGCCCACGCGGATCGGCTTGCCGACACAAATCTGCCGCACGGGGCTGCGTTGTTCCACCGCGCCGGCATGGTCGAGTGCTTCGACGAACGCTTTGCAGGAGCCATCAAGCCCGGGTAGTTCGGCCGCATCGACCCACACTTCGCAGTTATCGATCCGCATGCCGGCCAGTGCGGCCAGCACATGTTCGACCATATCGACGCGAGCGCCATTCATTTCGAGCGACGTGCGGCGCGGAACATTCAGGCGTAGATTGGCACTCGCCGGAATGCGGGCGGCTGGCCCTAAGTCGTGGCGGACGAACGTGATGCCCGTGTCTTCCGCGGCGGGCCAAAACTCGACCCGAATATCTCGGCCACTGAAGTATCCGAACCCCGTGACCGAAACAGGCCGCACAAGCGTGCGTTGACGGCGCGCAACTGACATCGACGTGAAGCTCCAAGCGAGGTGGTGTCCGAGGCGGACGTGGTGGAGCGAACCAAGAGATTGGCGATCGCTAACTCTTAAGTTCGCAACGAACAGGGCGAACCCTTCCTTGGCCCCTTCCGAGAAGGAAGGGGCCAAGAAGAAAAGGCTGGTTAGCGCGGTATGAGCGAGCCGGGCGCCGCAGTGCCAGGCCCACTGGGCCGCGTGGCCGAGTTGACCGGGGCGGCACCAGCCCCCGCCGTGTTGCCGTTCGCATCGCGATTCAGCAGCAGCAGCACGTCGGGCGTGATGTCGATCTGATCTTGCACCACAACAGGCTTGTTGATCTCACGGAGGACGTCATCGCGGCGGTTGGGGTCAACCTTCTCGCCGTTGAAGCGGAGCACCAGGCCGATGTTCTGCCGCTTGGCGTAATACTTCACGGCATCGACGACCTCCAGATAAGTTTGGTAGTAGACATTCGCCTCGCGTTCCAAGAAGTCTTTGCGAAGCTTGCCCATCTTGAGATTAAACTCGGCCATCTTCCGCGCAATTTCCTCATCCATCTGTTTGTACTCGGGCGTACCAACATTGTATTGACTGCGTTGCTGCTCTTGCTCGGCGATCTTCTGCCGATCGGCTTTGAGGTCGGCTTCGATGGTCTCCATTTCCTTCTTCATGCCTTCCATGGCCGCTTTGAAGCGTTCATGTTTCTTGAAGATGTAGGAGATATCGACGACCGCAACTCCGTACTTCGATGAGTTCGCGCCGGCCGGGTTCGGGGCTTGGGCGTTGGCGATGCCGACGAAGCCGCAGGAGAAGATGGCCATCGCCGCGAGGCAGGCCAGCAAATTACGAGGGTGGGTCAACAAGCCAGAATGGTGCTTCACGTCAGCGCTCCTTGCTGTAAGGGGGGTCGTCCGTGACCTTCGTGTGGGTTGTGCCAGACTGCGATCGGGCGTCGAAACGCCGTCGTTTACAAGCTACCGATTCATGCGGGAAGCCAGCCTGGTCGAAAGGCGGGGCGTATTCTGGCGAGAAGCGGCCAGTACGTAAAGAGCACTTTGTAGCGGATTCGTCGATCGGCGTTCGCTCTCCATTCCCAGTAGATTTGTGGATACGGCTTCGGGCCAGCACGTGTGATAGCTGCATTCGAATTTCGGCCGCTCGGGCCATCCCGGGGCCAACCCATAACGAACAATCCGCTACTGACAGAATCGGCCAACGCGGTTACGCTTTGCCGCCTTCGATGGGCCGTAAGCAGCGATCTGGTCGTGCGCGGAGCAAGAGTTGTGAAATCGTCGCCAAGTGTACTGATCGTGGACCCTTCCAGCGAAAGCCGCGAGGTCTTGCGAGTTCTGCTGGAACGTCGTGGGGCAACCACGCTCGAAGCGGCACGACCGGAGGAGGCGATCCGGCTGGTGCGCAAGTGTCGCCCAGATGTGATTGTTTACGATGCGGAAAGCGACCAAAGCCCGAACGGCCAGCCGACCAACGATTTACGGCAGATTGCGGCCGGTAGCGATACGCCAATCGTTATTCTCGGAAAAATCGGGCCCGCGCAAGGCATTTTTTCCAAGAGCCAAGTCGTGGCCAAGCCCTACCATTATGGGCCTCTGATCCGTAAGATTAATGGCTTGCTGCCCGCCGCGTGAAGGCGGGTTGCGCGCTTTTCGTAAACGGAACCAATTTTTGCTTTCCGCCGAAAGCCGTCCTGCCTAACCGATATTACATGATTCGGCGAGCCTCTCGCGTCGCGGTACGCGGCGGGGCGAAGGACGAGGGCTTTCCCGAAGCTCGATCTTTTCAAGGGGCATTCCGTGCCATCGCTGTTTGTCATTCAAGGCCGCGATCAAGGCACTCGATTCCAACTCGATGGCGCCACGATTACGCTCGGTCGCGGCACCACGAACGCCGTGCAGTTGCACGATACGGAAGTTTCGCGCGAGCATGCCGAGTTCCGCCGTCGTGGCGATGTGTTTGTCATCCGCGATCTCAATAGCTCGAACGGCACGTTCGTAAACGGCCGCTCGATCAACGAACAGGAACTGGCCAGCGGCGACCAGGTGCAGTTGGGCCGCACGCTATTGCTGTTCACGGGCGTTACCGAAGGCCGGGCCGAGGACCTGGCGGATAAGATCAATATCGTCGGGCGGCCCGAGGAAGGCGATGCCTCTCGGATCGTCCATGCGATGCACCAATCGGAAGGCAGTGAGATTCTCTCGCTGCCCGATAGCGAGTCGTCGTCGCCCTGGCTGGCGCGGGCACGAAGCAACTTGCAAATCATGTATCGCACCGCGCTCGCGGTTAGCCATACGCTCGATATCGACCAACTCATCACCCGCATCATGGAAATGATCTTCGAGTGGGTCGATGCCGATCGCGGCTGCATCATGCTCAAGGACTTGGAAAGCGGGCAACTGGTCCCGAAGGTGCGTCGGCATCGAAATGAATTGCAAGCGGAAGAACGGATCACGATCAGCCAAACGATTCTGGATTACGTCGTCGATCGCAACGAGGGCGTGCTCACCAGCAATGCCCGCGATGACGACCGCTGGGACGCGGCCAAGAGCATTTTGAAACTCGGCGTGCGTGAAGCGATTTGCGTGCCGATGCAGGGCCGGTACGACGTGGTCGGCGTTATCTACATCGATACCTTCCTGACGCCCCAACGCATGCTCCAGCAAGGGGCTTCCAACAAATTCAACCAAGAGCACCTGAAGCTCATGATCGCCATTGCCCATCAGGCGGCGCTGGCAATCGAGGATACAAACTACTACAAGCAAATGGTGCAGGCCGAACGGCTTGCCGCGGTTGGCCAAACGATCGCCTCGCTTTCCCACCATATCAAGAACATTTTGCAGGGTGTGCGAGGCGGCAGCTATTTGATCGAATTGGGCCTCAAGGACCACGCCAAGGCACTTTCCGCCGGGCAAATCGACGTGGAATCGGCCAAGAAAGCCATCACCCACATGCGCAAAGGTTGGGGAATCGTTGAGAAGAACCAGGAACGAATCTCGGCACTCGTGATGGATATGCTCACGTTCAGCAAAGAACGCGAACCCGTGCCCGAGCCAGCCGACCTCAATGACCTTGTTGGCGATGTGGTCGAACTCGTCAAAACGCGGGCCAACGACGAAGGTGTTGAGCTAACTTGGCTGCCAGCGCCTACCATGCCCACGCTCATGTTCGATCCCGAGGCCATGCATCGGGCCGTTCTCAACATCGTTACGAACGCGATCGATGCCTGCCACGACCAGTGCGATGGCCGGGTGGAAGTTACCACGCAATACAGCCAGGCGGAACAGATGGCCCGGGTTGCCGTCGTCGATAACGGCAGCGGCATCGATCCCGATGATTTGGAAAAAATCTTTGCCGTGTTCGTTTCTCGCAAGGGTGGCCGCGGCACCGGCCTGGGCCTGCCCGTGAGCCAAAAAATCCTGGAAGAACATGGCGGCCGAATCCGCGTGGAAAGCAAACTGGGCGAGGGAAGCCGATTCACGCTCGAATTTCCCGCCACCTTGCCCCAACCAGGCACCAGCACCACCGATCACTCGCTCCTCGACCACGCCGCCAACGAACCTGCCACCGCCGATAGCTCGCACGGGTAATCGCCCCTCACCACGAGCGACCCACTCGTGGCACGGACTTCAGTCCGTACCTGCCACGGACTATAGTCCGTGCCACCATGAACTTCTTGATTCAGTTCGCCGTGCCGCCGTGCCGTCGTGGTGAAAAAAGAACGCAGCCCTTTGGCACGAATGTGTTAGAATGGCGGCCGACAATCGATCATCCAAGTTGGGGCCGCGTGGGAATGAGTTTCGAGTTTGCAAGAGAGTTTCCGTTTGCCAGGTACGTCGAGATTCACGACGAACTTGGATCGACGAACGATCGAGCAGCCCAACTTGCACCGGAGCGTGACCTCGAATTGCCCGCGTTGGTGCTGGCTCGGCGTCAAACAGCCGGGCGCGGGCGCGGGGCGAATCGCTGGTGGAGTGCCGAAGGCGCACTCACCTTTAGCCTCCTGATCGAGCCAGCCCGGTTGGGCTTAAACTCGGCACAATGGCCACAATTGTCGCTGGCGACGGCCGTGGCCGTGTGCGATGCGATCTCTGCCGAATGCGCGGATTCATCTTGCGAATTGCGAGCAACCATCAAATGGCCCAACGACGTGCTACTCGACGGGCGAAAAGCTTGCGGCATCCTAATCGAGTCGCCCGGCGGCGAAGCCCCCGCAAAGGACCGGCTGATCATCGGCATCGGCGTTAATGTCAACAACTCGTGGCGGGAAGCCCCTGCTGATCTCGCTACCCACACGATCGCGCTATGCGATACCACGCACCGAGAGCACGATCGTCTCGCGGTGCTCTCTCGGCTTCTACTTGCCCTGGAGTTGAGGATCGGCCAACTTGCATCCGACAGCGATGAATTGCCCCGCGAATGGCAGCGAGCATGCTGGCTGCATAACAAGCAGGTTTGCATACAGCAAGAACATCGCGAGATCAACGGCACTTGCCGAGGCATCGATTCACAAGGGGCGCTGATTCTCAAAAGCCCAGACGCCCTGCACAGGCTCTTTAGCGGCTCCGTTATCGCCGTGCAGGATAGTCCGCTTTTCTCACAATCAAAACCACGGAGCGGTTGTGTTGATTCTTTATAGCCCGGCCCTCTGGGCCGGGACGACCCGGTTTAGGAACCCATGCCAGTTCGCCGAGCCGAGACGGCTCGGCTATCTACATACAAAGCACAGAGCCACCGAGAAAACCAGTAGCAAGTACCTCTGCCACAAGGAACGGCGGAATCACCCTGTCTCGTAGCGACGGGCGATTGACCTTGCTTCAAACGATCTCTTGGCTTGTTCTCCGTGACCTCGGTGTGCTCCGTGGTGAGAATCCGGGCTAGCCGCAGTCCGGTGCGGAAACCGAACATGCCGAGCGATCTGAAACACGGATCATGCCGTGCCGTATCGTTGTGGAACCTGGCCACGTTTTTTTGCTACGCGACGTACCCAGCCGGTTCACCCACGAACGGATTGGTCCGTTTCTCATGGCCGATCGTCGTTGGCGGCCCGTGGCCCGGTAGCACGATCGACTCCTCGGGCAGAGTGAAAAGCTTCGTGTGGATCGCTTCTTGGAGGTCCTGGAAGTTGCCGTCGGGGAAATCGGTTCGGCCGATGCTGCCTGCAAAAAGCACGTCGCCGGCGAAGATTCGCCACGGCCGAGCCTGTCGGCAAACGAGCACGATGTGACCGACCGAGTGGCCCGGCGCTTCCAAAACCGCCATTTCAAGCCCAGCGGCCCGAAAAGTCTCACCTTCGTGGAGCAGTTGATCGGCGGGGGGGCTTCGCAAGTTGAACCCGAACGGCGCGGAGAGATTCAACTCGGGGCTGGTGAGCTTGGGGGCATCGCCCGCCCCGATTGCGAGCGGGCACAAAGGCCAACGTTGTTTGAGGGCCTCGTTTCCGGCGATATGGTCGCTGTGGCCGTGCGTACACACGATCGCCCCGGGGGTCAGCGAATGCTCGTCCAGGTAGTCTACAATGGACTGGTGGTCGAAGCCCGGGTCGACGATCACGCAGTCCTCTCGCCCGGCAAGATGGGCAATATAGGTGTTTTCGTCAAACGGGGCGGATACTATCCGCCCGATTTCTAGCACCTTTTCGACCATTGCAAACATCCCTTCCGTCAAAAATGCCGGTTGTCTAGGATACTGGGGCTTGCCAACCTCTCGCAAGCGGCTCACCAAACGGGTTTTGGAGATTGAAACTATGGGCTTCGTATTCGCGTCGCGGCTTCGCCGCACTTGGGCTGCACTTCTGGCGACGATGGCTTTCGTTGCAACGGCCAGGGCCGAGGATGCGGTTTCAGAACCGGTGTACCGCGAGGCCAAGCAATCGGCGGCTGCGGCAACGACGCCAGGTTCACCCGCGATGCAACCAGCCGCCGCGCCGGCAATCGCGCCCGCGGTTGCCGCTGCGCATGGTGCCCAGGTGCCGCTCGATGTCTCCAAGGTTCAGTTCGATCTGGCTCAAAAGTCGGGCGAACATCCGCTTGCGCCGGTGCTGCGTACCCTCAAGCTCTCGCAGGAAGTGATCGATCACAACGTCCGCGATTATAGCTGCAACCTCGTCAAGCAAGAACGCGTCGATGGCGAGTTGTTGGAACAGCAGAAAATCTTCATGAAGGTCATGCACGAACCGTTCAGCGTGTACATGTCGTTCCTCACGCCGTATGCGGGGCGAGAAGTTCTCTTCGTCGATGGCCAAAACTCGGGCAAGATGGTCGTGCTCGAAGCCGGCTTCAAACGCATGTTGGGAAAAATGAACATCGATCCCCAAGGCTCTCTCGCCATGAGCGGCCAACGGCATTGCATCACCTCCGTCGGAATCCGCAATCTGACCGTCAAACTCAACAAAATGTGGGAGACCGAAACCAAGTTCGGCGAGTGCGAGGTTAAGTGCGAGCCGGTTATCAAGGTGGCTGGCCGCGAGGCAACGATGATCCAAGTCGTTCACCCCGTTCCGCGGCAAGATTTCAAGTTTCACGCCTGTCGGCTCTTCTTAGATAACGAGTACAAAGTGCCGATCCATTTCGATGCCTACTCGTGGGCCGAGGAAGAGGGCGGCGATCCCGAACTGGAAGAAAGCTACACCTACGCTAATCTGAAATTGAACAACGGCTTTACCGCGCGGGAATTCGATGCGACGAACCCCGAACTCTTCAAGAAGTAACGAGCCGATCCGGTTGACTCAGGGCCTCCGAAACGCGGATGATTTGTGAGAGGGGCTCCGACCCCGGTGGGACGCTTCACTTCCACCCGTTTTCGAATCGCGCTCGAAATCGGCGTGGGAGACGCCCCCACATTTCTTGACCGATCCCTCATATCTCGTCCAAAGATAACAGATCGGCCCTGTTGCCGTTGGCTCGGGGGTTGACATTCGGCGGGAATCGAGGCGACAATCGTCTTTTGTGCTTCGAGGAAGTTGTGTTTTTGTTCCTCTGTCCGCCGTCGCTAATTGGGGGGCATCCGGTGCCGTAGCCAGGGCCTGTGCGACCATCGGTGTATCACCCTCCGCCTGGCGAGGCGCCGAGTTTGCCCCGTGGGAGAGGCGGAATCGGCGAAGCTCTTTGATTCTTGGTCTTTAACACAAGGGAGAACCAATCATGAAGTTGCATGCCCTCGTTGTTGGCTTGGTTTTAGCTTGTTCACTGTTGGTCGGAAGCGCAAACGCGCGGGGCGTTTATGTTGCGTATGGTTCGTACTACAATCCTTGCTGTGATCCGTGCTACGCACCCGCACCCGTGGTGGTGTACCCGAGTGCAACGGTAGTGCGGGCTCGGTATCGCCCCGTTTGGGGCGGGCCTGTTTGGGGCGGTCCCGTTTATCGGGCGCGGCCCGTTGGCGTACGCGTTGGGTACAGCCCGTATTGGTGGTAACCGTTTCGATCGGCGAGAATCGAGTCGATTCGCTCGGCAGCTTACTGCCCGATGCGCAAGCCAGCGGGGTTGCGCTAGGGCCAAACGAATCGGTTTGAACTTTCAAGGGGGGCGCAAGCGGCTTGAACCGGATGGTTTCTATTGTCGAGCAGGTGCCGGGCATGTCTGTCCCGTTGAAATGGCTGCCGTCGATCGACGAGGAGTCATGCACGGGTTGTCGTTTGTGCGTGGAAGCCTGCTCGCCGGCAAGTTTGGCACTTGTTGAAGACAAGGCAATGCTGGTTCGCGCCGACACATGCGGCAGCGAAGAGCACTGCATCGGAGTGTGTCCGGAGGATGCAATCCGCATGGAATGGCTGCCTGGAATCGGCGATCGGAAGGTCGGCAAGTGGGCAGACGTTCCCCCCCAGGCCGTTGCCCCGCTGAAGTGCAGGTTCACCAGCTAACCAGCAATCTAGTTCACTAGTTCACTAGAGTTTGCGAAACCGTCGGATAGACTCGGAGAGATCAAGCCTCTGAGAGATAGGGTATCCGGCGTTTCCAATAGCCGTCGGCGGAAGCCGGCGGTTGCCAGTCACGAAGAATAAATCAACGTTTCGAGTTCGGAACCACCGGTTGCCCAATTGCGGCGGGGCGAAGGTGGTTGCATCGTCATTTCACGACTACGAAGAAAGTGAAGAACAGAAAGGTGTAGGAAAAGACCGCAATGAAGGAAGCAATTCGTTTGTGGCCACAGTGGCGCTCGTGGGGGGGCGTGCTCTGCTGCTTGGTTCTTGGTGGTGGCGGCTGCCGAGATACGGCCAGTCCGCCCGTGGCCTCGGGCTCGAAAGAAAAGATAGAAATAGAAAAGGTCGTCGAGCCTGCCCCTCGACCGAAAGGCGAGAAGCCCAAGGTGGGCATTCTTCTGGTGAGCCACGGTTCCCACTCCTCTGAGTGGAGAAAGATGCTCGCCGATTTTAGCGATGAGGTCGGCAGCGAGTTGCTTGCGCTGGAAGGCGTTTCCGGCGTGAAATCGGCCTTCATGGAGTACACCGAGCCTTCCATCGCCACCGGCCTCAAGCAATTCGACGAGCAGGAGTTCGATCACGTCATCCTCGTGCCCTTGTTGCTGACGGTAAGCTCGCATTCCTTCGACGACATCCCAACGATTGCCGGCCAAAAGGAAGATGCCAACTCGCTCCTCAGGCTCAAGACGGAGCGCATTGAAAGCTACAAGCCGCGCGCCAAAGTTACGATGACCCCGTTGCTCGATTTTTCGGCGCTGTTGGAAGAGAACCTGCCGCGACGGGTTCGCTCGCTCAGCAAAACCCCCGACAAAGAAGGTGTAGTTCTCGTCGCGTATGGCGATGAAACCTACAACGACGAGTGGGAGAGCTTCTTCACCAAATTGGAGGAGTCGGTGTGTCGCTCGACGGGCGTGGCCGAGGCCAAGCATTGTTGGTGTGGGCACATCGCCGGCTACTCGCGCGAACCAACGCAGAACACGGTCCGAGATGTGCTCGGCAGGCGCGAGCGGGTCCTTGTGATTCCAGTGCTGGTGGCCCGCGATCGTTACTTCCAAGACCAGATCATTGGCCGCGCCCTTGAAGACCTGGAGATGGGCGACCGCATCGCCTATGTTCCCGACGCCATCTTGCCAGAGCCGAAACTTAACGATTGGGTCGTTCAGATAACACGTGAAACGACTCGCAAGTTGGTTGAGAAGGATTCGCACGAGAACGAGAGGGGGCGATAAACATGCGACGTTGGCTGCTTGTGCTCCATCGCGACTTGGGATACTTCTTCACCGGCATCACGGTACTGTATGCCATTTCCGGGCTTGCCGTTAATCATGCGCGCGATTGGAACCCCAGCTACATCACCGAGCGAAAGGACGTGCGTCTGGATCTGCCAAACGACCAGGCCGAGATCAGCGCCGCGCGCGTGCGAACTTGCCTCGACCCGTTGGGCGAAGCCGGAAATTATCGAAGCCACAGTTTCCCGAGCAGTAAGAAGATCAAGATTTATCTCACGGAGGGAGACATCCTGGCGAATTTGGAGGACGGCACGGGCGTGTTGGAAACGTGTCGCCGACGGCCGCTGCTTCATCATTTCAACATGCTGCACTTGAATCCGGTGAAATGGTGGCGGGCATTCTCCGATTGTTTTGCCGTCGGATTGCTTGTAATTGCAATCACGGGGATGTGCATCCCACGCGGTCGGCAGGGCCTGGTCGGCCGCGGTAAATGGCTCGTGGGCAGCGGAATGCTGATCCCCCTGGCCGCCATGATGCTGCTGTAATGGCACCACCCCAACGCCGTGATGTCCTCAACGGGTTTGCTCGCCGATCAGCGCGTCAAGCTCCTGCTTGAGTCGCGCCAAGATGGCGTCGTACGGAAACTGCCCGAGCGGCTGGTTTCCGCGCTTGAGATTCACGTAGTTCGGGCCGCACCACAGGCCGAGGTCCGCTTCGTCGGTCTCGCCAGGGCCGTTCACGCGGCAGCCCATCACCGCGATCGTGATCTTGTGATCGCGGGCGTAGCCCGTCATCCGCTTCACTTCTTGTGCCAGTTCGACAAACGCTTCGTTTTCGACCCGCGAACAGCTCGGGCAACTAATGATATTCAAGGTCGAAAGACCGTAATCCACCACGCTTCGCACGCGGCCTGCCGCGATGTCGGCCAGTATCTGCCGCCCCGCCGCAATCTCTTCCGGCTTGCGGTCGTTCGGCACCGTGAGTGATACGCGAATCGTATCGCCGATCCCCTGGCTAACGAGTTGCTCGAACGCAATTCGCGTCTTGATGATCCCTTCCGGTGGCAGCCCGGCTTCTGTAACGCCCAGGTGCAGCGGCACGTCCGGCCGTGCCTGGGCGAATCGCCTGTTGACTTCGATCACGCCCAGCGGATCAGAGTCCTTGAGCGAAACGCAGTACCGCGTGAAGCCAAGCTCATCGAGCAGCCGGCAGTGGTCGAGCGCGCTATCGAGCATCGGCGAAAGGCGATCCTTCGGATCATACTTGGTCTGCAACGCCGGGTCGACGCTGCCACAATTCACGCCGACTCGCAAGGCACAATCGTGCTCGCTCGCAACCGCGGCCAGGTATCGCACTTTTTCTTGCCACGGCTTCTCTCGCTCGTGGTGAAACAAATGCCCCGGGTTGTAACGCAGCTTGTTGACGTGCGGGGCCAGCCGCTCGGCAAGTCGATAATTCTCCTGCAGATCGACCACCAGGTTCGCGCGGGTCTGTCGTCGAATCTCGGCCACCGCCTCGACCTCGGCCGCGCGATCGACGGCGATGCGGACGACGTCGGCCCCTGCATCGGCCAACGCATTCACTTGCCGAACCGTGGCCTCAATGTCGCGCGTCGGCGTGGCCGTCATGCTCTGCACGGCAATCGGGTTCCCACCGCCGATGGTAACGGTGCCGATGCAAACAGGGCGCGTTGGGTTCCGTGGAATGTTCATGATGGTGTGGCGGGCCGAAACGGCCGGGCGATATAGCCGGGCTGTCTCGGCCCGGCACAACTATTCCCACAGCAAGGACCCCACGCGAACCAACGTAGCCCCTTCCCGGATTGCGATCTCAAAATCGCCGCTCATGCCCATCGAAAGTTCGGTGAGCGTGACTCCGCTCGGCACATTGCCCGACACGCGATCGCGCAGCTCGCGCAAGGCGGCAAAGCAACGAGCCGCGGCGGCTTCACCCCCTTCGAGCGCGGCCATCGTCATCAGGCCCCGCACGCGAACCCGCAAGTACCGCTGGGCTGCTAAAATCAGCGGCTCCACCTCAGCGGGTGCCAGGCCATGCTTAGCGGCCTCGCCAGAAGTGTTTACTTCCAATAATACGTCCATCGGCTCGCCCGTGCCACAAGCCTTCGCTCGTTCCGCATCGATCGCCGCAAGCAGCCGCTCGCTATCGACACTGTGAATCAGCGAAACGAGCGGCAACGTGCGAGCAACTTTGTTGCGCTGCAGATGGCCAATGAGGTGCCAGCGAACGACCGGCGGCGAAGCCGCGGAACCCCACATCCGCTCGAGCTCGACGTGCTTCTCCCACAGTTCCTGCGGACGACTTTCGCCCAGGTTGAAGCAGCCGGCCGAAACAAGCTCCGCCGCTTCGGCCACCCCAACATACTTCGTTACGCCAACAAGCGTAATGTCGCCCGCCCTTCGCCCGGCCCGTTCGGCAGCGAGGGCAATTCGTTCCTGAACACGCTGAAGTTTCTCAGCAATCGTCATGAGCTAGCGATCGTTAGTTGTTAGTTGTGGAGGGTGGAGGGTGGAGGGTGGAGTGGCGGCGGCAACGCCGCATCTATCGCCAATACCCATCGCCTTACTCAATCCGCAATCCGTCATCCGCAATCCGTCATCCGCAATCCGCAATCCGTCATCCGTCATCCGTCATTCGTCATCCGTCATCCGTCATCCGTCATCCGTCATTCACTTTCTGCTGCTTCGATCTCGATCCATTCCTTAACTTTTCCGGTGGGGAGGAAGCGGCCGGCGGAGAATTCGCCGGCGACGTTATGCCCCAACACGCTGCGGTTGCCGGGGGTGCCAAGTGAGCGGTAGATCAACCATTGGTCGTTGCCCGACTGGGCGCGATAACCAACGGCCAATTCCGAAGGCACCACCTCAAGCGCTTCGGCCACCGTCAACTGGCGCCAGGTGCGTTCGTTGGCCGAGCGGCTGCGGTTGAGATCGAGAAACCAGGCACAGCACATGGCCCGGCCGGTCGCCAACTGGGAGAGCGTGAGTTGGCCGTCGATCACTTCGAGCGAACCGCTGCGGGGGTCGGCTCGCCACTCGCGTAGCGAAAGCGGCAAGACGGCCGCCTGAGTTTTTCGCCCTATAAACATACCGTCTCGCGTTTCGGCCTCGCCCATCCAACGCACCCCAGCGGCTAATGGCAAGCTGCTCGCGTGTTGAAGGGCAGGGGGGGCCTCCTCGGTTGGCGACGAAATCACAATATCGGCAAGGTAGAAAACGCGGTCCTCGCGGCCGAATAAAATCTGCCGTTCGAGCTTCAAACCGTTCGATAGCGGCAAGCCAAGTTCGAGGTAATCGTATCGTTTGCCCGATTCCCAGCAGAGCTGTTCCCAGGGGCCGGTGGGTCGCGCGGCGTGGCCAGCGGTGGTGGTGCGGAACGACCACTCACCGAAAAGGAGTTGTTCGCCCGCTGTGGAAAGTTCGAGCCGCAAGGCGGTTCCGGCGTAGGAGATTGCCAACCGCGTGGCCGACTGCGACCAGCCGTTCGCCATCACGCTAAGGCACGACCAATCCGAGTTGAGCGAGGTCTCAGGCAATTCGTTGCGGAGCGACTTGAACCGCTTGGCCACCGTGCCGCTCGGCAACGCGAGTGCGGCGGCCGCGTGGTCGCTGCGATCGCCGCCGAGTTGCAGTGCGGTTTGGAAGAGAGGTTGGCTCCAATCGTTGGGCTTGGTATCTGCCAATGTTTCGGAAAGGAGGAAACGGCCCTTCGCCCCCGCAAGCCGAAGGGCGTGGCGAACGAGCCAGCGATATTGAACTTCCGCCGCGCGCGACCACGCACGCCGACGAAGATGCCCGCCGATCCAGCGGGCACGGGTCCAGCAGGCCAGCAGCGGCCCCAGGATCGGCAGCAACGCGGCATGCGGCAGGCCCTGGCCATCGGTCACTTCGATCAACGCTTCGGAAAACGCGGCGCGGGCATCATCGCGCAGCTCGCGCAAACCGCGTACCTCGGGAAAGTAATAGCTGAGAACAAGCGGAAGCTCACCGGCCAACAACTGGTTGCATATTACGTCGAGTGGCTTCGATTCCCAATCCATGCGATGAAGGTTCGCTTGTTCGGCAACGGCGTGCAGCCGCTCGACTAGCAGCCACCAGGTATCGGCATTCAGTTTGTTCGTAAGTTGAGGAAGCGCGTAAGCGAGCGCGACAAGCCGCAAGGCTTGGGGGGCATCGGGCAACGTCGGTGTGTCTTCTCGCAACGCCCCTTCCACAAGGCGGGCCGTGGACTGGATGTCGGCTTGTAATGCCTCCAACTGGCAGTCGGCCGGCCAGCCCCACACGAGCGGCGAATCCTTGTGCCCGACGATCCGCGGCAACGATCGCCGCCCTCGCGATCGCAGATGGTCGCGCCACGCCTTCCAACCCAAGGCGGGATCCTCTTCCGGACATTGCTCGATCAGGCGATTCGGCGCTGTTTCATGCCACAAAGGCTGGAGCTTCGCCAGCGAAACGCGAGCCTCTTCCGTTATTGCAACTGCCATATTCGGCGATGATTCCTACGTGGTGAGCCCTCGATTCGCTGCCGCCCTAACGATTGCCAAGAGAGCTTGCGGTTGGACGAAACGCGGCGGCACCGCTATCTTACAGGCTGACGCCGCGCGGGTCGAGTATCGCGAGCCCACCGCCCGTGGCCCACCGCCAATTCCCCCAAGCCGCCGACGCCAGTCGGCGGTACCACAACCCTACATCCGGAACTTGCAGTATCAACGTCGGGCACACGTCCAACAGTTTTTCACTTGAAATAGGATTTCATTGCGATGCGAATGGCACGATGGACCCGCCACCACGGGCGAGCAATTGGGGCAGCAGTCGTCGGATGCCTCATCGCATTCCGCGCCAGCTACGCCCAGCAGGGCGAGGCCCAGGTGGAAGTTCCCAAGGCCGAACAAGCAACCGCGGAGCAATCGGCGGAACCTGGCAAGCAGGAAACCCGCCCGGATCTTCCGGCACCAAGATTGCCCGAGCCCAGGGGGGCCCGCCGGCTTTCGCCACAATATCCCATTTGGATCGATCCGAAGGAAAAGGCCGTCTTGGTCGATGGCCAAATCTGCCTCCGCGAAGGCATGCTCGAAATGTTCGCGTGTACGCGCAATACCAAAGAACACGAATCGATCGTATCGGCCCAAACAAAAGCCTACCTGGTTCACGCGGGGCTGCTGAGCCTGGGGGCCGAAGCAGGGCACCCGGTGCGGTTTCAGCCGAAGGTTGAGCCGCCAACCGGCACCGAGATCGAAGTCTTCGTTTGGTGGCAAGACATGCAAGGCAAAGAACACAAGGTTCGCGCACAAGAGTGGATTCGCGATTTCCACACGAAAAAAGAAATGACCTACCCGTTTGTGTTCGGCGGGAGCCTCTTCTCGATAGACTCCGAATCGGGCAAACGCCAGTACCAGGCGGAAGGCGGCGACTTCGTTTGCGTTTCAAACTTCAGCACCGCGATGCTCGATATTCCCGTTGAGAGTTCACAATCGAACGAAGAACTTGTTTTCGAGGCGTTCACCGAACGAATTCCGCCTCTTGGCGCTCCGGTCCGGTTGATCTTCAAACCTAAGCTCGCCAGTCAGAAGCCCTCCGCCGATCGCAATTCGCAGCCCAACGAAAAACAGCCCAACGAAAAACAGCCAACGGGCTAAACGAACGGGCGATCGCCTTCAGAAACAAGAGGAAAAGCATGAAAGCACTTGTTGGGATCGATGGGTCTGCGAACTCGCTGGCGGCGGCCGCGTTTGTCGGTCGGCTGCTTTCGCCCGAACGCGACGAACTGGAGTTGTTGTTCGTGCTGCCGCCGTGGAGCTTCAACAGCGAAAGACTCGAAGAATCGATCGAACGACGCGCGAAGGCGGCCGTGAGCCGAACCTTGCTCGAGGCGGCCGCAAGCCAGTTGCCCCAGGGGTGGCGAGGGCGCGTCTCTTGCAGCGAGAAGGAAGGGCAACCGAGCGAGCAAATCTTGGGGCTGCTCGAAACCCAACGTTTCGACCTGGTGGTCGTCGGAAACCTAGGCACGGGTGGCGCGCTTGCTAATTCCGCCTTGGGCGAGTTCGTGCTCGGCAGCGTTAGCCGCGCTATTGTTTACTCGGCTACCATTCCGGTATTGGTGGTGAAGAATGGTGAAGGCAATTCCACACCGGCGGCCGGGGCGGCAAAGCCGTTCCACATCTTGGCCGCCTACGGCGATGATCACTTCGCGGCAAGAACTTCCGCATTGCTTAACCAGTTCACCTTGCCCGATTCGTGCCGCGGATGGGTGATGACGGCGATTCAACCGATGCACGCAACCCACTTGCCGCGTTGGGCAACGCTCGAACGCGACCCCGACGTTGCCGCAATGGCCGCCGCTTGGGAGGCAGAGCATCAACAGTGCGTACAACAGGCCAGCAAGGAATTGGCTGCGCGACGCGGCGCACTTCCGGCATGCTTTGCCGCTCAAAACCCAATCGTGGCCGAAGGACGACCGGCCGAGCAAATCCTCGCCCAATTGAGCGAGAAACACATCGAACTCGCAATCCTCGGTGCCCGTTCCCACGGCCCTATCAAGCGGATGCTCCTCGGCAGTGTCTCCTCGCAAGTCTTGCGGCAAGCACCTTGCTCCATGCTCATCGTCCGCTAACTAATGGCCGACATTGATGAACAACGAGGTGGCTCGACCCCAGTGAACGCCCAATGTTGTGCGATCGGCCAACGATCAATTTGCCACGCTACTTCTACTTACCGGAGAGGCTCCTCCACTGAACGTTTTCGAGCCGAACAGGCTCGGGTCGAGCGGGGGCGATTGGGGCTGTGCCGCGCGAAGAAGCCGAGACCATCTGGATGCCAACCGGTTCATGGTAAACGGCAGTCCGAACCGGCGCGATGCTCTTGCTCGGGTTCCGGTTCGAGTTCAAGGCCGTCCGATCTTGTGGGCTGATGAACTCCGGTGCGCGAAGGTAGGTTGAACTCTCTGTTTTTGGGGAGGTGTAAGGGTCGTAATCTGGTTTGTCGGGGGTTATTGCGGGCGGAGTGTTGGTGGGCTCTGGGGTCGGGTCGACGCGGCTGCTGCTGCTCGGTTGCGGGGTGGTCGTGTTGAGGCTAGGAGACGGTTCGGGCGTCGCGGCCGGGATAGGTGTGTTGGAAGTTCCAGGAGCAGCAGTCGGCGAAGAGTACGTCGCGGGGGTGGGCTGCAACGTGCCAGAAGTGCTTGCAGGTGCCGTTGCCGCGCAATTCGAACAACCGCCGTTGGGCTGCGAATAGGTGTAGCCCGCCTGCGTCACCGTACCGCCCGAGCACGATGAGCAGCCCGTATCGCACGTTCCGCACGTGTTGCACGAAGGTGCGTAGCAAGTCGTGCAAGTGTTGCAGGGCGCGCAGGATGTACACGAAGCGCAACTCGAATAGGCAGGAACGTAACTCGTCGTGTAGGCGTAATTCGTGTAATACACCGGACGATACGAAGCGTAGTACGACGGATACGAAGCTACATAAGTCGTCGGCGAGCCCCACAATCGAGCGTTCACGCGATCCAACCAGTAACCCGGATACCACCCGCTTGAATACGTTGAATAAGTCGCGGGTGCGTAGTAGGTGCTATACGTCGGTGCGTAGTACGCACCGTAAGATTGTCCGCAACACTGGGCACGCGCCTCGAGCGCTATCCCCGCAACATCGAGTAGCGCGGCAAGAATCACGATTCGACCCACGAAACAGTTGGACATGGTAGTACTCACTTGCAACGGAGAAAAGTTAAACCCTACATTCTGTTTACTCGGCCCCTGTTGCAATGGCAACAGGGTGGAAGCCGATAACACGAATTTGGCAGGGAATGCATGCTGGGCAAGCTGTGCCATCTAGGAAAACATTGTAGATTCGGTTCCCAGGAAGCTTCCATTCCGAGCGTTCGCTGTTCCAACCAATCGATCCCAATCGATGCGATTCCCTCTCGACCCTGTTTCGCGGCGATCCCGTTGGGGCGGTATCCCGCCTTGAGCGAATCCAATTTGAACGAGCCGGTTGCGACCCGCCCCCCGCGACCCGTACTTTGTGGAAGAGACCTGTGGAAGAGACCCTGTTGAACTCTATCCTAATAATTTCGGCCGTGCGGCCGATGTTGCGAATAAACAACGCGAGCCTCCATTCGTGGCGGGGCGACAACTTCAGCCCGTTTTCACGACGCCATTCGGCATCAGCCCAGGTTGCCGAACGTCGGTCCGCGGCAACGTTTCTCTCTCGATAACCTCCACCGTAAATCCTAGCCGCCGGCGGAAGCCGGTGTTAACAATCGTTGGAACGATGATTCCCGCTCACCCAACAACTACGTTCAATCTAAGCCCGTGGTTCATTCGCGGCGGTGCAGGTCTTCGTAGCGGTCGTAAAGATCGAAGAACACTTCACGCACATTGCCCCGATGACGTGCCATGCTATCGGCCACCCATTCCAACGGGATCGATTCCAACGGGATCGCCTGAAACCGCTCATCCGATTCGCAGAGCTGACAGGCCAGTTGTTGCACCAGCCTCGCATCGGGGGCCAGTTCCACGAGCGTCGGAATGCGGACCCGCGAGTGTGCCGTCACCAGCAACCCCGCCCCGAGCCGTCGGCACCATCGGCTAACGCGAAACCGTTCGAGCCAGCCCAGTTGTTCGTAGCCATCGACGACCAGCAGCAGGCGATCGTTGCGATTGCGCGAAGCGAGCGTTGCTCGCACGGGGCAGGGCAGTCGCGTTTCGCCATTATGCAGCGCGACTTGAAGAACCTCGCGCCCCGCCGCACAGAGCAACGGTTTGAGTGACTCCAGGAGCGTGGTTTTTCCGCTGCCGTGCGGGCCGATGATCGCGCCCCGCCACTGCCGATGGCGAAGGGCCTCCACCAACCCAGCCCCGCTCTGCCCTTCAGCAAAGCGAAATGCAAGTGCGCCCGGCCGGGTCCAACACGTTGCGAACGGATTATCAAATCGCGATGGCACGGCGTTCTTGGATAATGAGATTCGGTGAGTGCGCCCGTAATCAATAAAAAACCCGCGTTCCCCCAAGCCGTCGGCCGGTAGCCGACGGTTCCACAGCTCCTCTAGCCGCCGGCTTCCACCACCGGCGGCCAATTCGGGTCTTCCGCCGCCACGGGCACCGGCACGCCGACACCTCCCAACTGGAACGGCACTTCCTCCACGAGGTCGGGCGCATGGGGCAAAAAAAGTCGCACTCGCACGCACCAACATAACTTCACAATCTGTCCCTCGTAACTCAACGGGCTGGGCGGAAGAAGCGTCATGAAGCGACGCGGCACCCGCAGGTCGAGCGGCTTCAACGGCTCTTCCACGAAACGCTCAAAGTGATGGACCGCAAAGTCCTCCTCACCCTTTCCCGTCGTGTACCAAAGCACAGAAAGCTCGGCCGCGCGGATCGACCGAACGTGAACGCCCTCGCACAGGAACCGGCCCGCAAGCCGATCGCCCGGGCGGTATCGGGCCGTGGGGTCATCCAGCAAAATTCGGAGCTGAGGAACCATCATCGCGAGGAAACCTCCGACGGGGTGGTCGATGAGGAGCCTGTGGCCGCCGCTGTCCGCAGCGGGTACACGAAGACGGGAAACCGTCGCTCAAAATCGCCCCAACGAACGAGTCGCCCGCGAACCAGCAAGGCCCACACCACCGCATTGTGCGCCGAGGCGAACGAATGCATCGCCGTCGCGGGAAGCGCGATATCGAACGTCGCTTCGAGCGATTGCTGCGGGCCAATCTCAAACTTCCGCTTCGAGTACAACACATCTCGATACACTTGGCACGTTGCACGGCGGGTATCCGTGCCTTGTTGAAAGACGGCCTGCTCCTCGCAAATGAGTTGCACCTGAAGCCAGCGAACTTGCAGACGCCCCGGTTGCGAGAGGAAGCCGTGGAACGTGCCGCCCGGGTAAAACGGGTGCTGCGAAACCTCCACCAGCGTCGCCCCCGTCGCCAGGTGGACGAGGATCATCTTGGCAAGTGTCGCTAAGGTCCAAATGCCACCAACGACGAACGGCACGACCAACGCGGTAAGAAGCCAGTTGGGTTCGCCTGCCAAGTGAAGCTTGATTACCTGCAACAAAAACACGGCCACCAACACATTCCAACTCAGGCAAATCACCACCATCGAGAACGCCCGCCACCCAGCCACGGCATCCTGCGGCAACCGGTGCGAAAGCCGCACCCCAGGGCTATCGGTCACGGTGTCAATCGCGGGCACGGTCGGCAGGTGCGTGTGGGCGGGACGCTGTTCGGAGCCTGGAAACTCCCATTCCGTTGCTTTTTGGAAAGCCGCCGCACGCCGTTCCGTCGAGGCGAATTGTTGCCACATCACAATCGCAAGTGCCACGGTCCCGTAGGCAATCAGCGCCACGGGTATCAGCATGGCGACCCACGGCCACCAACCCGCCTCGTTGGAAGACGCGACATGCTCAATCAGCCACCACAGCCCCAGGATGCCGAGCGCCAGCATCAATACCGAAAGGGCCGCGGACGCAAATTTCGCAACGCCCGGCGAACCGGTGCTACGCGCGCCGCGTTTCTTCACGAACAATCGCGTTCGGGGGAGCATGGCCAAGAGAAAGTAAGGAAGAACGGCACCGCTCCGCGCGGCGGCGGAGCCATGCCCTCCATTCTCCCACAAACGGCGGCACGCCACCAGTTCGCCCCCGCCTCGGCAGTGGAGCCAGGGTCGATCCGTTCTTCATGTTCGGAGCCGTGAGGACTCACGAACCCGAAGCGACCGCGAGGGAATGTGTGTTTATTTCGTCGCTAATCCGCATTTCTCACAATCAAAACCACGGAGGCACGGAGCCACGGAGAAAACCATTAGCAAGTACCCCTACCCCAAGGAACGGTGGAAACACTCTGTCTCGTAGGTACGGGCGGTTG
>JADZFK010000013.1 GCA_020849945.1 Pirellulales bacterium | reverse complement strand
CCGGGCCGAGGAGGCTCTTGGCCGAGGCCACTGAAGGCCCGGCGGAGTTTCGCCACGCTACACCCTCCAGTGTAACAAGGACCAGGAAGGCTGCAAGGAAATTGGCAGCCCGCCCAGCCGGGCACCCGGGTGGGCCTGGAACGGATGTGCGGGCGGGAGGGGGGGAGAGAGTCAAGAGCTGAGAGCCAAGAGTCAAGAGCCAGAAGCCGGGCGAGGGGTGAGGGGTGACGGGGTGTTCGGCCGCGACGCGAAGCGCGAAGCGGAGTCAAGAGCCAAGAGCCAAGAGTCAAGAGTCAAGAGCCAAGAGTCAAGAGTCAAGAGCCAAGAGTCAAGAGTCAAGAGCCAAGAGTCAAGAGCCAAGAGCCAAGAGCCAAGAGTCAAGAGCCAAGAGCCAAGAGTCAAGAGCCAAGAGCCAAGAGTCAAGAGTCAAGAGTCAAGAGTCAAGAGTCCGAAGATGTATGGCTGGAAGTGGAATTACCCAGGGGGCTCTTTTCCGGATATTGGCCGCGCGACGCGCTCCGCATCGCGTCGCGGCTAAACACAACTCGCAACTCGCAACGCACTCCGCCCGTAGTGTTTGCTTGATCGATACGACGCGAACGATTGCGGGAAAAAATATTCTTGGCGGGCGAAAAAAGTAGAAAATACGTTTGCGAGCCCGATCGCGTTCTTGATAAGAAAGGATTGTTGTGCTTCGCGTTCTGTTGTGAGCACCTATTCTTGGAAAGGAGGAATACAAAAAGTCGTTTCCGGTTGATACGAGTCCTCTGTTTTTTTGCGAGAGGGCGAGGCCGGCAACCGATGCAAACGTGGCCCTTGGCCAATGAGATTTGTGTGCCATGCGTGAGTGCGTTCGATCCGCCTCGATATGTTGCAGCTCGGCTGCGACACGAGGCGAGTCCATCGACGACTACGGCCCGGTTGGGCGAGGCACAAGGCCATTGCAGTGGGTAACGACGAGCGTCGGCGGCGGGCAACGCAAGGCCGTTTCATTCACCCCGAGGAGACCTTCATGAACGAAGACGAATCGCAGAGCTAGCCCGTCCTACTGGTGCGAAATAGTAGGGCGGGCTTTTTTGTGCGCGGAGTGCGCTAGGGAACGACTCAACAAGAATTTCCGGATTCTGGAAAAACCACGCAGACACGGAGGCACGGAGAAGGATTTGTCATTGCATAATTGATCATTAGTCATTGGCCATTTCTGAAATGACCAGTTTCAAATTGTCAATTACCCATGGCAAAGCTACTTCCTCTCCGTGCCTCCGTGTCTCCGTCGTGAACCTTCGGAGGAACGGTGGCTAATCCGCAAGCGGCAAAAAGTTGGATTGACGCGGATTTGCTGAAGCGGATGATGGAGCGTATGGCCGAGTTGAAAACCATCTTGTTTACCGATATCGTCCGCTCGGTGGAGTTGAAGGGAGAGATGCCCGGCACGAGCGATGCCGAGCGTGACTTGGCGTTCATCGAGCAGGTGCTGACGCCTCACCGCCAGCGGATCGAGCGGCAGCTTGCGTCGTTGGGGGGGCGGGTGGTTTCGACGGCCGGCGACGGCCACTTCCTCGTGTTTTCCGATACGATCTCCGCCGCGCGGTGGGCCGTCGAACTGCAGCGCTCGCATGGCGAAGAACCGATCCGCACGCCGGCGGGCGGCACTGTAACCGTGCGGATGAGCATGCACCTGGGCATCCCGCAGATCGATCCGCAGGCGGTGGATAACTTCATCGGCAAGCCCGTGGATTACGCCGCCCGGCTGTGCGACTACGCGACAGGCGAACAAATACTGGTCTCGCGGAGCGTGGTGGCCGTGCTCGAAGACGCCGGCATGGATGGCGTGCGATTTCACAAGCACGGGCAGCGCGAGCTGCGGGGCATCGGGCGGGTGGAATTGTTCGAGTTGTTGTACGGCAGCGGCGGCCCGCGGGCGATGCGGCCGGAGCCGCGCGACTCGCTTTCGCGCGAGTGGACCGTGTTGCCGCCAACGATGGGGCTGAGCGAGTGGCGAGACCCACCGTACCGCAGCGTGGCGAAGCCGCCCGCGGGCAGCCCTCGCGTGAAGAGCGATGTCGTGCCAGCGCGGGTGGGGAACTACGAACTGGAGGAACGTCTCGGCAGCGGCGGAATGGGCGATGTGTTTCGCGCGCGGCACACGCAGTTCAATCGCGTGCGCGCAGTCAAGGTGATCAAGCAACACTTCGTCGAAACGGGGCACGTCGAAGTGATTCGCCGGTTCTATCAAGAGATCAAAGCGGTCGGGGCGCTCGAGCATCCGAACATTGTGGTGGCGATCGACTCCTCAACCCCCAGCGATGACGTACACTACCTGGTGATGGAGTACATCCGGGGCGTGGCGGCCGACGCGCTTGTAACGCAGCACGGACCGCTGGCGATAGCCGACGCCTGCGAAATCGCGCGCCAGGCCGCGCGGGGGTTGGCGTACATCCACGAAAACGGGATGGTCCACCGCGATATCAAGCCCTCGAACCTGATGCTCACGCTCGCCCGAGAGGAAAGAGTGGCCGGGGCGGCCGGCTCGGCGGGCCCGTTGGCGGGCGCGGGGGGCATGGGGGGCACTAAACCGCAAGTGGCTGCCGCGGTCGAGGTGGGGGTCGTGAAGATATTGGATTTGGGGTTGGCGCTGTTGGTGGGCGAGGATCAACAACGGCTCACCGTGTTCGACAATCGGGCGATGGGCACGGCGATGTACATGTCGCCGGAGCAGTGGAAGTCGTCGAGCGTGGATATTCGAGCAGACATCTACAGTTTGGGGTGTACGCTGTATCACATGCTTTCGGGCAGGCCGCCGTTTTGGGAATCGGACCTGAAGCCCGAAAAAGCACACGAGCGCGAGTCGTTGCCGCCCATTGTGCGCGAACCGCCCGTTCCGCGCGAGCTGTGGAATATAATGCGGCGGATGACGGCCAAGAATCCGGCCGACCGCTACGCCAGCCCGGCCGACGTGGCGGCCGCACTCGAGCCTTTCGCAACCGGGCACCGATTGGTCGAGCTGATACGCACAACCACGGGCGCATCGCCCCACTCGCCAACGCAAGGCGTGGCGAAGTCGGAAACGCAACTGGCCAACGGGCCAAACTCCGATACGCGGGTGCGTTCGGCTGGCAGTTGGCGCGTCGTGCAGCAAGCGTTTTCGGGCGTCTCGCGTCAGAAGCTCTCGCGGATCGGTTTGGTCGGTTTGGTGCTCGTCGCGATGGCCGCCATCGGCTGGCTGGCATGGCAGGCCACGCGGCGGAGCGAATCGGCCGCCGAGGCTTTGGAAGCTCGCCAACATACGCTTCGCGTGGCGTCTCGCTATGCGGGCCGCGAGATTCTCAAGGAAATCGAACTGCGGTTCGATATCCTCGGCAGGCTGTCCGCTGAAGATGAGCTTCGCCAGCAGATGGTTTCGATCAGCCAGCGCCCAAGCGAACCACTTTTGTGGAAACGGCTGGAGGAGTGGCTTGGGGCGCGCAAGGCCGACAACGATGAGCGGGCCGCGAGCGATAGTTGGTTCATCAACGATGCGCGTGGCGTGCAGGTGGCCCGCAGCCCGCGAAGTGATGCAAGCCGCGGCGAAAATTACGCGCACCGCGACTACTTCCACGGCCAAGGAAAAGACCTGCCGCCGGAAACGAAAGACCTGAAGCCCATCGGTGCCCCGCACCTCTCGGCCGTCTACCGCAGCACTTCGACGGGCCATTTGAAGGTTGCGTTTTCTGTGCCGATTGAAAATGGCCGCAAGGGCAAGGACCGCCAGGTGGTGGGCGTGCTGGCCATGTCAGTCGATTTGGGCGCGTTCAACGTGCTTGAAAAAGAGTTGCCCCCCGGCCAAGAGGTCGTGCTCATCGACCTGCGCGAAACGACGCTCGACGATCAATTACGCCGTGGACTGATCTTGCATCACCAACATGAAAAGCAATTCCGAGAAGGCGAGCCGCCGCCGTGGATCAGCCCCGAAACGCTTGCGACGATCGACGGCACGCTTAAGAGCGCGGAGGCCGCGAGCACCGAGTCGGCCTCGCTGCTACCCAAGTACCGCGATGACGCGCTCACGAACAACCAACTCTACTGGGGCGCGGTGCAACTCGTGGCCGGCCGCCGATCGGATGAGCCGGAACGCGACATCCGCTGGCTGGTGCTCGTGCAAGAACCGGCAGAACGGTAGCGAAGCCGCGGGGCAAATTACTTGCCGAATCTGAAAACACTTATGGGAGGGTTCTTCGACCCCGATGAGCCTTAGCAATTCATGATTTTCGCGCAGATCGCGTGAAATCAGCGTCGGAGACGCTTCCCACAGAACTCCGCCCGCACAACCACTACCAAGGACCGCGGACGGGGTAGACGCCGAACTGGGTGGTGTCGCTGGGCCAGACGGGCGTGGGACGGAACGGGCCGCCGAATGTTGCGTTGCCTGGGTAGTTGCGTTGGAACTGATGGTCGATGCGCGAGATCCGCGAGCTGGCAACGCCCCAACCATAATTCGTTTGCAGTTGGGCCGTCGGCGGCACAACGAGTGCCGTGGGTTGGCCGTAGGGCGTGTACGCGTAGTTGCGATTCCAGTTGTAGCACTTCGCGCGGCGAACGGGCGCCATGTAGCCGACATCGCACAGGGTGGGCGTCCAACTATCGCCTGCCTGCGCGGTGGGGGCGGCGGCGGTGAAGCCACCGCACAGGAGCGTGGCCGTGAGCAGTGGCATGGTGAAACGTCGTAACATGGTAGTTCTCCGGAATGCGTTAAGCCGCAAGCGGCGGGTGGGCTGCGACGAGCGCAAGGTAGGATTTTGAGGTGTGTGTTTCTGGCTCTCGACCTTCGACCCTCGACCCTCGACCTTTTTAGAACCGCACGCCTGGATAGTAGAAGTCGTTGTGGAGGCCCCAGATGTTGTTGCTCATGGGGAAGTGGATGTCGGCGAGGTTTTCTTGCAGGCGCAAACCGAACGTGCCGTAGCGAACATTCGTGCGTCGCCAGCCGGCGCCGGGGTTGTAGGTGTAGTAAGAGCGTTCGTGCTTGTACAGAAACTCGTGAGGCATGAACGGTTGGTAGGTGACGTAGGTATGCCCCACGTTGGCGGGCACGGGCCTGGGCGAAACGTACATCTGCGCGGCCGCGCCGTTATACGGGCCTGGCTGCGCGTAGTAGTTGTAGAATAGGTCCTTCTGTTGCTGGTAGCTGATGTGCCGCTTGCCGTCCCAGCCCGCCTTTCGTTGGGCAGAAGCCACGGCAGGAAAGGCAAGGGGCGCCAGTACGACGGCAAACAGAAACAACGCCAGTTTGAGCGATGAAAACCGCATCGGAATTTACCTCCAACGGGAAGAAGGCGGATCTTCTGGCAGAGCAAGAAGATTTGCCGCCCGCCACGCGAACGGGCGAGCCGGCCAACGAGTTACGGGATCGTGAACTTCGCGGGGGCGGCAGGAATGTTGGGTCGGGGCCGCCCGTGGCAAGGTCTACTCATGGTGTCGGCAAGCACCATTCGCAGGGGTGAGTCTTTGTGTAGCGGATAATCTCAAAGGTTTCATTATCGGGCCTGTATCGTGTGAAAATGCGCCTGGGTAAGCTCGTTTTGAGCGGCTATAATCGGCACGACCGGCACAGCTTAACACCCGGCCGATCCGTAACCACCGCAACGACACAACGAACACAACGAGGTTTTCGACGGGATTACCCGGATAAGTCTGCGATGAACCACAAAGGCACGAAGGACACGAAGGAAGGAAAGAAGACGAGAATTGGTCATTGCAAATTTGTCATTGGTCATTGGTCATTTCGGAAATGGCCAATGACAAACTCTCAATTACCCATGACAAATCTGCTTCCTTCGTGTCTTTCGTGCCTTTGTGGTCAAATTGTCGCAGTAGAACTAAACCCTGAGGTCTTCGTCGTGTTCGTCGTGTCGTAGTGGTGAAAAATGGGGTGAAGGTTCCAAGGACATTCTGCATTTGAGGGAGAGCATAGGTTGGCAGCCACACGTTCCAAGAAATCGACGAAGCGGGGTAAGGCATCGCCAGGGGATGGAGCGCGAGCGAAAACAGGGCGTACGACACCTCGGCCAAACCCTACCGCGGCCCCCAACACCAATGGCGATGGCGCCGGGCACGACGACGGCGCTGCCGAGGCGGCGGCCGAAGAATCAACCGTGGCCGAGGGAGCGACTCCCACTTCTCGCAATGGCACAAGCCCGAAGCGTCGCGCGACGGCCCAAACGATGGCCGCCAAGCAGCGCGATATCAGCGTCAGCGAGTTCTTCGCCAAGAACCGCCACTTGCTCGGGTTCGATAACCCGCGCAAAGCGCTCCTCACGACGGTGAAAGAAGCGGTCGACAACTCGCTCGATGCCTGCGAAGAGGCGGGCATCTTGCCCGAGATTTGGGTCCACATCGAGGCGACCGGCGCCGACCGCTTCAAAGTGGGCATTCAAGATAACGGCCCTGGCATCGTCAAAAAACAAATCCCTCTCATCTTCGGCAAGTTGCTGTACGGCTCGAAGTTTCATCGGTTGCGGCAAAGCCGCGGGCAACAGGGCATCGGCATCAGCGCGGCCGGCATGTACGGCGTGCAAACGACCGGCAAACCGGTGAAGATCATTTCGAAGGTGGATGCCAAGAAGCCGGCCCACTACTACGAAATCCAAATCGATACCAAGAAGAACGAGCCGCAAATCCTCAACGGCCGGGGCGAAGGCGTCGATATTCCGCCCGGCAAAAAAGGCGAGGAGCTAATCAAGAAACACGAGATCGAGTGGGAGGACCAGCCCCACGGCACGCGCGTGACGATCGAACTGCAAGCCAAGTTCGTGCGAGGCCGCGGCAGTGTGGAAGAATACCTGCAACAAACGGCGATTGCGAACCCGCACATCTCGCTGCACTACCGCGACCCCGATAGTAGCGACTCCACGAAGGAAACGCGGCTCTTCACGCGGTCGGCCGACAAACTGCCGCCCGAGCCGAAGGAAATCAAACCGCACCCTTACGGCGTGGAGCTTGGCCGGCTCATCACACTGCTGCAAGACAATCCGAACAGCACGGTCTCGCAGTTCCTCACCGGCACGTTTTCCCGCGTGAGTGGCGCAATCGCCAAGAAGATTTGCAACACGGCCAAGATATCCACTCGCGCCAGTACTCGCAGCGTGGGCCGCAAGGAGGCCGACTCGCTCTTCCAAGCGATCCAAGCGACGCGCATCGCCGCGCCGGCCACCGATTGCATCTCGCCCATCGGCGAGGAACTGATTCTCAAAGGTTTGCACCAGGTGGTGCCGGGCGAGTTTT
This sequence comes from Pirellulales bacterium, assembly GCA_020849945.1. GTDB lineage: Bacteria > Planctomycetota > Planctomycetia > Pirellulales > Lacipirellulaceae > JABDGM01. Next base: position 3,588 of record JADZFK010000013.1, on the reverse strand, counting down.
ACGCGGCCGCCACGAGGCCTCCTGCCGTGTACCGCGGCAACCCGTTTCAAATTGAAGTGGGCATCGCCTACGGCGGGCAAGCCGCCATGCAGCACGTCACCAAGGAGATGCTCCGCGAACTGGTCGAGGAAACCGACGCTCGCACGATCCGCCAGTTCCTCATCCACACCTTCAACGGCCTGGGCAGCGATGCAGCCGATCGCATCATCAAAGAATCGAGGCTCGGCACCCGGCAATCGCCCAGCGGGCTAAAGCCGAAGGAAATCGAAACGCTGCTGGCCGCCATGAAGGATGTAAACGTTTCCGAAGGCCAATCGATGGAAGTGCTGCGGTACGCGAACCGCGTGCCGCTGCAATTTTCGCCAGCCAGCTGCGCGATTACGCAAACGATCCTCGGCACCAACTGGCGCAGCTACGGGCTTACCCAATCGCGTAACAGCCTGCCGAAAGGCCCCGTCACCGTGATGGTTCACGTCGCCAGCGTGTGGGTGCCATTCACGAGCGAATCGAAAGAAGCCATCGCCAGCTACCCCGAAATTCAAAAGGAACTGCGACTCGCGCTACAGGCCGTGGGCCGAAAGCTGGGAATGTACGTCCGCCGCCGCCTGCGCGTGAAGCAACAAAGCGATCGACGCCAAGTCTTCATGCGCTACCTGGGCGAAGTTGCCACCGCCGTGAGCGAAATCAACGCCGTCGATCGCAAGGCCCTCTACGAACAACTTCTCAGCGTAGCCAGAAAGCGCACCGCCGACGCCGACATAAAACTCGACGACCGCGGGCGCCCCGTCGAACACCCCGAAGAACTCGAACTGGGCGAAAACGTCCTCATCATCGACCCCACCACAACTCCAACGACCCTCCCCCGCACACCAGCAACCGCCATCAACGAAGGCGACTAGTTGCCACACTTTGCCGTTAGAGACGTAATTGGTTCTCCCAAGTAGAAAGGGTTTAAGATGGTAGAGAATACGTACCTTGCGTCGCTTGCTTTTGCCGTGCGTCCGCATCTTCCATTTGCCTTCGCCAAAGACCTATAGTCCGCATTTCTCACAATCAAATCCACGGTGCGGCTGTGTTGATTCTATATAGCCCGGCCCTCTGGGCCGGAGGACCGGGTGTAGGGACCCGTGCCAGTTTCGCCGAGCCGATACGGCTCGGCTATCTGCATATCAAGGCACGGAGAAAACCCGTAGCAAGTACCCCTACCACCATGAACAGTGGAAACACCCTGTCTCGTAGCTACGGGCGGTTGACCTTGCTTCAAACGATCTCTTGGCTTGTTCTCCGTGACCTCGGTGTGCTCCGTGGTGAGAAATCCGGGTTAAACCAAATCGTGATGTCGCCTCGCTTTACCAGCGACTCGTTATACTCTCTCCAATTCGTAATCTTGTAACCAAGTTTGTGTTTCGTACCCATCTTCGAACTCCGTAAACAGGGGTTGGGGTTTCCATACCAACCACTCTTACGCAAGATTCTCAACAAATTGTTCGACAAGACCTTGTGTAGATACCAATGGTAGGGGACCAAGGGGCCAAAGGCATTGGCGGCAGTGCTATCGCGAGGTTTTTCTGTGTGCTGGGCTGCGCGGCTGCGCTGGGCGGAAAAAATTCGGCATGGACTTCGTGACGAGGCCCGTGCTATTCTCTGCGGCTTTTCTTAGCGGACGCTTGGCGAACCGAGCGGCCGGGGTGGCTCATCATTTCTGCATGCAGAGTGGGTAAGGATGCGATTGCAGGCCGGAATACTGTGGTGTGTGGGCGTGCTGGCCGTGGCGAGCGGCTGCCAGATGGTCGATCGTTATCGGCCAACTTATTGGCCATTCCCCGAGCGCGAGCTAACCACGTACCACACGCCGGCGATGCGTGTGGACGCGGTAAGCGAATTCGCGATGCAGAGCACGGGGGTCGATTCCCCCGAACAGCGGCAGATCACCGACCAGCTAGCGAGGCAGATTCAGTTGGAGCCTGATCCGCTGGTGAGGCGTGCTGTGGTGAAGGCGGTCGCACCCTATCGAACCCCCATGGCTCAACAGGTTCTGGAAGCTGGGTTAAAGGATGAAGACGGCGCGGTGCGGATCGCGTGTTGCGAAGAGTTAGGCAAACGGGCCGAGGCCGTTTCGGTGGCGAGTTTGGCGAACGCATTGCGGACCGACGAGAACGTGGACGTGCGGATGGCAGCCACCGAGGCGTTGGGGAAGATCAAGTCGCCGGAATCGATCAAGGCATTGGCGGCCGCGTTGGAAGACCGCGATCCGGCGATGCAGTTCGTTGGCGTACAGGCGATGAAATCGGTAACGGGGAAGGACTACGGGCCGAACGTGCAAGCCTGGCAGCAAGTGGCGGCCGGAGGGCCGCTGCCACCAGAACAGCCGCCGACGCTGGCGGAACGAGTCCAGCAGATGACGCCATTCCGACGCTAGTCGCGGAAGCGGCACGATCGAAGCCACTGAAAACGTCCATCTGCTAGCACGTCGGCGGTCTTTGAGAAATCTCGGACCAGCCGCAAATCTTGACTCGTTCCCCAGGGCGGGCACGTTGGGGGACAAAGTGTTGCATTGGCTTGAATTCTGGGGCATTTTGGCCCGATACCACGGTAGGGGCAAGGCGAGCCGTGGGCTGTGGCTTGGCCCATTGTTGGGCCAATAAGGCGTGGCCACTTGCGCACGGTTATTGGAAATTGCACGGATCGTGAGTTTACGTTCCGCTTCGCGGGGCTTCGCATCGCGGCTAAGCGGCGTATCGTATCAAGGCAAGGCTCACGAAGTGGCAAACTTGTCTGGAGAGGATCGCTCGACATCCCGAGCGTGGGGGACGTCCCCAGCGTGAGTTGACTGATACGCCCCGAGATTGCACCGAGTTCGCAGTTTGAAGTCGTCGAGTAGCCGTTCATAAGAAGTCGGACGCATGAGCAAGGTGAAGCAGCGCCAATATCGGAGAGAGTTAGCGCGTGGTTCGCGGCGTATTTGCGCGTGGGTTGCCGCGTGGGGTAGCATCAGTTGTTGTTGGTTGCTGGCGGTGACCAATGCGCAGCAAGTCGACTCGGGTTGGGCGATCAGTTCCCCTTCACCTCTTGCCAAAGGTTCCAAACACTCGGGTACGCAGCAGCGTATTATCATTGAAAGGGTATTGGACGAGGGTCGGGAGCCGTTGCTTTCAAAACCGAGTACGGCAACCACTTCATTGGGAGCTTCCACCCCTCCAACTTCCTCGGTGGGTGAACGAGAAAGCAGCGCCCGGCTTGCGGTGCGCCCCGAAGGACCGCCAACGACCGCCCGTTGGCGGGCAGTCGGCGGCCCAAGCGGCGCGAACAGCGGCCCCGCGATGACTGGCCCGCAGTTGCAGGCCCATCCGCTTCCGAGCCAGGTCGATCGTGGCGAGGCGGCAACGCCATCAGTGCCTGAGTTTCATTACAGTTCGGTTGAAACAGCGCAAGAGGAATCGGCCACCCCGAATCAGACACGGCAGGATCAGACGCAGAGCGACCAAGGCGCGGTGCCGTTGAAAGCAGACCAGCCTTTGGCCGATGCGTATAGCGAGATTGTGCCGGAATCGAACGGAGGCGACGAAGCCCGCAGTTCCGCAACGAGTT
>JADZFK010000012.1 GCA_020849945.1 Pirellulales bacterium | reverse complement strand
GCTTCCTTGCGTACCGCCCGCCGATCGCAGGACCGGAGCTCCGATGCAAATCGGAGGGGATCCCCTTCTTTTTTAGTTGCCAGTTGCAAGTTACGAGTTGTGAGGAAACCATGAAATTCAAATCACCTCCTTAGCGTCGGCCGCCAGGCCGAATCTACCGCCAACACCCGTCGCGCCACCCCTACGCCACCTCCCCCACCAATAAAGCGGGCAACGCACACAGAAGTCGCACCCCCAAGCGCAATCAAACCGCGCCGGCGATGATCGAAGCGTTATGCCCACCGAAGCCGAAGCTATTGCTCATCACGGCGCGGAGCTTCCGCTCGCGCGGTGTGTTCGGCGTGTAATCCAGATCGCAATTGGGGTCGGGCGTGCAGTAGTTGATTGTCGGCGGGCAAGTACTGTGCTCAAGGGCTTTCATGCAAATGACAAGTTCCACCCCGCCACTTGCGCCGAGCAGATGGCCGAGCTGGCTTTTCGTGCTCGAAATGCTGACCGAGCGGGCAGCCTCGCCGAACACACTTTTCACGGCAATCGTTTCCGCTTTATCGCCCAGCGGCGTACTCGTGCCGTGGGCGTTGATGTAATCGATGGCTTCCGGGCTGAGCTTCGCATCACGCAACGCGCTCGACATGGCCTTGGCCGCCCCGGTGCCTTGTTCATCGGGCTGCGTTATGTGCCCGGCATCGGCACTCGCGCCGTAGCCAAGAATCTCGGCGTAAATGCGAGCGCCGCGGGCCTTCGCATGCTCGTATTCTTCAAACACGAGCAGCCCGGCCCCTTCGGAAAGAACGAAACCATCGCGGTCCTTATCGAAAGGCCGACTGGCTGCCTGCGGATTATCGTGCCGCTCGGAAAGCGCCCGCATGTTAGCGAAACCCGAGAGCCCCATCGGCGTACAGGCCGCCTCGGTGCCCCCCGTGATGACGATATCCGCATCATCGTACTGAATCGCCTTAAAGGCATCTCCCATCGCATTCGTGGCACTCGCGCAAGCGGTGGCTACAGCATAATTCGGGCCGCGAAGGCCGTAACGAATCGAAACGTTCCCACTCGCCGCATTGAGCATCAGCTTCGGGATCGTGAAGGCCGATACCTTGTCGGGCCCTTTCGTGATCAGCCGCTCGTGCTGCGTTTCGATCTCGGTCAGCCCGCCGATCCCCGAGCCAAGGATCACCCCGCAACGGAACGGTTCTTCCTTGCTGAAATCGAGGCCAGAGTCGGTCACCGCGTCGATGCCCGCAACCAGCGCAAACTGCGTGAAGCGGTCGATCCGCTTCTCTTCCTTCCGATCGACATACCCTTCGGTAGACCAATTGTGGATGTCGCCGCCAAACTTAACCTTGTGCTGCGAGGTATCGAACAGCTTGATCTCGTGAATGCCGCTCTGGCCTCGAAGTAACTTCTGCCACAAATCATCCACCTTGAGACTCAAGGAAGTGACGGCACCAAGGCCAGTAACGACAACGCGGCGTTTCATGGGCGAAGCAGCAGTGCAGAAAGATGTAATAACGACGAACGACGAACGGCGAATATCAAACAACGAACGCCGCAGTACGACATTCGTCATCCGTCATTCGATCATTCGTCATGAAAGCAGCACACGAACGAGAGGCGAGAACTGTGGTTTCAGCTCTTGCCGTTCATCCCGCTTTCGATGAACTGAACAGCCTGGCCCACGGTCTGAATCTTCTCCGCGGCTTCTTCCGGGATGTTGATATCGAACTCTTCCTCCAGTTCCATGACGAGTTCAACCGTATCCAACGAATCGGCACCAAGATCGTTGACGAACGAGGTTTCCGGCGTAATCTTCTCCCGATCAACACCCAGGTTATCGGCAACAATGTCCTTTACGCGTTCCATAACAGAAGCGGCCACTTTTGAAGTCCTCCAAACAAACGATGTTTCTTGTTCGATGCTGTATGGTAAAAAGCCAGGCGAATTGCCCAACTTAAAATAATACCCGTCGCGACTTTCCAGGCCACGGGCCCAGGCCCCCACCTGGGGCCAAACCAGCGTCCGTGTAATCCGCCTAAGATAGAGGGACTCCACAAGCGAGGTCAAGATATACCAGTTTCCCCCCGTCAGTGTCTAGGGTACACGCCTGAATAAGCCCTTTGCCTACCGCTTCGCACCTCCCCGGCCACCCTCCCTAAAACTCGCACACTCGATGACAACTCAGGGGGTCAGCCCGCCATCGATCGTGATCACCTCCCCCGTGATATAGGCCGCCGAGTTACTCGCCAAGTACAGCACGGCATCGGCCACTTCCTCGGCCTCCCCAAGCCGTTTGGCCGGGATCCGCTTCTTTACCTCGTCTAAAATGGCCGGGCCTAACGCATCCGTCATCTCGGATGCAATGAACCCCGGGCACACCGCGTTGACCGTCACCTTGCGGCCGGCCAGCTCTTGGGCCACCGTCCGCGTCAGGCCGATGACCCCCGCTTTCGAGGCCGAGTAATTCGACTGGCCTGGGTTCCCCATCAGCCCCGAAACACTCGAAATGTTGATAATCCGGCCGCTGCGTTTCCGCATCATCACAAGCGAAGCGGCCCGCGTGAACAGGAACACGCTTCGCAAGTTCGTGGCGATCACCGCGTCCCACATTTCATCTTCCATCCGTGGGATCAGCGTATCCTTCGTGATGCCGGCGTTGTTGACCACGATATCGATCCCGCCCCACTTCTCGGCAAGGTCCTCGACCAACTTTGTCACGGCCGCGCTATCGGTGACATCGCACGGGTGAACCTCGGCCGTGCCGCCGGCGGCCGCAATCGCGTCGGCCGTTTCCGTCAGCTTGTCGGCACTTCTCGCCACACAGGCCACCTTCGCGCCACTCGCCGCCAGCCGCATGGCAATCGCTTTGCCAATGCCACGCGAAGCGCCCGTAACAATGGCCGTCTGGCCGCTCAGGTCGACTTGAATCCGTCGGTTCTTTTCGTCTGCCATGGAATGATTTCCTCAAAAGATTTCATTACAGAGACAGAGAGAACTCTGAAAAGAAAGAAGGAAGATTGAGTACACTAATCTTCACTAATCTAAGCTTGTCTGTAATCGAGAAGCAAAGAGACACTGATTCTTATTTTCCTTCTTATTAGTGCAAATCAGCGAAGATTAGTGTTCCTTTCTTCTCAGTGTTCTCTGTGTCTCTGTGGTGAATAAAAAGTCATGCCGCCACGTTTTCGCACGGCATTTTGCGGTTGATTCGTTTCATCAAGCCCGTTAGCACTCGGCCGGGGCCTAGTTCGTAGAACTGCGCGATGCCGTGCTGGTCGATGAGGTACCGCATCGAATCTTCCCAGCGAACCTGCGAGCACACCTGGCGAATCAGTAGATCGCGGATTTCATCGGGGTCGCTGTGCGGCAGGGCATCGACGTTGGAAATGACCGGAATTCGCGGCGGTTTTATGGTTACATCGGCCAGAGCGGCTCGCAAACGATCGAGCGCCGGTTGCATGAGCGGCGTGTGAAACGCCCCGGCAACGGCCAAGGGAATCACCTTCATCGCTCCGGCCGCCGTGGCCAATTCGGCCACTCGCTGGCAGGCCGTTTGGTGGCCCGAAACGACGATATTCCCCGGGCAAAGCAAGTTGGCCACTTCGAGCACCTCGGTGCCGCGAGCTTCTGCGATGAGTGATTCGACCTGCTCGCGCTCCATGCCCAATAGGCTGACCATGCCGCCCGGCGAAGCATCGGCCGCTGCTTGCATGGCCCGGCCACGCTCTTGCACCACGCGCAACCCCGAGTTGAAATCCATCGCGCCTGCGAACACCAGCGCCGTGTACTCACCCAGGCTGAGGCCCGCGGTTGCCGAGCATTGTTCGAAAAGCGCGGGCGAATCTTGTTTCAACCGTTCCAGGGCGGCCAGGCCGGCAACGAACAACGCCGGCTGGCTGTAGACGGTCGAATCAAGTTTCTCGGCAGGCCCTTCCGCGCACAGTTGATAGAGGTCGTAGCCCAGCACGTCGCCAGCGCGATCGAATAACTTGCGGGCGGCCGGTACTTGTGAGCAAACAGCCGAACCCATGCCCACGGCCTGTGCGCCCTGGCCAGGGAAGAGAAAAGCAATTCTGGCGGCGTCGGTAGACATGCGCGAGGCGATTGATCTAGTCGAGAGACATCACATAGAAAAGACAAAGGGCGAGGAAGGCAAAGCAAATGCGTGGGGGGCGTCTCCGATGCCGATGTCATGTCACCTTCAAATAAGGAACAGAACTTCGACGTTTCATCGGGGTCAAAGACCCCTCCCCCAACTCCTGCGATTCTCTCCGTCTCTTTGTCTGCCTGTCTAGCCAGGAATCTACTCGGTCTCGACGATTGCCCGGCCGCCGTACTGGCCGCAGTTCGGGCAGACCACGTGCGAGGGTTTCATCGTGCCACACTTGGGGCAGGCCTGAAGCTGCTTGGCCTTGAGGGCATCGTGCGAGCGACGCATACCCGTGCGAGAATTCGATTGTTTGCGTTTAGGAACAGCCATGAGAACACCTGCAAATAGGGCACAAAATAGTGTCTTGTGTTGAACTTATCAGCGTAAGGGGCCTGCCCTCGGCCCGTCAAGGGCGGAATCGCCGTGTTGGCCGTTGCCTGCCCCAGGGTCCGAGAAGTAAGATAAAGGATTCCAGCGGTATTCGACCGGCAAAGTACGGTTCATTTCTCATCGACTTCTTCATTCTTCAGGATAGATATTAGGAGCACTTCCGTGGCATCTGGCAGGCATTTGTTTACGAGCGAATCGGTCAGCATGGGGCATCCCGACAAGTTGGCCGACCAAATTTCCGATGGCGTTCTGGACGCCCTCTTCGCCCAAGACCCGATGAGCCGGGTGGCTTGCGAAACGATGGTGACGACGGGTCTTGCCGTCATTGCGGGCGAAATCACGACGAAAGCCTACGTCGATATGCAGAAGGTCGTCCGCGAAGTGATTCACGACGTGGGCTACACGGAAGCCTCGATGGGCATCAGTGCCGATCACTGCTCGGTGCTTGTGGCCGTCCACGAGCAAAGCCCCGATATCGCGATGGGGGTCAATTCCGACGACACGAAAGGCAAGGAAATCGGCGCGGGCGACCAGGGCCTGATGTTCGGTTATGCCTGCAACCATACGCCCGAGCTGATGCCGCTGCCCATTTCGCTTGCCCACAAAATCATTAATCGCCTGACGGAAGCCCGCTTCAAACAAGAAGTCGATTGGCTGCGCCCCGACAGCAAAAGCCAGGTCACGATCGAGTTTGACGGCGCGAAACCGGTGCGGATCGATACGGTTGTTGTTTCCACGCAGCACGATGCGAAAGTGAAGAAGTCGGAGATCGAGAAGTTCGTCATCAATCAGGTGATCAACCCGATGTTGCCGGCCGGCCTCGTCAAGGGCGAGATCAAGTACCATATCAACCCCACGGGGCAGTTCATCACGGGCGGCCCGCACGGCGATTGCGGCCTGACCGGTCGGAAGATCATCGTCGATACCTACGGCGGTTGGGGGCGGCACGGCGGCGGCGCGTTCAGCGGAAAAGACCCCACGAAGGTCGATCGCAGCGCGGCGTATATGGCCCGCTACGTGGCCAAAAACATTGTGGCCGCCGGAATCGCCGATCGGTGCGAAGTGCAGTTGGCCTACGCGATCGGCGTTTCCGAACCCGTGAGCGTCAACGTGGATACCGACGGCACGGGCCGTTTAGACGATGTCCGCATTTGCGAGCTGATTCGCGAGCACTTCCCGCTCACGCCGGCCGGCATCATCAAGCACCTCGACCTGCGGCGGCCCATCTACCGCAAGACGGCCGCCGGCGGCCACTTTGGCCGCAGCGAGCCCGAGTTCACTTGGGAGAAGACCGACAAAGCGAAAGAAATGGCTGCGGCCGCGAAGACGTAGGCGGTTGCGATGGGGGAGGACTGTTCGTCCAACCGGAGCACCCTATTCCATTCCGCCGCTATAAGGCTGGATAGGCGAATTCGGCTAGGCCAAGCTTCGTGTCGAACATGAGCTGGCTAACCCCCTATTTGTCGTATAATAATATAACTGCCATGAAGTTCTCCGAGTTAGTCCGCTTGTTGGAAAGCAACGGCTTCTCACTGCAGAAGGAGAAAGGTTCGGTACGCTATTATTCCAAAACAGGTTGTGAACGATTGATCCGCGTTGACTTTCATGGTTCAAGGGAAGTGCCTACCGGCACATGCAATGCGATTCTAAGAGCCGCCGGCGTCAAGCGCCCGCGATAGAGGCTTCTATGATTGACCTATCCTACTCATTGATTGTCGAGGCCACGGAGGAACCCGATTTCTTCGGCTTCTACTCACCTGAACTGGAAGGATTCACGGGCATTGGTCATTCAGTCGAGGATTGCCTTTACCAAGCCCGTCATGGGATGAAAGAACATATTGCACTATTGGCTGCTCAAAATCTTCCCATTCCGCCGATCAACTCAAATCCTACGATCACGATTCAGAACGAACATCCGGCCGCTGTCTGAAACCGGAGTTTTTGGCAGTCGAAAAGGATTTTCCCTGTGTGTGGGTATTAGGCACCGCTGGAACAGAAAAGTGTTTTCAGATAGGTTTCCTCATGACAATCGTCTTTCGGGTTGTCTCCGTGACGCCATGTCTTTTTAACTCCGTGGTTTGGCTTGTGAGAAATGGCGTCCAGACGTTTTGCTAGCGGCACTCGCGTTGTCGGGTTTCTGGGGGCGGGGTATAATCCGCGCACAATATCCAGCTTTCCTTTTTGTGCGGAGAGAACACTACGAGCGCTTTGCGGATTGGACTTGGCGAGGACTCGCACCGGACCGAGCCGGGCGGCCCGCTGCGGTTGGGCGGTATTGATGTGCCGCACGATCGGCATCTGGTTGGCCACAGCGATGCCGACGTGCTGTTGCATGCGGTGACCGATGCGCTGCTCGGGGCGGCGGCTTTGCCCGATATCGGCCGCATGTTCCCGAACACCGACCCGGCGAATCGCAACCGCGACTCGGCCGAGATGCTCGGCCTGGCCGCCGCCAAGGTGGCCGAGGCTGGCTACCGTGTCGTGAATCTGGATTGCGTGGTTCATGCCGAGCGGCCGAAGTTGGCCGATTACATCGATGCCATGCGTCACCGGATTGCCGGCGCGTTGCGGTTGAATCCGCATCAGGTGAGCATCAAGGCGAAGACGGGCGAAGGCGTGGGGCCGGTGGGGCGCGAAGAGCTCGTAGTGGCGCGATGCGTGGCGCTCGTCGAAGCAAACGAGGGCGGTAGTGGATAACACAGCAGCGCGCTCCGCTCCGCCGAGCCTCCGCGTCGCGGCTAATCAGAATGAACGCGAGCGAACACAACACAACGTCCACATCAATCATCAATCTGAAAACCAACCAATGACCGCGACGATGCAAACCAAGCCGACCCCTGCGAACACCGCCCCCGCCCATCCGACGTTGCGTGTGTACAACACGCTTTCGAAGCGCAAGGAGCCGTTTGCCACGGTGGAGGCGGGCAAGGTGGGCATTTATTTGTGCGGGCCAACCGTGTACGACAAGGCCCACATTGGCCACATGGTGGGGCCGGTGATCTTCGATTGCATCAAGCGATACCTCACCTACCGTGGTTACAAGGTGAATTGGGTCGTCAACATTACCGATGTCGATGACAAGCTCATCAAGAAAGCCAACGAGCGCGGCATTTCCATGCTGCAGGTGGCCGAGGAAAACATTGAAGACTACCAATCGAACTTGGCAGCGCTCGGCGTCGACCAGATCGACCATTTCCCGCGGGCGACCGATTGCATGCCGGAGATCATCGCGTTTGTTGAAGAGTTGGTGAAGCAGGGGAACGCGTATGAATCGGAGGGCGACGTGTATTTCGATGTTGGCAAAGATGCCGAGTACGGCAAGCTTTCGAATCGGTCGATCGAGTCGATGCAGGGCGAAGGGGGCTCGACGGGCGAGCGGAAGCGGCACGTGGCCGACTTCGCGTTGTGGAAAAGTGCCAAGCCGGGCGAGCCCTCGTGGGAAAGCCCGTGGGGCGCCGGGCGGCCGGGGTGGCACATCGAGTGTTCGGCGATGAGCAAGAAGCTGCTGGGCGAAACGTTTGACATCCACGGCGGCGGGCTTGACCTGGTGTTTCCGCACCATGAAAACGAAATTGCTCAGAGCGAGTGCTGCCACCACAAGCCGATGGTGCTGTACTGGGCGCACAACGGGTTGTTGCGCAAAGGTGGCGATAGCGGTAAGATTGGCGGCGGCGATGCGGGCGAAAAGATGAGCCGCTCGAAGGGCGCCGGCGGGTTGGCCGACCTCATCAAGCGGCAAGGGGGCGAGCGGATTCGCTTTTTCCTGTTGCGCACGCACTATCGCAGCACGGTGTTGTTCAACGAGCCGGCTATTGAAGAGGCGGGCACCGGCTTGGAAGCGTTTTATCGTTTGTTCAAGCGCTACACACGCATTACGGGGCACGATTTCTACGCACTCAAGCCGAACACCCATCGCTCTGAATCCAAGAGTGATGGCGAGGCCGCTTCAGCGGCCGCTGAAGCGGCCTCGCCGGCTGCCAGGTGTCGCGAGCGGTTCATCGCTGCAATGGACGATGACTTCAACACGGGCGGGGCAATCGGCGAACTGTTCGAGTTGTCCACGATCACCAACAAGTTCTGCGACGAGGCGAACCTCGAAGGAGATGGCAAGAACGACATGGCGGCCATCGCCAAGTTCACGTCACTTCTGACGACGATCAAGGAATTGGCCAACATCCTGGGCATGTTTTTGAAGCCCCCCGCGACCGCCGGCAAAGGCGACGACCTCACCGCGAAGCTGATGCCGCTGGTGATCGAAGTGCGAGCGGCGGCCCGCAAGAATAAGAACTTCGCGGTGGCCGACAAGATTCGCGATACGCTGGGGCCGCTGGGCATTGTGCTCGAAGACCGGGCGGGTGGAACGGAGTGGAGTGCATCGCAAACCGGCCTGGGCGGCACGGCCCCGGGCGACTCGGCCCCCGGCGACTCGCCGGGAGCTAAATGGAGTGGTGCGATTATGGGCTTGCTAATACAGTTGCGCGCGGATGCTCGCGCCGCGAAAGATTTCGCCACCGGCGACATGATTCGCACCCGCCTCGGTGAAATCGGCGTGACACTCGAAGACCGCGCCGGCGGTACGGAGTGGACGTTGGCGTAGTTGCCGATATACTTGTGCGACGAATGAACAGGGGTTACAGCCGTTCAACGCATCGATGGCATTATGCGAATCCTTGGTATCGATCCTGGTCTCAACACCACGGGTTATGGTGTGCTCGATTTTGAAGGTCGTGCTCCGCGGCTGGTGGAGGCCGGCGTGGTGCGCGGAAGATGCAACGCCGAGAAATCCGAGTTGGGCGAGCGGGTGAAGGAGGTTCACGACGGGGTGGCGGAGGTGATTGCCACGCTGAAGCCCGAGGTGTTGGCGATTGAAGAACTTTACACCCACTACGACCGGCCGACGACGGCGATCCTCATGGGCCACGCCCGTGGTGTGATCGTGTTGGCGGCGGCCGAGGCGGGCATTGCCGTAGTGAGTTACCGGGCAACGCAGATCAAGAAAACGATTACGGGCAATGGCCATGCCGCCAAGTGGCAGATGCAGGAGGCGATACGCCGCGAACTGAACCTGTCCGAACTGCCCGAACCGCCCGATGTGGCCGACGCCCTGGCGATTGCGTTGTGCCACGGTTATCTGAGCCGCCATGAGCAGATGGCGAAGCGAGAGTAGGGGGCTGGGGGCAGCGGGCCGCGGGCGGTATGATGGGCGGCCGACGCGGCTACTGGTTGAGCCTGATGAATCGCTCCTGTATTTGCACGATTGAATTAGAGGCTCTTGGCGGGCGTTTTGCGATTCTTGGGCTGCAAACTCCCGCGTGATCGCAGCGGCGTGGCCGCCGCCGCTAACTTTCGGCATTGTTGTTCCGACCCTCGACCTTAGACCCTCGACCCACTTGCATGATCACGAAAATTACGGGTGTACCTGTTGCGGTAGTTTCCGATACCCTGACGCTTGCCGTGGGGGCGTTCGAATATGAGGTCCTTATTCCCGAGTTTGCCCGCCGGAATTTGCAGGACCAGGTTGGGCGGGAAGTCAGCCTCCACACGGTGGAGTACCTGGAAGGCAACGCGATGCAGGGTCGGCTCATCCCGCGGTTGGTTGGGTTCTTGAACCCAGTGGAGCGGGAGTTCTTCGAGATGTTTTGCGAGGTGGACGGCGTCGGCGTGAAGAAGGCGCTGCGGGCGATGGTGCGGCCCGTGCAAGAAGTGGCCGCTCTGATCGAAGAGCAAGATGCGAAGGGTTTGGCGACGTTGCCGGGCATTGGGCCGGCAACGGCCGAGCGGATCATCGCCAAGTTGCGACGCCGCGTACCCAAGTTTGCCTTGCTGGTGGGCCGCGATGCCCGGCCGGTGGCCGACGTGGAACGCGACCTGCTGACCGAAACATTCGATATCCTGCGGGCACTTGGCCATAGCGATAGCGAAGCCCATCGTTTGCTCGACGGGGCGCTGGAAAAGAAGGCGAAATACAAGGATGTCGATTCGCTGCTGCATGCCATTTATGAGAAGAGCCACGGAGAATGACACACCCCCATCGTGGGGGTGCTTTGTTCCGAAGGCTCGGTTAAACCGTGATGGTTGGCCGGATTTGCATGGCGGCATTACCGTAGGGACCTGCCCAGGCAGGCGGCGAGTTGATATATTGGGTCTTCCCACCGAGGGGCGTCGATAAGGTAAAAGTACTTGAAATAGGCTTGTTTTCCCCGTATTTTTACCTCCCACCAGCCCCTTTTGCATCTGGTAGAATTGCCAGGCCGAACTTAGCTTCGTTTGATCCCGGAGAAGCTTCATTTCAAAGAGATTTTGGAAACTGGCAGCCACTCGTTCACGAAGCCCAGATTGGCAGCCAGATTGGCCGGCAGGCTACTTCCCACCGCTAGCAATGCTAGCTATCCTGTTGTTTTGCTATCCCACCTTCCCAATTCGATAAAGGCTACCTAGTTCGCCGATTTGACGACGGATTCGACAGTCCGCAAAACCACTTCGCTTACGGCTAGCACTTTCCCGATCGAACCTGAAACCACTCGGCCGCCACGGCTGATTCCCTATGCTGATACGAATGATCGAGCGTTCGCTGGTTTACCCCCGCCCACCTCGTGAGCGTGGCGACTGGCGGCCGCGCTGGTTGCGTCCGCAGAATGTGTGGTTTCGCTCGGCGGATAACACGAAGCTGCACGGCTGGTACGTGCCCGTGGCCGATTCGCGGCGTTTCATTGTGTATTCGCATGGCAACGGCGAGCATGTGGCCGACCTCTCCAGTTTAGTTGTCCGGCTGCAGCAACGGTTGAATGCGACGGTGTTCGTTTACGATTACCGAGGTTATGGCCGCAGCCGAGGAACCCCGTGGGAAAAGGGTTGCGTGGCCGATTGTATGGCGGCCCAACGCTGGTTGGCCGAGCGCGAGGGCGTAAACACCGACGACATTATTCTGATGGGTCGTTCGCTCGGTGGCGGCGTTTCGATTGGCGCTGCCGTGGAACAAGGGGCCCGAGCGCTCGTTCTGGAAGCGACGTTTTCGAGAATGACGGATGCGGCAGCCCACCGTTATCCGTGGCTTCCGGTGCGGATCTTCATGCGGAATCGGTACAATTCGATCCGCCGCATTCAGAAATACTTGGGTCCGACCTTCCAATCGCACGGTTCGGCCGATGACGTGGTTCCGCTGGAAATGGCGTTGGAACTGTACGAATCTTCGCCAAGCCAGATGAAGGAGTTCTACAAGATTCACTTTGCCGGCCACAACGATACCCCGCCGCCTGCCTACTACGAGGCGCTGGCTTCGTTCCTCGACCAGGTCGATGAGCAGTTCGAGATCAAGCTGCCAGCCCGGCATCATCGGCGGCACAGGCAATTGGTGTCGTAAGCGGCGGGTGGTTGTAAGCTCCATCTTACGGCGGCCACCGTCTGATATCTGCGTCGGAAAGCGCGGCGATCTCGATCGGATTGCCGGCGCCGCTGGGCCGAATTCTTGGGTACCGCGTTCGATTTGAAGCGGAGTTCTTGCCCGGCCCTGCCGAGGCTTCGCATCGAGGCTAAGCGGTGGCTGGGGGAGCCGTGCTGATTCGTGTTGTCAAGATTCGTGTGGTTGGTGGATAATGCGTTCGGCCCCGGTCAACACCCTGCTTCGGACGGAACATGCCCCGCGAACGAATTCTATCTGCCGACGATGTGCCTTCCGCTCATGATTTGAAGCAAGCGGCGGGAAACAACGCCAAGTTACGCGATGATGAGATCGCCCTGCGGCCGCGTCACATGAGCGAGATGGTGGGGCAGCGCAAGGTGGCCGAGCGGTTGGGAATTGCGGTGGATGCGGCACAGAAGCGAAAGGAGCCGTTGGGTCATATTTTGTTGGATGGCCCGCCGGGGCTTGGCAAGACGACGTTTGCGACGTGCATCCCGCACGATTTAGGGGTCTCGCTGCAAATAGCGAGTGGCGCGGCGCTGGCGGCACCGAAGGACTTACTGCCTTATCTGACGAATGCCGAGGAAGGGTCGGTGTTGTTTATCGATGAGATACATCGATTGCCGAAGGCGGTCGAGGAGTTCATGTATCCGGCGATGGAGGATTTTCGCGTCGATATCACGCTGGGCGAGGGGGCCGGGGCGCGGACGGTCAACATGAAGCTGCGTCCGTTCACGGTCATTGGCGCGACAACCCGCAGCGGCCTGCTTTCGGCACCGCTTCGCGACCGCTTTCAAATTCGTGAACACTTGGAATTCTACAGCTTGGAAGAGTTGACCGAGATCGTCGTGCGGAACGCGGCGAAGTTGCGAGTGGAGATCGACGGCGCAGCGGCCCGCAAGATCGCCCACTGCAGTCGGGGTACGCCGCGGATCGCGAACAATCGGCTGCGATGGGTTCGCGATTACTCGACGAGCCGGGCGACGGGTCAGATCGCGTTGGCGATTGCCGAGGCGGCGCTCGAAATGCTGGGGATCGATCTGCTGGGCCTCGATGCGCAAGATCGGAAGTACATGGAAACGATTGCCCGCGTGTTTCATGGCGGCCCGGCGGGGGTCGAGGCGATTGCTCATACCATGAACGCGGCGCTCGATACGCTGGTGGATGAGGTCGAACCGTTCTTGCTGCGATCGGAATTGGTGGTCCGCACGCCGCGTGGGCGTAAACTCACGCCGCGAGCTTACGAACACCTGGGCGCCACGCCGCCGGAAGAGCAGGAACTGCCGTTGTTTCGCTAAACGATACTCCGCTCTAGCGGTTTCCAAACAATTTGAAACTCCCAGAGGCTGAGAATGGCAACCATTCGATTGATATTACTCTCACTTGTTTTCGTCGAGTGTTTTGTAAAGTCCCATGCGTTCGCCGAATCTAATTACAAGATCACGCCCGATGTGGTTTACGGCCACAAGGCGGGCATGGCGTTGACGTTCGATGTGGTGCGGCCGAAAGAGCCGAATGGGGTGGGGGTGATGTTCATGGTGAGCGGCGGCTGGTTCTCGCCGTGGGTGCCGCCGGAATCGGTGGTGTCGGACAACCCGTTGTTTCAGTTCCGCGTGTTTCGGCAGATCGTGGACCACGGTTACACGTTGTTTTTGGTGCGTCATGGGAGTGCGCCGCAGTTCAAGGTGCCCGAGGCGGTTGACGACGTTCGGCGAGCCGTTCGCTACATCCGCCTACATGCGAAGGATTACGAGATCGACCCCGAGCGATTGGGCGTTTGCGGCGGTAGCGCGGGCGGGCACCTTTCGCTGATGCTCGGCACGGCTTCCGATAAGGGAAACACGAGGTCGAAGGATGAAGTGGAGAGGGTGAGCAATCGGGTGGCGGCGGTGGCCGTGTATTATCCGCCGGTCGATATGCGTGAGTGGGTCGGCAAGTTGACGGATCAGTTTCCGGCGTTGGATTTCGATCCCAAGTTGGCCGAGTCGATCTCGCCGATCGTGCATGTAAGCAAAGATGACCCGCCCACGTTGCTGGTTCATGGGGATAAGGATAATCTCGTGAAGCTGGATAACAGCCAGCGGATGGAATCGGCTTTGAAAAAGGCAGGGGTGACCTGCAAGCTGATTGTGATGCCGGGCGCCGCCCACGGTTTTGGCATGGCGCAAGATCGGCAGGCCTCCAAGGCGGTCCTCGAGTGGTTTGATGCGCACCTGCTCAAAGCGGACCAAGCTACGAAGGATTGAGTAGCTGAACAATCTGGTGCCAAGGCCTTTGTGGCAAGGGATTTGCCTTCTGCGTGCAATCCATCGCGGCGGTATTGTATAATGATGCCTCGTTGATGCCGTGAGGGTTTGTGGGGATACTGTTTCTACAGTGGGTCGGATTCATAACGACGACACGACGACAAGACAACGCGACGAAACGACGAGAAGGTAGGACAGGATAACGGGATTGGCCGGATGAACCGGATCAAACCGTTCAGGGACGGATCGAATGGGCTTTGACTGAGAACCTGTTTTGGATCGAGTAGCGGTTCAAGCGAGGCCAAGAATCCAGCGATCCTTGAACCCTCCCCCAACCGCTCCCAATAAGGGAGGGGGGGTCTAACGTCGTTGTGAATAGGGCGTATCGCACGAGTGCATCATTTTTTCTTTGAGTATGGCAACCCATGAAGCATTTCCTTTGCAAAACCGGATTGGTGGTTGGTGTTCTGTTGGGCCTGTTATCGAGTAGCGTTCGTGCCGACCTTTGGGGATTGAGCATCGATCCGTATGGTTACGGAATTCCCGTGACGGATTACAACCGCGTGTTCCGATTCGATAACGACGGCAACAAGCTTGCGAATGATATTGGTTTCAATAGCGCCGGGTTAAGTTCGCCGACGGGGATCGTGGTGGGGCCGGATGGCACGATTTACGTGAGCAGCGGTGGGACGGGGAGTATTTTATATTACGATGGTCAGACGGGACTGCCGCTGCCTTCGGCTCAAACAGGGGGACCCGCCGGGCTGTTTGCATTCTTGGGCACGGCGGCGCCGGCACAACTGGCGATCGGTCCGGATGGCAACTTGTATGTGTCGGAGTATTTTGGCTCGTCGGTGCGGGTTTACGACGTTCACCCAGGCCCCAATTTTGGCCAGCAGCTTGCGAATGCGGCCACGGGGCTTACGAGCGCAGGCGGACTCGCGTTTACCGCGGATGGCGACTTGCTCGTTGGCGATGGTTTTGTGATGGCGCCCGGCCAAACCGCCCAGATCGTTCGGGTTCACAACGGCGTGCAAACGACGTTCACGCCCAATGTGTCCTCCCCCTCCTCGTTGTTCATGATGGACGATGACAGCGTGCTCGTTGCCGATCTTGTTTCCAACTACATTCTCCATTTTGCGGCCGATGGTTCGCCACTCGCTCCGTTCGCTTCGATTCCGCCGGCGGTTGGCCCGCCGACGTACTCGAATTTTCCGTCCGATATCAAGCTCGACCCTGACGGAAACTTGGTGATTTCAGTCCTCGGCGCGACATCGCCGCCGGACGACCGAGGCGCGCTACTCCGGTATGATCTGAACGGCAACTTGCTGGAGACGGTCGTATCGGGGATCGAACCCATCGGCGGCATCGATTGGACGACCTCTGCCGCAACGCTTGCAGGCGATTACGATGGCAACGGTTCGATTGGGGCGGGTGACTACGTCCGCTGGCGAGCTTCGTTCGGGCGTCGGGTCGCGCGTGGCAACGGCGCCGATGGCGATGCAAACGGCCTCGTCGATGCTCGCGATTACGTGCTGTGGCGGAAGGCCGCCGGGATAAGTGCAGGCTCCGCACTGGAGAGCAGCGCGGTGCCCGAGCCTGCCACCCTGGTTCTCGCAATTGTTGGTTTCGTGGCAGGCGTGGCTATTCGCTCTAGGCGGAAGTAAAGGAGCGACGCAATGTGTTGCCCGCGGCGTGGCGTTCATGCGTTTTCCAATGTAGGGGCAGCGAGCCGAGCGGACTGTGCCTATTTCGGATTTCGGATTTCGGATTTCGGATTGCCAAACGGCCGAATGCGATCTCGAAACGACTTGATGGGGAATCCAGAGTCGATGCCACCGGAATTGCAAGCGTCTCCTTTCGTCGCGTTGGATGGTTCATTTTCCAATCCGCTTTCCCACAAGCGGCTCTCAATCCGCAATCCGCAATCCGCAATCCGAAATCTGCTTTCCGGCCCTCGACCCTCGACCCTCGACTCTCGACCCCAACATGGTTTCACGCTTGTGGAACTGTTGATCGTGATTGCGATTATTGGGGCGTTGGTTGCGCTACTCATACCGGCGGTGCAGGCGAGTCGGGCGGCGGCCGTTCGTGCCGCGTGTGCAAATAACATGCGTCAGGTGGCCTTGGCGGCGCAGAACTACGTCGTTGCTCACCGACATTTTCCGAATGGTTCGATGGCGAGGCAGTTCGATGCGCAGCCATTCGCGGCGTGGACGTTGTATCGTTGGTCGGCCGTCGCGCAGCTGCTGCCGTACTTGGAGAATGGTGCGGCGTACGGCGCGCTGAATCTTTCGGTACCGCTGTACGGCACGAACTTTCGCGTGCGGCCCGAAAACGTGGAGAGTGTGAAGTACGTGGTGCCCGAGCTGCTGTGCCCGGCCGACAGGCAGCGTCCCGTGTCGGGCGAGTTTGGACCGACGAACTATGCCGTGTGCGCGGGGAGCGGGGCGAATGGCGGTACGCCACGAGATACGGATGGCGTGTTCTACATCAATTCGCAGGTATCGCCGGCGAAGATTACAGACGGGCTGAGCAAGACGGCGCTTGTTTCTGAAAGTCTGCTTGGCCAGCCGACGGAAGGGGATCTGCATGACCCGCGTTACGAGTACAAGTTCGCGTTTGCGTCGCCGATATCGGACACGATTTGTGCGGCGGCGAATCAGTGGAACATGAGCGATCCGCGAGGTTTCTCGTGGGCGAATGGCGAGTTTCGCTGCGCGCTTTATAATCACTACGATACACCGAACAGCACGACCCCCGATTGCATGGGCGTGCAACTCGGCGGCGGAGTGCAGCTTCAGTTTACGCCCTACGGATGGCGAGTCCCTCGGAGCGGGCATCCGAGCGGTGTGAATGTGGCGCGAGCCGACGCCTCGTTGCAGTTCATCGCCGATGAAGTAGACCTGGCTGCCTGGCGCGCCCTTGCCACGATTGCCAGCGCCGATGGTGCAGCCGGAGATTGAGCGGTTAGCTCCGGCCACTTACGCTTCCGATCCTCCCCCGGCTCGCTTCACGCTCTTGACTCTTGACTCTTGACTCTCAGCTCTTGACTTCCGCCCCTCGCCCCTCGACCCTCCACCCTCGACCCTGCTATGTTGGTGAGACTTATGGCACGCTGGCCTCGTCATGTTTGGACTTCGATATTTACCTACGCGACGATTTTCGTCGTATTTCCGCTATTGTGCCTGTTGGCCTACGCATGGGTTCGGGGGTGGGTGTTTTGATGGTTGCCTTGCAGCATTACGAGCAGCTTGTTGGTCGGCTTGCGTCGAGCGGGCAGGGGCACGTGTTGCGGTTTTTCGATGAGCTTTCTGCTCAAGAGCGTAGCGGGCTGGTTGCCCAGCTCGAATCGATCGACTTCGAGCAGCTTGCGTTGTTGTGCCGTCAAGGGGCGGGCGGAATCGATTGGGCGGCCGCGGCTCGATCGGCGGCACCGCCCAAGGCGGTAAGGTTGTCCGAGCGAGTCGGCGGCGGCAACGGTGTTTGGGATGCCGCGGCGGCTCGGCAGCGAGGGGTCGAATCGCTCGAACGAGGGCAGGTCGGGGTGATTCTTGTGGCAGGAGGGCAGGGGAGCCGGCTCGGTTTCGAGCACCCGAAGGGGCTTTTTTCGATCGGCCCGATCTCGAACGCTTCGCTGCTGCAGATTCACTGCGAGAAGGTGCTCGCCCTTGCCCGGCGTTACGGAGCATCGGTGCCGCTTTACATGATGACCAGCCCGGTGACGCACGAAGAACAGTTGGAGTACCTTCGGCATCACAAGAATTTTGGTTTGCCCGCGGAGGATGTGTTTCTCTTTTGCCAGGGGACGATGCCGGCCGTCGACGCCCAGACGGGCAAACTGCTGATGTCCACAAAGGGCTCGCTGTTCCTAAGCCCCGATGGCCACGGCGGGACGGTCGCGGCGTTGGCATCGAGCGGGGCGATTGACGACATGCGGCGGCGTGGCATCGAGCACCTGTTTTATTTTCAAGTGGATAACCCTCTCACGCCCATCGGCAATGCCGAGTTCGTGGGGTACCACCTGCTTGCCGAGTCGGAACTGACATCGATGGCGGTTGCCAAGCAAACGCCGCAAGACAAGCTCGGCGTATTCGCAACGATCGAGGGCAAGACACAAGTGATCGAATACAGTGACTTGCCAGAAGACGTGGCGGCCGAGCGAGATGAGGCCGGTTCGCTCAAGTTTTGGGCCGGCAGCATTGCCGTTCATTTGTTTGGCGTGGCGTTTCTCGAACGGATGCTTTCGCACAAGGACGCGCTGCCATTCCACATTGCGCGCAAGAAAGTGCCCTTCTTGAACGCGGAAGGCGAGTTGGTGAATGCTCGGGAGCCAAACGCCCTGAAGTTTGAGCGGTTTATCTTCGATTTGTTGCCGCACGCTCGCAATGCGCTGGTCGTTGAATACGCGGAGGATGAAGTGTTCGCACCGCTGAAGAACGCACCGGGCGCCGAACGCGATACGGCAGAGTACGTTCGCCGATTCATGGTAGGCCAGCATCGCCGGTGGTTGGAACAGGCGGGGACGATCGTGTCGTCGGATGCCCGTGTGGAGATCAGCCCGTTATGGGCGCTCGATGCCGAAGGAGTAGCGGCGCGGCACGATCGGCCGGCGCGGATCGAGCAAGCGGTTTATTTGCGGGGTTAGGGGCGTGGGATTGTGGGGGGCGTGGGTATGCGTTACGAAGTTGAGCAGAAGCACCGAGTTAGCGATGTGCCAGCGTTCTTGCGCGAGCTTTCGGCGCGGGGGGCCGAGCCGGGCGCGGCGGCCGAGCAGGTCGACCGCTACTTTGCGCACCCATGCCGCGATTTTGCCCAGACCGACGAAGCACTGCGAATACGCCGCGTGGCGGGTCGAAACTTCGTGACGTACAAAGGCCCCAAACTCGGCTCGACGACCAAGACGCGGCGCGAGATCGAACTGCAACTGGCGTCGGGCGAGCCTGCCAGCGAGCAGTTCGCCACCCTGCTTGCCGCGCTGGGGTTCGCGCCCGTGGCCATCGTTCGGAAGCGACGGCGAACGTTTCAGTTGGCCAGCTCGGGCCGCGATGTCGAAGGCGCGATCGACGAAGTCGAGGGACTTGGCACGTTCGTGGAACTCGAACTATTGGCGAACGCGGAGGAGTTGGAATCGGCCCAGCAAACGATCGCTCAACTAGCGGCCGATCTCGAACTTGGCCCCGCGGAACGGCGGAGCTACTTGGAAATGCTGCTCGAACGGTAAGAGTCTATCCAAGAACCGTCGGGAACTTGCTCTTTTTCGGAGTGTTCGGAGCAAAATGCGCCCGTCCTTCGCTCTGGGGACGGTTCTGGGCAAGGTTCCTATAATGCCGAGGGTTTAGGCGGTTGCTTTCACCGCCGCATAGACCTTGCCGCGATGTTGAAGCCAATCGAGGTCTCCCTGCTCCGCGTGCTCTTTGACTTCTCGAAGGAACTGCACCGTCTCTGCCTCGTAACAGGGTTCGCTTGGGTCGTCGGGTGGAATCACCATCTCAACATCGACGGCTACGACAAACCTCTCCGTCTGGATGAGTCGAGTCCGTTTAATGCGTTCGCCTGCGATTTGCATGTCAGCACTCAATCGAAGAAATGAACGGTGACCAACTTGCCAACGCCGCTTTGTCTCAGGCACGACCACACCGCTTTGATTTCGGTCCCCTCGGGAAGAACCATTTTTACTTCCACAGCAGGATTGGGCTTGGCAGAAGAGCGTTCAAGGATCAACTCAGCGGTCTCCAGCCCCCCGTCGGCTTATACCACGCTCTTCCAACCTTTCGGCATCGTGCAGGCCGACCAAGAACTTTTCCTCGGCAACCAACTGCTGGATCGTTTGAAACAGGTCTTCCATACTGAGGAATGATTGCGGAGGGGTACATCGCCGTCAACGGGCGTGTAAACCCGCGAAATATGCGGTGGGGAATGAGCTTCGCGCGAGGGGGCCAATTTGCCATACTTTCGCCCGCCGAATCCACGACTTCCGCCCGCCAATTCCACGACGCGAACCAGGCGGGCGTGGGATGGGGCGTTTTGTTTTTTGGCCGAGGAGCGTGGGGCGTTCACGAGTTTCTGTCATGAAGATATTTTTTTCCGTTGGCGAACCGAGTGGCGACTTGCATGGCGCGAACCTTGTCCGCGAGTTGCGTCGTCGCCGGCCCGATTGCGAGTGTGTGGGTTACGGCGGACCCCGGATGGCCGCGGCCGGGTGCGAGCTGCATGAAGACCTGACCAAGTTGGCCGTCATGTGGTTCCTGCGAGTGCTGCTGAACATCCACAAGTTTTGGAACCTGGTGTGCCGAGCAGACCGATACTTTCGGCACCATCGGCCCGATGCGGTGGTGCTGATCGATTACCCGGGCTTCAATTGGTGGATCGCGAGGCGGGCGAAGGTGCATGGGATTCCGGTTTTTTATTACGGCGTGCCGCAGTTGTGGGCCTGGGGCGGGTGGCGGATCAAGAAGATGCGTCGGTTTGTCGACCATGTGCTTTGCAAACTGCCGTTTGAAGAAGCGTGGTACCGCGACCGCGGATGCAACGCCACGTTTGTGGGGCATCCGTATTTCGATCAACTGCGAGCCGAGCGGCTCGATGAGGCGTTCCTCGAGCGTTTGCGGGGCGGCGCGGGGCCACTCGTGGCGATTCTGCCAGGTTCTCGCACACAAGAAGTGAAGAGCAACTTGGTTTACTTCTTGAAGGCGGCCCGGATCGTTCGGCAAGAGGTGCCCGGAGTGCGGTTCGCGGTGGCTTCCTTCAAAGCCAGCCAGGCCGAGCTTGCCCGCAAAGCGGTGGCCGCCACGGCCGCCGACCTTCCGATCGAGATCCACGTGGGCCGAACGGCCGAAATCATCGAAGCCGCCGATTGCACGATGGCCGTCTCGGGTTCGGTTTCGCTCGAACTGCTTTATCATGCAAAGCCGACGGTGATTCTGTATTACATTTCGCGCCTTGCCTACTTTGTCCAGGCGTTCTTTCGCAAAGTGCGGTACATTACGCTGGTCAACTTGCTGACGGCGAGCGACCTGTTTCCGAAGCGGGTGGCAACCTACGATCCGGCTGCCCCGGAGGACGCCCAAGTGCTGATGCCCGAGTATCTGACGTGCGAGGACCGATCGCGGCGGGTGGCCGAACACTTGGTAGAATGGCTCATGCGGCCCGAACGGCGCGCGGCCCGGGTGGCCCAACTCGTCGCGTTGCGAGATCGTGTTGGCCACGGCGGCGCTTCGGTGCGTGCCGCCGATTACATCCTCGACACCCTGGCCGGCGCCGCCGCGAAGCCGTTGCGAACCCACACGGCGTTTGGGGCTGGGGCCCCTACGGTGGTTGCCGATGCGGCTTGAGAAGTTTGTACGACAACGCGATGCCGAATTTTACCACGACGACACGGCGGGCACGACGGACGGAAGATGAAGGGGCCCGATAACAGGAAGGGCCGGATCGACAGGCTGGAATAGTATCCGAGGCGAGAGGTAAGACGTCGGTAGGCTGATGTCTTGAAGTGTCTATTCCATTCGACCATGAACGTTGATCCGGTACCTCTGGCCGATATTGTTATCCTGTCTTGATCTCGCTGTAGCCGCATTCTGCAATCCGCAATCCGCAATTGATCCCATGATTCATTTAAGCGAACCGCCGCCGTCGCCTGCCGATCTACACTTTCGCCTGTTCGGAATTCCTGTGCGGGTGCATCCGTTATTTTGGATAGTCACCGTGCTGTTGTGTATTGGCGGAAGGCGGCCGGTCGATCCGCGGGAGTTGTTCGTTTGGGTAGGCGTCGTGTTTGTTTCGATTCTCATCCACGAGTTGGGGCACGCGGTGGTGCAGCGCTATTACGGCGGGTGGCCGTGGATCACGCTGCACGGTTTCGGCGGTTTGGCCTCGTGCAACAATTGCGATCGTCGGCCGCGAAGCCAGATTCTAATTTCGATTGCGGGGCCGATGGCGGGATTCATCCTGGCGGGCTTTGTGATTTCGATTTTGGTGGCGCTGGGCCGGGTCGAAACATTCTCGCTTTCCTGGGTACCCGTTCAGTGGGAGCTATTCGGCACCATTGCGGATATTGTTGTGTGGGATTTTCTTGTGGTGAATATCCTGTGGGGGCTGGTTAATTTGTTGCCCGTGTATCCGCTCGATGGCGGGCAGATTTCTCGTCAACTGTTCTTCCTGGCGGGCACACCCGAGCGGCGTTCGTTGCAACTTTCCGCCGGCGTGGCGATTGCTTTCGCCGCGTATGCGCTATTGAATCAGCGGTTCTTCGTGGCGTTTATGTTTGGAATGTTGGCATTCGATAACTTCCAGACGCTTCAGTTTCAACGAGGCCATTGGAGATAAAGGGGCGAGCGGAAGGGAGAAGGGGGAAGTTCGGAAGGCGCACGCGGACGGACGCGAACGGTTGCGTCAAGAATAGAGAGCCGACCCGATTCGGATCGGCGAATCGCCGCCGTACCACGCACCCCCGGCGTTTGGATAATTCGTTGTGCCCGGCCCAGAGGGTCGGGCTATGAATCTCCGCGGTGTTGTCGTGGAGTCTTCGTTCGCAGGATGCCCGCATGGCGTGTGTTTCGTGGCACGGACTTCAGTCCGTGGATTATTGATGTCCGCGCTACAAATGAGCCCTTAAGGGTTGTTTAACCGGAGCCAGCGGCGTTGAAATTCGAGGTTCTTCCTCGCCGCTGGCTTGGGGTTAAGCGCCCCATTGATCTTTCGCCGCGCAGTTATCAATAGTACGGACTGAAGTCCGTACCACGTATTGTGGTCCCGTGGTAAGAAATCCGGGTTAGAATGAAGATCGGTGGCGAGATTTCTTCGTTCAATGGTTCCGTATGCAAGCGGGTAGTGCCAGGCGTCGAGTGGTGTTGTTGGGCGCGAGCAACGTGGTTCGCGGCCTACCGATGATCGTTTCGACCGCGCGGTCGATGTGGTCGGAACCGATCGAAATAATGGTCGCAATGGGTCATGGAAGGTCGTATGGGCAAGATTCTACGGTCTTGGGGAGAAAAATTTCCGGAATTTTTCCCTGCGCGCTTTGGCAAGATTTACAAACGCGCGATGCACTTCCCACCGTGGCCCTTCTGACCGACATCGGCAACGACTTGTTGTACGGAACCAGCGCCGAGCAGCTCTTGGATTGGGTCGATTCGTGCATCGGCAAACTTACAGAGTTGGGCGCGACAACGATTGTCACGCAATTGCCTTCGGCAAGTATCGAGCGGCTTGGCGAGCGGCGATTCCGATTCTTCCGAAGGCTCCTATTTCCGTGCAGCAACCTGACGTTGGAGGAAGCGCGGCACGCGGCGTGCAAAATCAACGGCCGATTGGCCGAGACGGCAAACGTGAAGAAAACATCGGTAATTCCAGTGTCTGGCGCGTGGTATGGGGTCGATCCAATCCACATCATGCGTTGCAAAGAGCGCGAGGCGTGGCCCACGATCCTTTCCCACTGGCGAACCGGGTGCGATGCGGAGAAGTTGCCTCGCAGATCGCTTTCGATGACGGCGTATTGTGTGGGGCTCGCGCCGAAAGAGTGGTCGCAATGGGGTGTGGCGCGGTTCGCATCGCAGCCGTGTGGGCGCTTCGCCGATGGGACGACGATTTCGTTGTATTGAATCGCGTTGGCGCGCTCAAAGAGAGTGAAACCGAGGCGCGAAGGGTGTTGCATCAGGGTTGTAACGGAGCGAAACGGAGGAAAAATTTTTCCGCAACATGAAAAATTTTTTCAAAAACGTGTTGCACTATTCCAACAATTTCGTACAACTACGGACAAGTGACATCGGTGAACGAGCGTTTTGTGTTGTCGCGAGTTGATGAGGATATTCAATTCGAGACGTGATCAAAGGTGCGAGTTCCCGAGGCTACCGCGGATGCGGTGGTCGTTTTTCAAAAGGTAGTTTCGGCTGTGAGTTTGTTTTTGGTGTGTCAGCCGGAGAACTGCCAAAACCTTTTTATGGAGGAGTGACTGTGGCCAAGAAGAAACGCGCTGCCAAGAAGAAGGCTGCCAAGAAGACCGCCAAGAAGAAAGGCGCAAAGAAGAAGGCCAAAAAGGCGAAGAAGAAGACCAAGAAGTCTTCGTAACTTCTAAGTCGATCGCCTCGGCGGGTTGAGAGCTGTTTCAGCTCTCTCCGCCGCGTGAACTAACGGGAAAGAGCCGCAGAGCTAAAACTCGCGGCTCTAGTTTTTTGCGCGAAGCACACTCGCGGTGGCTGCCCGCATTCGATTCGCGATGGAACCTGGGCGTTAGCCCGGATTTCTCACCACGGAGCGGCTGTGTTGATTCTTTATGGCCCGGCCCTCTGGGCCGGGCGACCGGGTGTAGGAATCCATGCCAGTTCGCCGAGCCGATACGGCTCGGCTATTTCCATACAAGGCACAGGGCCACGGAGAAGAATTGGTCATGGCTGAAATGGTCAATGGCAAATGACCAATTTGCAATGACCAATTCTTCTCCGTGACCTCGGTGTGCTCCGTGGTGAGAAAGCCGGGGTAGCCCCAGAAACGACGAGACCGCGGCGCCGGCATCGAGCCTGCGCCGCGGTCTGTTAAGCCTCATCCTCGGCAGCGCGTCGACGAGTGTCCCCCCAGACGATGACGCGCGGACGCCACGTGGTGTGTCGTGGCGATGGACCTTCGTAACCGCGCTGGTTGGCGATTAGAAGATGTCGAGGACGAAGTGGTGGCCGCTGTAGTAGGGGCGTGGAGTTGGATATTCGTTGTGCCAGTGCCGGTTGTAGACGGGGATCCGCATTTCGGCCGGGTAGCGGTAATACAGGCTATCGGCGCTGCGGAAGTATTCGTTGCCCCAGTAGTTTTGCGGGTAATACACGTACGGATAGTGGTAGAAGCGGTCCCAATCCGTGGTGTTGTAGGTGTGTCCCCAAGCGCGGCCATACGCTTGCTGGGCGCAAGCCTCGCGGCCGGGCGACAGTAGAGCGAGCAGCAAGGCGGCGCTCGCGGCAAAAAGGATCCGGCGGATCATTACTTCCCCCCCCCTGAGTCGAATGCGGAAAAGGCGACCTTGCTCGCCCTGCGAGCCGAAGGCCACGCGCCGGAGAGTCGGCGTCCGTAGAAGCATCGACCAACGTTACAAACCGGATTGAGAGAAAAACCGGCACAACCCGCATGGCCCCACACCAGGCAGGCGATAGCATGGTAAACCTTGCGGGTTAGGCAGAGCCCCCGGCGGGCCAGGGGATCAATTGCTGCTGAGGCGCGACTCAAGCCGGGCGCAGGCCTTCGACCAGTTCGCGCTCCCATTGATCCATCAGGGGCCAGTCGCCGGCGCAGGTGCCGAAGTCGGCCATGTGGAGGTACGTTCGCAGGCGTTCGATCGTGCGATCGAGCAACGCATCCTCTTTGCGGAAGGCGGGGCCGTGGCTTGGCAGCAGCCACTCGACGTTGCTAGCACGAATTCGTTCAAGGGAAGCGATGAAATCGGCAAGATGGCTGCCGTGTTGGGCGTCGATCCCGCCCACGCAGCCGTCGCGGAAGATGTTGTCGCCCGAAAAGAGCAGATCGCCGAGCCGAAAGGCGAGTTGACTGCTCGTGTGGCCTGGGGTGTGCCACACTTCGAGTTCGAGGTTGCCGATGCGAATGCGATCGCCGTCGTTCACGAGGTGATCGACTTTGACGGGCGGCATGGCGAGGTGGATGTTTTGCGCGGGGACTTCGGCAAAAGTCACGGTGCGGTCGCCCGTCTGCAAGGATTTGGCCGCCAGCGGGTGGCAGGTTACCGTCGTTTTGAGGATGTGCTTGGCCTTGGCAAAACCTTGGATATGATCGACATCGGCGTGCGAGGCGATGAGGGTGACGCACTTCGAGAAGGGAAAATCGAGTTGGCGGATGATTTCGAGGCACTCCTCGACGGCATCCTCGTAACCGATATCGATAAGTGCCCAGTTGTTGTCGTCATCGTAGACGAGGTATACGCCGCAAGTGATCCGTCGCCGCGCCTGAAAGTTCAGCTCGATGACGTGAGGAAACAGCGGTTGTCGCTTCAAAACAGCCATGCGAACCCTACTTGGCAAATCGAAATCGCGTTGTGGCCATGATAAGATGTCTGCCCCCTTGGAGCAACCTGCCGAGCAGTGTGGGAGGCATCGCCGACGCCGATTTACTGCAAACTTCGATAACGGTTGGAACTGCCTCGTTCCATCGGGGTCAGCGACCTTTCCCACAAATCAAGCCACCTTCAAATACGGGTCGGCCCCGCACCGCATGGCTGTTCGGTTGATTTGTTTGCTCAAGAGTAGGTCCCGCCTGCCGGGCGAGACTCAAGTCGCATGCCGGGCGAGACTCAAATCGCATGGCAAGTTGTTTGGTTGTTCATGGTCCCGCTCGGCTCGCGGGACCTACTGGTTGCTAGGTCAGGCTTGCGGCCAACCCGCTTCGGTAGTTCGGGTATTCGAGTTGAACTTGCAGGTCGACGAGCATTCGGGCGTTGCAAATGCGGCGATTGGCTTCCGCACGCACGGCTCGCGGTGAGTTTAGTTCTGGTGCTACGAACGTTGGGGCGGGGGCACCGAGCTGTCGGGCCACCTCGCGGTAGAAGGTTGCGCGCTCGACCGGTTCGCCGTCACTGACGCAGTACACGCGTGGGCCATCGGTGAAGGGCGGAAGTTGCTGGGCCGCCACGACGACTTTGGCCGCATCGTGTACGTGGATGAGATTCAACAAGCTGCTTTCCGGCACGGCGATCGGTTCACCACCTCGCAGTGGCTCTAGGAATGGCACACGCCTCGGGCCATAAAGCCCGGCCATTCGGAGGATGATGCCGTGGGCGCCGAACGGGTGAGCGGCAAGGATTCGCTCGGCCGCAAGCGATGCTAGGCCACCTTCTCGCCTCGGATCCGTGGGTGTCGATTCGTCTACCCATGCTCCGGCGGCCGGGCCGTATACGCCCGTCGTGCTCACATAAATGATCCGCGGCGTCGCGAGCTTCGGTTGTTGTCTTTCGCCTTGCCGTAAGTGGGGCGCGCGAGCGGCCTGGCAATCATCTGCTTCGATCGCGGTCAATACGTTCTTCAAACCGCCTGCATAAACTTCTTCGATGGTTGGCCGACCGGTTGATGCCGTGGCCGAGCGATCGAACCCGACCGCGTAGAGGATGGTCTCGGCGGCGGGCAGGTTGCGGAGCGACGAAGGTTGCGTGACGTCTGCAACGAATGCGGTGAAACCTTCGCGTTGAAACTCGTGAGCGTGTTCTTGGCTTCGCGTGACGACAAACACCTGTTCGCCCGCATCGCGCCACCGTCGCGCCACGCAAGTGCCCAAGTATCCACAGCCGATGACCAACGTTCTCATGGGGATATGCAGGCGGAGTGGGGGTTATTCGGCCGGGCCACATCGCCGAGCCGTTTCGGCTTGGCGAGGGGTGCTTGTGGCGGCCGTCAATCGATCGCGCCGGGCGAATCTTGGTTGGTTGCCCCGGCTTCTAGGTAAGCGGTGAGCATGATTTGAGCGGCCAACTGGTCGCGGCGGGCCTGCCGCTGTTTTTTCGTGAGCTTCGCTTCACCCAGCAGCCGGTCGGCCTCGGCGGAAGTGAACCGCTCGTCGAAATACTCGACCGGCACGCCGGTGGTTTTGCTCAACCAATCGCCAAAGGCCCGCGCCTCGGCCGACTTCTGGCTTTCCCCGCCGTGCAAATGGACGGGCAGCCCCACGACGAATCGCCCAATTCGCTCTTCGTTGGCCAGTGTGCGGAAGTACTCCGCATCCAGGGCGGGCGAGCGCCGTGTGTAGTTTTCGAACGGCCCCGCGATGCCGACTTCGGTGTCGGCCAGCGCGATGCCGATCCGCACGGTGCCATAATCGATGCCGGCGATACGCATGGGGATCAGGTGGCGGAAGGCCGTGGTGTGGGGGCCGTGTTAGGTTGCGGAAACAATCACAGGTACTCGTTCCAGCCCATTTCTTCGAGCCGTTGGACGACTTGCCGGATTTGTTCCTCGCGGTGTTTGTCGGCCACCAAAGTGGCATTCGGGGTGTGGACGACCAGGCAGTTCTTTAACCCGAGCGTGACGACGAGGTGATCGTCATCGGTTCGCACGATGGAGTCGCTGGTCCCCAAACCGAGATGCCGACCCAAGATCGTGTTGCCAGCCGGATCGGAACCGGCGAGGCGGGCCAGCGATTGCCAGCTTCCCAGGTCGTCCCACTCGAACGTCGCTTCGATCACGGCAACGTCGGTGGCCTTTTCCATCACGGCGTAATCGATCGAAATCGGCTCGATGGCCGCGAACTCGCGCTCGAACACGCGCGAACGGTCGGGCGAATTCCAGGCGTCGGCGATGGTTTCAAGCCGCGTTAGCATGGCGGGTTGCCGTTCACGAATGGCTTCGAGAATGGTTGTTGCACGCCACACGAAAATGCCGCTGTTCCAGTAGTAGTCGCCCGACTCGACGTATTGTCTTGCGGTGGCGGCATCGGGTTTTTCGCGAAATCGTTGGACCGCAAAGGCGGGGGCATCGGGCACGGGCGAAACGGTTGGCGGTGTGGGCGGCTTTCTCGCCGGGGGGGCGGTGTGCGGGGCGTTTCGAGTAGTTTCGAGCCGGTGCCCACGCTGGATGTACCCGAACACCTCGGCGGCATAGGTTGGGCGAATGCCGAACGTAACGATTCGTCCCGGCGACTTCTCGATCAATGCGGCGGCCTGGCGGATTGCGGCTTGGAAGAGGTTGGCGGGCCGGATGACATGATCGGCGGGCGTTACGACGAGCGTGGCCTCCCGGTCGCGCCGACTAACCAAGAGCGCTGCCAGTGCAATGCAGGGGGCCGTGTCTCGCTTGCACGGCTCGCCGATTACCGCTTCCGCCGGTAGTTCGGGCAGTTGTCCGCAAACAGCCGCCGTGAGCCGTTCGTTCGTCATGATGAGCCGGTGTTCGATGGGTACGACATCGCCAAGCCGATCGAACGTTTGCCGCAACATGGTGGCGTTGCCCACGAGTTGCAACAGTTGTTTAGGCGCAAGGTTTCGGCTGGCGGGCCAAAACCGTGTGCCAGAACCGCCGGCCATCACAATTGCGTGGAGCATGGAAGGGGGCTTGGGATTGGGGTTGGGGAGTTGAAGTTGGAAGTGATGTTGAAGTGATGTTGAAGTTGGAAGTTTGCAGCCCGGGGGATTTACGCGGAAGGTTGAACGAGGGGGCGGGGGGCGTTCGATTGGCCGAGCATGGCGAGCAATTCCCGAGCAGCAGAGGCCGGATTTGAACTCGCGGTTACGGCGGCAGCAACCGCGATTCGCGACAAGCCGGTGGCTTGCACTTCCGCGAGGTTGCTGGAGTCGATGCCACCAATGGCGAAAGTGGGGAGACTAATTTCGCAGGCCACGTCTTGTAAGTAATCCAAACTTGCAAAGGCTTCAAACGATTTCGTGGAGGACGGGAACGTAGGCCCCGCGCCGAGGTAATTCGCGCCATCGAGCACGGCTTGGCGAGCTTGGGCAAGATTGTGGGTTGAAACGCCAATGAGAGCTTGGGTGCCGAGGATCGCCCGGGCGTCCTTGACGGCGAGGTCTTGCTGCCCAAGGTGGACGCCGTCGGCCTTCACGGCGGCGGCGATATCGGCCCGATCGTTGATGATCGCCAAGGTGTTGCTTGCATGCGTATGTTGCCGCAGAAGCCTGGCTCGGCCGATGAGCGCACGATCATCAAGCCGCTTATCGCGAAGCTGGATCATGCCGACGCCGGCCTCGACAAGTTCCCGCCCCAGGCGTGAAAAACGCTCGGGTGAATCCTGGCCATCGACGAGCACGCACAGCGTACAGCCTTGCAACCGCTGGCGGCTGATGCGAGTGCCATCGAGCGATTTCTCTACCGTGTAGAGGCGGTAGCGCAAGTGTTCGCAAGTGCGAGCGAATTCGGCCTCGATGACCTTGCCGTATTCTTCCAAGCTTCGTAGCGACTGCTCGGCGCGTTTAAGATTGGCTGCACAAACATCCCAAGTGTCTAGTCGCAAGTTTTCGGTGGCGGTTGAAACTTGTGTGCCGACATCCCGCAGGGTATCGCGGGCCGAGTGGCGAGCGAGTGTATCGATGGAAGTGGCCCCGGCCGCGAGTTCGTGACGAAGTTGTTTGATTTGGGCTGTGAGGAATGCATCATCGAGAGCGAAGCGCGCGTAGTCCTCGACAACGCGAAGCCCCTCGGTCGCGCGATTTAGCGAGGCATCCAGAATTCGAAGGAGGGAAGGTTGTGCCATGCAGCGAGATCAGCACATGACCAGCCACTTGGGGCGGGGGAGTTGTTCGGCGAAAAGGGCTTGGAGATGTCTGAAAGCGAGTTTCCCGCAGTAGCCCGGGGTTGTTGGTTGTCGTGAATCGGGGTGTGCTTCCCCGTAACGATCATACCGGCCGGGGGGCTGCAAGCCCAGGATGAACGGATAATTCACGCATTTCCTAAGTGCCCATAGCCGTTCAACTTGCCTTGCTGGGGTACGATTTGGGGGCTACACTTGCACAGACTTCCCGAAACTGCGCTCAGGCCCCTGGGTGGCGTCATGGCATCGATGCCATGCCAAAACAGCGACCCAAGTCGCTGTTTTGCGAGCCGCGAGGAGCTTGGCTCCGAGCTTGGCGAGGTTGAAAAACGCCACGATGGCGTTTTTCAACAGGCTGTTGGGCGGCCGAGAAGTGTGGCTGCGCGTGCGTGCCACGGTTCGCCGTGTTGCCTGCCCTGATTCCGAATTGACTTCACGGATACAATTGTGGAGACCTGCAAGGCGAATGCACCCCCGCGTTGCGTTGCATCGCGGCCATCCAGATTGGATGAAGGGTGCTGGCCGATGCAGCGCTCCATCGAGCGACCAGTACGGGAACCGCCCCGCGGCGCCTAATGCCTTCCGATTTACACCGGAGACGGATGATGTACGAACGATTTACCGACCGTGCCCGCAAAGTGATGCAACTGGCCAACCAAGAGGCACAGCGTTTCAATCACGAATATATCGGTACCGAACACGTGCTGTTGGGGCTGATTAAAGAAGGCAGCGGCGTGGCCGCCAACGTGCTGAAGAACCTCGATGTCGATCTGCGGAAGATTCGGCTAGAGGTCGAGAAGCTCGTTCAAAGCGGGCCCGATATGGTGACGATGGGCAAGCTTCCGCAAACCCCGCGGGCGAAGAAGGTCATCGAATACTCGATGGAAGAAGCCCGAAACCTGAATCACAATTACGTGGGCACCGAGCATATCTTGCTTGGGCTGCTGCGCGAGCAAGAAGGGGTGGCCGCCCAGGTGCTCATGAACTTAGGCCTAAAACTTGAGGAAGTCCGCGAAGAGGTTCTGAACCTGCTTGGGCATGGGATCGAAGGGGGTGAAGGCCCTGAACGCGGTGGCCGAGGCGGAGTTGGCGAGGAAGGTGGCGAAGGCCGAAAGAGCCGCAGCAAAACGCCGGCGCTCGATAGTTTCGGCCGCGACCTCACCGAGCTTGCTCGCCAGAAAAAGCTCGATCCGGTGATCGGGCGAGAGAACGAGATCGAGCGGGCCATCCAAATTCTTAGCCGCCGCACGAAAAACAACCCCGTGTTGCTCGGCGAGGCGGGGGTTGGAAAAACAGCGATCGTGGAAGGATTTGCCCAGCGAGTGATCGAGGGCGATGTGCCCGAACTCTTGCTGGATCGCCGGATCGTGGTGCTCGACCTGGCGATGATGGTGGCGGGGACGAAATACCGCGGGCAGTTTGAAGAGCGGATCAAGGCGGTGATGAACGAAGTTCGCCGCGCCAAGAATACGATCTTGTTCATCGATGAATTACACACGCTCGTTGGGGCCGGCGGCGCGGAAGGTGCCATCGACGCTTCCAACGTGCTGAAGCCGGCCCTTGCACGCGGCGAAATTCAGTGCATTGGGGCCACGACGCTGGACGAGTATCGCAAGTACATCGAGAAGGATTCGGCCCTCGCCCGCCGGTTCCAGGAAGTGCTCATCGATCCAACATCGCCCGAGGATACGGTCAAGATTTTGCGAGGGTTGCGCGACCGGTATGAAGAGCATCACCGCGTGCAAATTACGGATGATGCGATCCAAGCGGCCGTCGATCTCTCCGAGCGGTACATCACGGGACGCTGCCTGCCAGACAAGGCCATTGACGTTATCGACGAATCGGGTGCCCGGGTACGGCTGAAGAGCATGTCGAAGCCGCCGAATTTGAAGGAGATCGACGACGAGGTCGAGGCGTTGAATCGGCAGAAGGAGGAGGCCGTTGCCAATCAGGATTTCGAGCAGGCGGCCCGGCTGCGCGATCAGGCCGATAAGCTCAAGAAGAAGAAACAGCAGATCACGAAAGATTGGCGCGAGAAATCGCGCGAAAACGGCGGCGTCGTGGATGAAGACGTGATCGCCGAGGTCGTTTCCAAGATGACCGGCATCCCGCTCACCCGGATGACGACCGAAGATTCGCTCCGCCTGATGCAGATGGAAGAAGAGCTGCACAAGCGGGTGATCAGCCAGGACGAAGCGATCAAGGCGGTGGCCCGGGCCGTGCGACGCAGCCGCAGCGGCCTGCAAGACCCGAAGCGGCCCACCGGCACGTTCGTTTTCGCCGGGCCGACGGGCGTCGGCAAAACGCTGCTGGCGAAGGCCCTGGCCGAGTTCATGTTCGGCGACTCCGAAGCGCTCATTCAAATCGATATGAGCGAATACATGGAGAAGCACAATGTGAGCCGGTTGATCGGCGCCCCGCCAGGATACGTGGGTTACGAGGAAGGCGGGCAGCTCACCGAGCAAATCCGCCGCCGGCCCTACGCGGTTGTGCTGCTCGATGAAATCGAAAAAGCCCATCCCGAAGTGTTCAACATGCTTCTGCAGGTGATGGAAGAAGGCCGTCTAACCGACAGCTTCGGCCGCAATATCGACTTCCGCAACACGATCCTCATCATGACGACAAACGCGGGTGCCGAGGCGATCAAAAACGAAGCGGCCTTTGGCTTCGCCAAGCCCGACCAAGATGCAAGCTACGAAAGCATGAAGGGCCGGGTGGTCGATGAAATCGAAAAGGTCTTCCGCCCCGAGTTCATCAACCGCGTGAACGATATCATCGTCTTCCGCCACCTGACCGATAACGATCTCAAGCAAGTGGTCGATTTGGAACTGGCCAAGGTCCGCGATCGGCTCAAGGAGAAAGGGTTGGCGATCGAGATCACCGACGAGGCCAAGGAGTTCCTTATCAAGAAGGGTTCGAACACCGATTACGGCGCGCGGCCACTGCGTCGGGCGATCGAAACGTATGTCGAAGATCCACTGGCCGAGGAATTGCTCAAGGGCGAATTCGCCGGTAAGGATGCGATCAAGATCGAGGTGAAAAAGGTGGGCGAAAAGAAGCAACTCATCTTTGAAGGCCGAACCACCAAAGCCGAGCCGGCGCCAGAACCCGTTGGTGCCGCCGCAACCGGCGAACCGGGTGAAACAACGGCAAGCTCCTAAATTCAGCCCCCCGCTCGGATCTTGTGATGAAATGTTCATTCGAATTAGCGGCGGCCGGCAGGCCGCTGTTTTCACCGGTTATTTCCACCACTTGTGCCGATACCAGTTGCCCTCTTCAAGAAAATCACAGACTCTTTGTCGGCGGTTTTCTTTTCTCGGGTCGTGTAATCTTGCCGTACAAGATGCGGTGGACGCCGAGCCGAAACGGCTCGGCTATATAGCCCGGCCGTCCCGGCCGGGCGGCACGTGTTTCGGCCGCGAAGAAGCATCATCGCAATTGCAAGCAGCACCAGCATCGCATGCTGGGCTTCCTGGCCGCCAGGCCGTAAACTTTACTGAAGCGGCAGAGTCGCACGAGCCGATCTAGTATCTCGTATGCCCGGGGGGGCTCCCGCGCTGGTGTTCTGTTTGCAAGGCGAAAAGGCCTGGCACCAGCCCAATTGGTCGAGTTTCCTCCGATGGCTTCGATTCCGCCGAACATGGTTGCGGGTACACGTCGCGGTTTGGGCGCGGCGGTTTACGATTCGGTGGCCGACATCGGTGCCGTGGTCATTCGATGGACGGAAATGCTCGGCGACATGACGCTGTTCATGCTTCGCACATTCTCGTGGCTGGCAACCCGCTTCCCTCGCCGCGATACGCTCATCCCCGCCTTCTATAACATTGGCGTGCTGAGCCTGCCGGTGATCGCTCTTACCGGTACGTTCATTGGCATGGTACTGGCGGTGCAGTCGTACTCGCAGTTCAAGCAATTTGGTTTTGAAACGCGGCTTGGGGCGCTCATCAACCTTTCGATGTGCCGCGAACTTGGCCCGGTGCTGGCGGCGACGATGCTGGCCGGCCGCGTCGGCAGCGCGATTGCCGCGGAGCTTGGCACGATGCGGGTGACGGAGCAGATCGACGCCCTCACCTCGCTGGGGGCGAACCCGATTCATTATCTCGTGGTGCCCCGTTTCTTGGGTTGCCTGCTGATGATCCCTTCGTTGACGATCATGGCGATCTTCATGGGCGTGGTCGGCGGGTGGCTCTACAGCGTCGAGGTGTTCGGCATCGATTCATACCACTACTGGCACAATTCGCAGCAATTCCTTCACAACTGGGATTTGTTCTACGGCGTATTCAAGAGCGTGTTTTTCGGCGCAACGATCGCGATCGTTAGTTGCTATCGAGGCTTCCAATGCGCCGCCGGGGCCGAAGGCGTTGGCCGCGCGGCCACCCAGGCGTTCGTGCTTTCATTTGTGATCATTCTGATGCTCGACCTGTTTCTGAGCATTGGGCTCGATCACGTTCACGACCTCATTTGGCCGGAGATGGGCTTATGAACGAAAACCCCGCTAAGCCGAATCGAGCGACACCGTTCGAAGCGCCCAGCCCGATCATCGAGCTTCACAATCTGTGCGCGCAGTTCGGCCGGCAGCAAGTGCTGCGCGACCTGACGCTAACTATCCCCCGTGGCCAAACCCTTGCGATCATTGGCGAAAGCGGCTGCGGCAAAACGGTGCTGCTCAAACACATGATCGGCCTGCTTCATCCCGCAAGTGGGCATGTTGTGTTCGATGGCCTTCGGATCGACGAACTTTCCGACCGCGAATTGACGGCCCAGCGTGCCCGCTTTGGTTTCGTGTTTCAAAGCGCGGCGCTGTTCGACAGCATGACCGTGGCTGAAAATATCGCTTTTCCGCTCAAAGAGAACGGTCGTATGAATGCCGAGAAGATCGGCCAGATCGTTTCGATGCGGCTCGGCCAGGTGGGGTTGCCCGAGGGCGTGTTGAGCAAGCGGCCGGCACAGCTATCGGGCGGCATGCGCAAACGCGTGGGCCTTGCCCGCGCCCTGGCCATGAATCCCGAGGTGCTGCTGTACGACGAGCCAACCACCGGACTGGACCCAATCGTCAGCGATGTCATCAACGAACTGATCCTCCGCACCCGGGCACAGAATGAAGTGACGAGCATCGTTGTGACGCACGACATGAAGACGGCCCAGAAGACGGCCGACCGCGTCGTAATGCTGTACCCGCTTTCGCGCTTGAAACCGAACGATTCGCAAATCATCTTCGACGGCACCCCCGAGGAGATCGTGGCTTGCAAGGATAAAAGAGTTTCACAATTCGTCCGCGGCGAAGCCGGCGAACGACTATTGGAAATGCGGGAAGAAGCTGTTAGCTATTAGCTATTAGCTAGAGGAAGTAACACTCATCTGGATTTCCGACTAACGACTAACAGCTAACAGCTAACAGCTTCACACTATGAACGAACGTCAAATGCAATTTCGGGTCGGCGTCATCGTGTTTGCGACGATGATCGGCTGCGGCTTGTTGGCAAGTTTGAACGGCCCGCTGCCGACGGGCTGGCTGCCGTGGGGTACCGCGAAGTATCAAATTGGCATTCAGGTGGCCGAAGCGCCGGGGGTCGATACGAACACGCCGGTGCGCAAGAACGGCATCCTCATCGGTCGGGTGAAATCGATCGAGGATAGCGGCACCGGTGTGTTGTTGAAAGCGGATATCGACGGGAATCGCCCGCTCTTTGCCGAATTCGAGCCGCAGATTCGCACGAGTGTCCTGGGCGATGCGACGATCGACTTCATCAGTCGCGGCACGCCAGCCCAGAATGCACAGCCGGTTGCCGCGGGCACGGTGTTTCGCGGCCGAGTGGCCCCCAACCCGTTCGATTCGCTCGGCCAACTCGGCGATCTGAAACAGGAATTTGCCAACGCCAGCCGATCGCTTGCCGAGGCGGGCGAGGAAGTCAAGCAGCTTGCTAAGCGGGTGAACACCGCTTTCGGCGATGAATCGGGCGAGTCGCAGGGCCGCGTCACGCGGCTTCTCGATAACACGGACCGCGCGATGAACCAGTTCGCAAATGCGATGGAGGCGTTCAACGATATTATTGGCGATCCCGCGCCGGTTGAAGCGCAGCCTGGTCCGGGCCAACTGCCACGGACCAACGTTCAGCCGCCGGGGTCGGAAGTCGTTACCGAAGGCCAGCAACTCCGGCGACGCCTACGCCAGGGGCTTAACGAGCTGCCCGATGCGATCCACGAATTCCGGCTCACGATGCAGGAGTCTCGCGGCGTATTGCAATCGGCCGACAAAAATCTTCGCAACTTGGAAGCGTTCACCGAACCGCTCCGCGAGAACGGCGGGACGTTTGCCGAAACGCTGCTGAAGGCCGTCGACGGCCTCGACCGAATCGTGGATGACTTCGGTTCGGTCGCCCGCGCACTCAATAGCCGCGAGGGAACCCTCGGCAAGCTCATCCACGATCCCTCGGTATTCGACAACCTCAACGTGATGATCTACAACGCCGATATCGTCGTCCGCGACATTCGCAACCTGACCTTCCAGTTGAAGCCCGTCGTGGCAGACGCCCGCATCTTCATGGATAAGGTCGCCACCGAGCCAGGCCGAATCATCAACGGGGCCGTGAACCCGAGTATGGTGAAGT
>JADZFK010000011.1 GCA_020849945.1 Pirellulales bacterium | reverse complement strand
TCGACCGGTGCTTTATTCTTTGTGCTCATTTTGTTCTTTATGGCAGATCGGTTGTATTGATCGTAGAAGAGCAAACAATGACCGTCGCGTCTGGTCACAATCCTGCTGACGTTAGGCCGAGTGCAACTCTGGAAGCGCTTCGGCAGCGCCGTGGATTGCTGATCGAGTTGCGTCGATTTTTTGAAGGGCACGGCTTCCTCGAAGTGGAAACGCCGCTCCTGGCAGAGGAGATTATCCCCGAGCTGCACATCGAGCCGTTCGTGGTAGAGGGGGGAGGGTTTTTGCAGGCTTCACCCGAATTGCACATGAAGCGGTTATTGGCGGCGGGGGCCGAGGCGATCTTCCAGGTTACGCGGTCGTTTCGCGCCGGTGAGATCGGCCAGCTTCACAATCCCGAGTTCACGATCATCGAGTGGTATCGGACGGGCGACGATATGGAGGCTGGAATCGGGCTGCTCGATTCGCTGCTGCAAACGATGCTGAATACTCCGCCGGCCCGGCGGACTTCGTATGCCGAGGCGTTTGAGCGCGAGTTGGGAGTATCGTCCCACTTGGCAACCGCGCGAGACCTGGCCGAGCTGACTGAACGGTCGGGCGTGCCGGTGCCCGAAGGAATGAAGCGCGAAGACAAAGATGAATGGCTGAACTTACTGCTGGCCGGGCGGATCGAGCCGCAGTTGGGGCGCGATCGGCCGGAGATCGTGTTTCACTACCCGGCGTCTCAGGCTTCGTTGGCAAAGGTCGTGAGGTTGCCGCAAGGTTACGAGGTGGCGGAGCGGTTCGAGGTGTATTATCGAGGGGTTGAGTTGGCAAACGGGTTTCATGAATTGAGTGATGCGGCGGAGCAGCGTGCGCGATTCATGGCGGTCAACGCGGCGCGTGTGGCCGAAGGCCGGCGTGCGTTGCCGCTGCCAGAGCGCTTGCTGGCCGCGCTCGAGCATGGGCTGCCCGATTGCACGGGAGTCGCGCTTGGTTTTGATCGCCTGGCGATGCTGGCAGCGGAAGGAAGCTCGGTAGCCGATGTGATGGCCTTTCCCCGGGGGCGTGATAGAATGACATGAGGTGACGACAAACGATACTGAAGAGGACTAGATCGCGATGAAGACCGTCATATTGGATTCCAGGTCGGCGAATTTATCACTTGCGCAATTCCTGGAAGAAATCGGTGATGGGGGAGCGCAACTGCTAGACTCCGTCGGCAATGTTATCGTGTTTGTCGTGCCCCCCTCGAATGATGAAGCGTTTGTTTATGCTGAAACAGAACGCTATTTGAGCAAGCACAAAGAGGATATCCAGCGAGCGCTAAACCGACGAGGAGGAATCACGACCGCTCAATTATTGGAACGAGCCCATGCAGCGGCTTTGAAGGTTGAAGGCGGGACAGGTTCGCAATGAAGCGATACACCGTTACCTGGGACAAGGATGTCGAGGAGTC
This sequence comes from Pirellulales bacterium, assembly GCA_020849945.1. GTDB lineage: Bacteria > Planctomycetota > Planctomycetia > Pirellulales > Lacipirellulaceae > JABDGM01. The sequence goes on along the minus strand of JADZFK010000011.1, from coordinate 16,650 downwards.
ATTCATCGAGAATTGGATGACGGCCGCTCCCGAGGTTCGCAAGCATCTAACCGAGATGGCCGACTGGGTTGATGAGAATCTGGCAGTGGCCCCCAACAAGTTGGGACACTTGCGTCTAGATCAGGTTTCTCGCATTGCGGTTGTTCCGATATCTTCCGAGGTGGCCTGGGCTTCTGTAACCTACCGAGTTTCAGAAGAAGATTGCGTTGTTCGAGTTGTCTGCCTGCTCTACAGGAGAATGGAAGTACGATAAGCGTGCATGATCCCCTCTTGGTGATGCGCTAGCTGCGATGTCAATGGAGTCTGTTTCTTAAGGCACCACGCAGAGTTGTTACTTCACTCGCCCCACTTGTTTGTGGCGAAAGCATGAAACCAAGTGGTCATTTACCATTCCCACGGCTTGCATGTGGGCGTAGATGATCGTGCTGCCGACGAACTTGAATCCGCGGCGTTTGAGGTCTTTGCTGAGCGCGTCGGACTGCTTGGAAGTGGCAGGCACGTGTTTGTGAGTCTTCCAGGTGTTGCGGATGGGTCGGCCCTCGACGAAGCTCCAAATGTATTCGTCGAACGAACCGAATTCCTCTTGCACTTCCAGGAAGCATCGGGCGTTGGAAACGGCGGCCTGCACCTTCAGCCGGTTGCGGATGATGCCGGGATCGGCCAACAACTGTTCGATTTTGTTTTGCGAGTACCGGGCAACGCGTGCGGGGTCGAAGCCGGCAAAGGCCTGGCGGTAGTTCTCGCGTTTACGTAATACCGTGGCCCAGCTCAACCCCGCTTGGGCGCTTTCGAGCGTCAGGAACTCGAACTGTTTCTGATCGTCGTGGATGGGGACGCCCCATTCTTCGTCGTGATAGGCGATATATTGGTCATCGCCCGAGAGGCACCAATCGCATCGGCGTTTACCGGGTGAGTTCGAGCCTGTTTTAGTACGCATTGCTCACAATCAACACCACGGAGGCACGGAGCCACGGAGAAGAATTGGTCATTGCAAATTGGTCATTTGAAATTTGGTCATTTCTGAAATGGTCAATGACACATGGCAAATTTTCAATGACCAATTCTTCTTCTCCGTGGCTTCTGTGTGCTCTGTGGTGAGAAATCCGGGTTAGCGGCGGCCGCGGGGGTGCTGTTTGCAAGGTGGGTGATGGAGTCGATTCGAGCGAGGGCGGCCAGGCAATGAAGCGTGGCTCGTTACTTTCCGCTCATATCGGAGCTAAGCCCACCGGCGGCGACGAGGTAGCATTTGTTGACGTAATCCGTCACCATGCGATGAGCGCTGAACCGTGGGGCGAGTGTGGCGATGGATTCGACCATCATGTCGATCCAGCGGCGGGGGAGGCCGTCGGCATCGCGATCGTAATAGAGGGGGATCACATCGTCGCGGAGCGCTTTAATCAGATTTGCGGCATCGCGCGTATCGGTGATTTCATCATCGACGTGTTGTCGGCCATCGCCGATGGCGAAGCCGTTCTTGCCGTTGTAGGCCTCGGCCCACCAGCCATCCAAAATGGAGAGGTTCAGCCCGCCGTTGAGCACGGCCTTCATGCCGCTGGTGCCGGAAGCTTCCTTGGGTCGGCGGGGCGTGTTGAGCCACACATCGACGCCTTGGACGAGGTGACGTGCGACGTTGATGTCGTAATCTTCGATGAAGACCAGCCGGCCAGCGAAGCGAGGGTCGTGCCGCAGGTTTTCGATAGTCTTGATGAGATGCTTGCCGGGTTCGTCGGCGGGGTGGGCCTTTCCGGCAAAGATCAACTGGACGGGCCGTTGGGGATCGTTCATGAGCTGGGCCAGTGCATCCAGTTGGCGGAAGAACAGGTCGGCCCGTTTGTAGGTGGCAAATCGCCGGGCGAACCCGATGGTGAGGGCGTTGGGATCGAGCAGAGCGCGAACGGCATTTCCCCCATCCTCGGGTTCGTTGCGACGCCGGGCTTGCCTGCCCGCGCGTCGGCGGACGAAATCGAGCAGCCGGTTCTTCAAATCGCTATGGGTTTCCCACAGTTCACCGGGATCGACATCGTAGAAGGCTTGCCAAACTTTCGAGTCACCCATCCATTCTTGCCAATCGCTCCGAAGAACGCGATCGAAGAGGAGATGCATGGGGTAAGCGAGCCACGAGGGAATATGTACGCCATTGGTAATATGGCCGATGGGAATTTCCTCCTCGACGCGCCAGGGCCAAAGATGAGCCCACATTCGCCGCGAGACATCGCCATGAAGGGCGCTGACGGCATTTGCGCGTCGAGAGAGTTTTAGGCCGATGACGGTCATGCAGAAGGGTTCGAGCTCGTTTTGGGGCTCGACGCGGCCGAGGCCCATCAACTGAGCGGACGAAATGCCCAATCGATCTCGTAGCGGGCCCAGGTGTTCTTCCACGAGGTTTGCGGGAAAGCGATCGTGCCCGGCGGGCACGGGGGTATGGGTCGTGAAGACGGTGTGATGGGCGACCTCGCGTAGTGATTCATCGAAGGAAAGCCCGTCGTCGGCCATCCGCTGCCGAATGACTTCCAGAGGCGCGAAGGCGCTATGGCCTTCATTCAGATGATAGACGCCCGGCATGATGCCGAGTGCTCGCAGCGCTTTTACGCCACCGACGCCCAACACGAGTTCTTGGCGGATACGCGTGCGCATATCGCCGCCATAGAGCCGCGACGTAAGCTCGCGGTCTTGCGGGCTGTTGCCCTCGACGTCGCAATCGAGCAGGTAAAGGGGGATGCGGCCCACGTTCAGCAGCCACACTTTCGCGTGCAAGGCACCGTTGCGGGTGTCGATCGAGATGGTCACCTGGTCGCCATCGATGCCGATCGCGGGTTCCATGGGCAGGTTTTCGACGCGAGTATCCTGGTACTCCTCCTGCTGATAACCGTTGCTATCCAGATGTTGTTTGAAATAGCCTTGGTCGTAGTAGAGGCCAACGGCCACGAGCGGAACGGCCAAACTACTTGCGCTCTTGATGTGGTCACCAGAAAGAACGCCCAGGCCGCCCGAATAGATCGGCACCGATTCGTGGATGCCGAATTCGGCCGAAAAGTAGGCGACCGGTTTCGAGCCGAGGACGCCGGTTTCGCGTGCTCCCCAGGTCGTGTGCGTATTGGAAAGGTATTCTTTGAGCCGACGGTGGGCTTGGTTGATGCGGGTGTACAGCACCATTTCGGCCGCCCGATCGGCCAGTTGCGCGGGGGTCATCTCGGAGAGAAGCACGATCGGGTTGTGGTCGATCTTTCGCCACTTGACGGGGTCGAGATCGCGGAACAGATTCACGACCTCGGGGTGCCAGCTCCACCAGAGGTTCTTCGCGAGTGCCATGCACTTATCGTACAGGGCTTGAGGGGTGATCTCGGTCCAGTTTTGCCGTTCTATTTTTTTTGGGGGGCCCACTACGACTTGACTCATTATGTTAAAGATCCTTCTCGCCTGCGTCCAATACGTTGGTGCGTTCGATGGGCTGTCGGCCGAGACCGCGGAAACGGGCTCGGAGGCGATACCAAGACGCACCGTTGGTTGAGAGAGGCGGACAGGAAAGGGGTGTCCGCCGATCAACCTAACCCATGAAATAACCTAGTGCTTTGACAACTCATCGAGTTTGGGTTCGACTCGCCACAACCCAATTAAGGCAAAGGAATTGTGTCGAGTCGAACCCAAACAAAGGATGTGGGCAAAGCACTAGTAAGTTTGCACGATGGGAATAGGTTGAGACAAGCCCGATTTCGGAGTGGCACGAAAATTGCTTGGCCAAACCCGTGAGGGAATTGCGACCAAGAGGCCGTGATGAAGGAGTCTGGAAACTGCCCGAACGGCCCATGATGCCCGGGCGCTATCTCTGGGAGGGGGGTCGGTCCGCCTCGGGTTCTTTGCGTTGTTCGAGGAACTTGCGCAACTCTTGGCATGTTTCCGCCAAGGAACTCGAAATGATATCGCGTGAAAGAAACGCGCTGAATGTGGCCGACGACGAATCCGCGGCAAGCAATTCCGCCGGTTGGGGTGCCGCGATGAGTGCCATAAGATCACTTGCAGGGCTCTTGGACGTTTGATTGGCTTGATCGGCCGAGACTTCGCCATCGGCAAGCAGGCATTCGGCACCGTTATGAGCGAATGCGCAATTGCGGCCGGCACCTTTGGCGGCGTACAACGCCTCGTCTGCACGTTGGATCAGCGACTCGACCGCCTCGCCGGGTTGAATCGTGGCCAGGCCGATGCTCACGGTGAATGTCAATCGATGGTCGTGGTGGGCGACAATGGTTTGCAGAATGGCTTCGCGTATCTTGTGAGCCACGATGGCAGCCTGGCTTAGCGTGGTGCCGGGGAGCAGCACGGCGAACTCCTCGCCCCCATATCGAGCCGCCTTATCCTCGCGGCGGATTGCGCCGCGGAGCACGCCGCCCAGGGTGGCCAGCACCTGGTCTCCAGCCAAGTGGCCGTAGTGGTCGTTCAGTTTCTTGAAGTGGTCCACATCGAGCATCAAGAGAGAGAAGACTTCTTGCCGGCGATTCCAGGCGCTCATTCGTTCTTCCAACCGCTCGTTGAACTCTCGGCGATTGGGCAAGCCGGTGAGCGGGTCGGTTAGCGAACGCGAGATGTGGGCTTCGATCTCGACGGCTTGTTGTTGCAGCCGCGATTCAGCGGTGTCTAGCTTGGCCTGCAAGCCCTGGTTGGCGTGGACAATTTCGCTGATGACGTTCGAGACCATGGCGGCAATGCGTTCGTCGTCGGGTCCGCCATCTACCGCCAGTAGCTGGCTGGCTTGCTGCAGCTCACTGCAATGATCGTCGACGATCGACGACATTTCCGTAGCCAACGTCTGCAATCGTTTGGCGTAGGTGCCCGCTTGTTGCAGGTCGTATTTTCCGCGGCGCATGACCGTGGGATCGGGGCGACGAACCCACACGCCGATCGCCAGGCCCACAAGGAGCTGAATGGCGCCCAGCAGGCAACCACCGAGGACCAGTACGAGCACATCGTTGGACATGAGAGATTCGTCGGGGCAAATCGCCCGGAAACGGCTTCCAACGGGCGAGAAAATAAGTCGGTTTACTTCTACAAGCTTACCTTCTTCCTAGCGGGGGGGAGGTAGTTCGGAGCCGCGGGCCAGTCGCCGAGTTTGGCATCCCCAGCGACCACTCGGGCTGTGGCGATTGTAGCGGTCGCGAGGGAGGCGATTGCCGCCACGACAGGCGCGGCAAGAAGGCCGTTCGTGGGCACAATGCGCTCGAGAGTTCGTTGACACCTTCGCCCGGGGCTGTGAAACTTAATGTTTTGATAATCGCGATCTCCACGGCACGGTCGAACTGTTGTTTTCGGGTATCCAGCCCGCGCGAGGATCAACCCCCGGCAGAGTCCGGGGGCTTCCGAATGTGAATTGGTGGGGAGCGCGGCTTCCGAATGGCACTGGAGAGTAACCTGGCGTGAACGAATGGCGCGGCGATCTTGATGGCTCGTGTTTGGCCGGGCGGCGCGTGGCGTTGGTCGGAAGGTTGGCCAGCATGTCGCGCCGCGAGGCCGAGCGATTGATTCGCGGCTGCGGGGCACACGTGGTCGAATTGGTCGATCCCCGTGATGAGCAGGTTCAGTTCGTGGTTGTGAGCGATGAGTTGCTGGCACGTAACCGGTTCGTAACCGAGAGTGAAGCCTGGAGCGAATCGTTGCGTGCGAGCGTGGCACGTGGAGAAGCGGAGGTCATCGGCGAATCGGCCTTGTGGGCGCGCCTGGGGTTGGTGGAATCTGGCGAGGGGGTCGAACGCTTGTACACGGTGGCCATGCTCGCCGAATTGGTTGGGGCGCCCGTTGCCGCGATTCGTCAGTGGCATCGCAGCGGCGCACTCATCGCAACGCGAGAGGTGCAACGGCTCGCGTACTTCGATTTCGCGGAGATCGGCGTCGCCCGCAAACTTTCGCAGTTGTTGGCGGCCGGATGTGGCCTGGCGGCCATCAACCGGCAACTCAGCGAGTTGTGCAACCGAATGCCTGGGGCGCGGCGACCCTTGGCAGACCCGGCCGTCGTGGTGGAAGGCCCGTGCTTGTATATTCGAACCGAAGAAGGTTTGGCGGAGCCAACGGGCCAACGGTTGATCGATTTCGATACGGCCGAACCCGGGACGGCGGAGGATATCGAGCCGGCCATTCTTTCGATGGCGGAGTCGGTTCTCAAACCGTTCGAGCCTTTGGCGAAACGGCAAGCCACGGCGGCGGAAAGTTTGCGTACCCTTGCCGGTGAATTGGAGGGGACGGGTTTCTCGGCCGAGGCGTTGGAGACCTATCGAACGGTGCTGCTTTCCGGCAACGCAACCGCGACCGATCACTTTGCCTTGGCCGAATTACTCTACATGAATGGCGACCTGACGGCGGCTCGCGAGCGGTATTATATCGCGATCGAGCAGGATGAGAACTTGATCGAAGCCCGATCGAATCTCGGATGCGTTCTTGCGGAGTTGGGAGAGATCGAGCTTGCGGAGGCCGCCTTTCGGGGCGCGTTGGAATCTCACCCTGAATATGCGGATGCCCACTTTCACTTGGCTCGCCTGCTCGATCAGCAGGAACGCGGCGTGGAAGCCGAGGTGCATTGGCGGTCATTCTTGAACCTGGCTTCGTATAGCCCTTGGGCGAATGAAGCACGCAGACGATTGAACATTACGCACGATGAAGGGGGTGGTCAAGAATGCGGGGCTGGCATGCGGCGGGGCACGAACGCCAATCGTGGAACCTCACGTTGAAGGAAACCCAGGCAAACGGCAAAATGCAATGGCCAACTCTCGCATTAGAGCCTGACACGAATCATGCGTGAAATACTCGTCCATTACGAACCGGTGAATCCGACCACGTGGGCTTACCTGGCCTCGTTGTTGATGATCGCGCTGTACTTCAAGTTCAATCGCTTTTTTAGCGTTCGCAATCTCGATCTCGCCGCGCTGATCCTGCTGGCTCCCGCGCTGCTGATGGTGCAATTCGGTCACTCGAATACCGAGCGATCGCTGGTTGAGCTGACCGGTTACATCTGGCTGTTTTCGGTGAGCGGCTTGCTCATGCTTCGCCTGCTTCTGGATGCCATGATGGTGCGTCGGCCACTCTTGGAACCGAATCTTTCCGTGGGCGGGCTGACGTTTCTGGGGGTGTCGTTATTCGCGTTTCTTATTGCCAATGTGATTACGGGCCGGGCGAACCTGGCAGACGTGGCTGGCTCGGAACGTGCGGCCGAGCTTAGTCATCGAGAGGTTTCCGCGGGCGAATTGAACAGCTTGCGGACTCATGGCCCGGGGTTTCCCCTCGTATTCTTGCTACCACAAATCTCGACCCAATCGGTCCTTGGCGAAAAAGCGCAGCGTCAAACGGTCGTCGCGGGCGAGTCGCCCGATCAGTTGGCCGTCGCGCCACTTGTCCATGTCGTAACGGCTCGTGCGATGGCGATACTCTCTCAATTGGCGATTGTCTTGGGGCTTGTCGCGGTGGGCGTTCGCCATTTCGACAACGTGAAGACGGGCATCGCCGCGGCAACGCTCTACTTGCTGCTCCCCTATACGGCAATGTGGACCGGCAACGTGACCCATGCCTTGCCAGGGGCTTTGCTCGTTTGGGCGGTCGTCTTTTATCGTTGGCCGCTGCTCGCCGGCGCCATGATGGGGCTGGCGGTCGGCACTATCTATTATCCGGTCTTCCTGCTGCCACTGTGGTTTACCTTCTATTGGCAGCGCGGCTTGTTGCGGTTCGCGTTGGGTTGCCTTGCGATGGTCGGGGTACTGGTTCTTGTACTGGCCTTTCGCGCGACAGACACCGCCATGTTCACGGCCTACCTGCAACAGATGTTTGGGTTGCAGTTGCCCCAGTTCGGCGAAGAATGGTCGGGCGTGTGGGGGCGGTTCTGGCCGCCCGTTTATCGCCTGCCGCTTCTGGTGGCCCATGTCGGGCTAAGCCTGAGTATGGTGTTATGGCCAGCGCAAAAGAACGTCGGGACTCTGATCGCCTATTCGGCCGCCCTCATGCTCGGAACACAGTTCTGGCATGCCCACACGGGTGGACTAGCCCTCGCTTGGTACCTGCCCCTGCTGCTCTTAACGACCTTTCGGCCGAATTTGGAAGACCGCGTCGCCGCAACCGTGGTGCGGTAGACGAGTCGGGCAGCTGAGAAGCAAGTGGAGTCGAAAGCTCGACTTGTTTGGGCCGTGGCGAGGTTATTGATCGCGCCGCACATCGACCGCGGTGGCCTTGGCCTGGGCGGCAAGCCACGTTCGCCATTGCGCTTGGTCGAATTCAAAGTTGGCGCCATCCGACATGGTGAGCAGCGCGTCGAGCACGGGGCGGTTCCGCACCGATTGGGTAACGATCTTTGGCCCGCCGCCCCCGAAGCTGAAGGCGTTGCCATCGTTTGAAAAGGAATAGGCGTGTTGATCGGGGTTCCCTTCGCTGGCCTTGAACCGATGTTCGGTGATCAGCGCATCGATCAGTGGGCCCAGCGTGGCGCGGTCTTTGATTTGGCCCAGCGCAATGGCCGCCCGATTGACAATTTCATTATCGCGGTTCTGAAGCGCACGGACGAACGGCGTGCCGATGCCGGGCCGGCCAGACTTAATCAGCAACTCGACACCATGATGCCGCACATCCTCATCGGGATCGTTAAGCGAGAAATCGACGAGGGCATCGACCGCGGCTCGGTGATCGAGTCGGCCGAGTGTATCGAGCCATAATCGCTTCAGATCGGGTGCCTTCTCGCGGCGGAGCGTAGCGACAATCGCCACGGCCGCCTCGGGGTCATTTATCGAAGCGATCTCGGCGTGCGCCTGGGCGGCTTTGTCTTGCCGTCTGCCGACCAGCCAGCGCCGCAGTTGTTCAATGCGGTTTGCCCAATCGGCCTTGGTGACTCGGTCTTCCTTCTGGCCCTGCATCAATTCGATGTGCTGCGGCGTAACGTATCGACCCTCGTAAAGAACCAAACCGCGGGCCGCCATGACATCGTCGCGGTTCATCCACTGCCCATCATTCTTGCGGAAGCCGAGCGAGGCGCGAGCCTCGGCATGATTCGGGTCGAGCTCCAGGATTCGTTCCAGGTGCGCCTTCGAGTTCGTCGACAAGCGATGCGCGCGGCACCATTCCACGACCTTCCAATGCCCTTCGACGGTGTCGGGCGCAACGCGGGCGAGCTGTTCATACTCAAGTTCCGCCGCGCTCGTGGTATCGACATGAGTTACCTGCGATCGAGAGATCGTGATTCGACCTCCGGAAGCCAGTTCAATCTCAAAGGTGGAACGGTCTGGCTTTTCGGACTGAATGATCTTGCCTTCCAGTCGCCCGCCACCAGCTAATTCGATGACATCGGCGCGCAATTCCGTGCCAACTCCTAGCAGGAGTATCCAAGGCAGAATGCCAACTCGTTGCGGCAACATCACGTTCATGAGTGCAACTGGGAATGATTCGCGGCTTCGCCACGTTGCGCTAGCGGAGCAAACGGAATGGGCAGGTCCATCGTTTCGGTCATCGGATGAGTGGAAATGCAATGCCAGATGGCCAAAATGAAGACCAGTCCGCGACTTGGTAGTTCGCCCGCCAGCCTTCCTGGCCTAGCGGCCGCCCATGTTCTATTATAGCGGCTGGTTTGCCGGCGGCTTACGGCCCTTTTTCCAGTGTGTTATTTCGCTTCGAGCCAAGTTCCTGCCATGAGTGAATCCACGAACCAGCACCGCAGCCATTCCCCTCAACAAGTGCGGTGCGCGGTCGTTACGATCAGCGATACTCGCACGCTCCAAACCGATCGCGGCGGCGAGCTGATCGAAAAGTATCTCTCGGAAGCGGGGCATACGGTCTCATCCAGGCAGATCGTGCGCGATGATCCGGCCGAAATCGAACCACTCCTCCGCAAATTGGCCGAACCCGCCACGAACGACGCCGTGCTCCTCACGGGCGGCACCGGCATCACGACCCGCGACCAAACTTACGAAACGGTGGGCCGAATGCTCGATAAACCGATGCCCGGCTACGGCGAACTGTTTCGGATGCTGAGCTACGAAGACATCGGCCCAGCCGCCATGCTAAGCCGCGCCGTGGGTGGCGTACTTAACAACGTGATCGTTCTCACCATGCCCGGCTCGACCGCCGCCGTGCAACTGGCCATGGAAAAACTCATCGTGCCCGAGCTCGGGCACCTGGTGTACGAATCGCGAAAGTAATGCCTAACGCAGCATGCGACCGTAACACGTAACACGTAGCACGGACTTCAGTCCGTGAATGCCACGGGCTGAAGTTTGTACCCATCACGGACTGAAGTCCCTGCCATGGTGTCTAGGCGATCTGAGCGATGCCACCCGGGGATGGCGAGGGGATATTCGGTAGGCGTTTCATGGATTTCCGCCGTTGGCGATGTTCACGCGCTTGGCAGATGACGCAGGGAAGGTAGATCCGGTAACCGCAACGTGGGCATCGCGTGGGGGCAGATGTCGGTACCCGTGGCGAGGACTTCATGTGATTGTCTTTTCCGTGCAGGCCTCGGCGTCTGCTCGCGATCGCTCCAACCGTGCCACGGCTGATCTTGAGCTGCGCGGCAATTTGGCGATGCGAGAGTTGTCCTGCACGTAGCAAGCGATCAACTTCCAAGACAAGGGATGTGGGCAGCATGGTGGTGTGTGGAGTAGAGGATGTCGTGGAGTAGGGTTAGCCCGCATTTCTCACCACGGAGCACACCGAGGTCGCGGAGAACAGGCCAAGAGATCGTTTGAAGCAGAGATCGTTTGAAGCAAGGTCAGCCGCCCGTAGCTACGAGACAGTGTGTTTCCGCCGCTCATTGGGGTAGGAGTACTTGCTACTGGTTCACTCCGTGGCTCTGTGCCTCCGTGGTGAGAAATCCGGATCAGTCGTTGTTGGGCCAAAAGTCGCCGTATTCGGGATCGGGGTCGAGTTCGTCGTCGTCGGCCAAGAAGGCCTCCCAGCACGCCTCATCGAGGGTGTCTTCCTCCAGTTCAGAACCGTCATCAAAATCGTCGAATGCCCAATCGGCTGTTGGGTCGGGGGCGGAAGTGGGGTTGCGCAAGTCGGACTTCTTCGTGGTGGTGGCGGGCTGGCGTTTTTTCGATCGTTTTCTGGGCATCGGAGCTACTCGTTTGGACGGAGGCAGGAGTCGTTCGTCTGTCGAGAGACAGGGGCTGTTTCTGGTATCACCGACGAGCAGAAACCTAACACAACGGGTGGTCAAATACTATACACGTGTTCACTCAATTTCTGGTTTTTTGGGGAAGGGCTACCTATTGGGGATCGTGTGGCGGGATGCCCCAGGATGTAGATAGCAGGGGGCGAACCGACCTCTCAAAGCCCCGGTGGTTGGGCAGCTTGGGAGGGGTGTGCGGCCCGCTTTCGTGCCGCTAAGAAAAGAGCGGCAAGTTGCCGATGAACCTAAGGAAGGCATGGAGTGCCGACACGGGCGCACGGAGTGCGCCGCCGACGAGTCGGCTGCCGCGGGTGCGCAAGATGGTGGAAGCTCCGCGGGCAACCCACGAGGAGTTCCATGCCATTCTTTTTGATTCCCACGACGTTGGGAGTGAGCTTCTTTCTGATCTGGGTCTTCATCGGCGGGATGATCCTGCGCGATGGCCAATTGGCTGCCCGCCGCGAGGAGGGCATTGATAACCCGCATGGGTTGCCGCCAAGCTCGTCGAAGTCTCGGGTGAAGCCACGCCGATTGAAGCCGCACCGCGCAAGGAATCGAACGCGAAGCAGCATTGCGCGCTATGTATCTTGAAGAGGTTCTCTCAAATCGCTAGCCCGCATTTCTTACAATCAACACCACGGAGCGACGGTGTTGATTCTATATAGCCCGGCCCTCTGGGCCGGAGGACCGGATGCAGGAGCCCATGCCAGTTCGCCGAGCCGATACGGCTCGGCTATCTACATACAAGGCACGGAGCCACGGAGAAGAATTGGTCATTTGTCATGGACCATTTCAGAAATGACCAATTTGCAATGACCAATTCTTCTCCGTGACCTCGGTGTGCTCCGTGGTGAGAAATCCGGGCTAAGCATCCTTTCTGGAGACGAGGACGCGGTCGATGCGTTGGCCGTCCATATCGACGACTTCGAGGTTGACCACGTCCCAGTCGGTTTTGTCTCCGATGGAGGGGATGTGTCCGAGTCGGTCGAGGATGAGTCCGGCGATCGTGCTGAAGCCGCGGCCTTCCCAGGAGGGGTCGGGGTCGAGATGGAGTCGTTCGATGACGTCGGCCATGCTGGCGGTGCCGTCGATCAACCAGGTTTGGTCGTCTCGCTGGACGAATTTTTGTTCCTCGTGTCGGCGGTGTTCGTCGCGCATTTCGCCGACGATTTCCTCGACGACATCTTCGAGCGTCACCATTCCTTCGGTGCCGCCATACTCGTTGAGCACAATTGCCAGTTGGTTGTGTTTCTCTTGGAAGAGTTCGAGCAAGCGGTCGAGGGACATGTTTTCGGGGACGAACAGGGCGGGATGCAAGAGTTTGCGGAGTTCGATCTCCCAGCCGAGGTAATGTTGGCGGAAGAGGTCCTTGATGTGGACGAAACCGAGCACATGATCGAGGTCGTTTTCGTAGACGGGGAGTCGAGAGAAGCCGGCCATAGCGACGGTTCCGAGCACTTCGTCGGCGGGGGTATCGAGGTCCATGGCGTCTAGGTCGATGCGGGGTCGCATGATGTCGCGGACCGTTCGATCGCCGAGCCGCAATGCGCCGAGGGCCAGTTTCATTTCGAGTGGTTCGACGACTCCCTCGGCCGTTCCCGCGTCGATTAGATGCTCGATATCGTCGAGCGAAACGGTCGGTTCTCCGAGAGTGCGGAAACGAAATAACCACAGGATGCTGCTGGTGCTTGCGCCCATCAACCAGATGAGTGGGCGAGCCACGGCGGAAACGAATTGCAACAAGGGGGCCAGCAGGATGGCGATGCCCTCTGCCCGATGGAGCGCGATGCGTTTGGGAACGAGTTCACCGAGAATGAGGGAGACGTAGGTGAAGCAGGCGACGAAGATTGCGAGGGCGAGCGAATTGGCATGGCGGGCCAAGAATGGCCATGGTAGCTTGGCCAAGTAGGCGGCGAGTTGGGCGACGATTTCTTGCCCGCCGTAAGCGGCCCCCAACGCGCTGACCAACGTGATGCCGACCTGCACAGTGGGCAAGAAGCGGTCGGGGTTTTTTGCGAGTTCGAGCGCGCGGGCGGCGTTTCGATGGCCTTCCTCGGCGCGCTGTTCGAGTCGACCCTTGCGTGCCGCGATGAGCGAAATTTCAGCCGCCGCGAACAGGCCATTCGCCACGATCAACATCAAGATAAAGAGGATTCCCCAAAGCATGACGATGTAGGTTGTGTCGGCAGATCCTTTGATCTTCCTGGGTGTCGCTACAGGTTTACGCCCATATCGCGTAGGAGCATCTTCATATCCTCCCAGGTCTCCTTTTTAAACGAAGGGCTTCGGAGCAGGAACGCCGGATGATAGGTGCAGACCACTTTGGCCCCTCGAAAGACATGGAATCTTCCCCGCAGCTTGCCGATTGACTCCGTCGTTTCGAGCAGGTTTTGCGAGGCGACGGCCCCCAAACAACAAATATATTCGGGGCGTAGCAATTCTAACTGTGCTTCCAAGAAGCCGCGACAATTGCCCAACTCGTGGGGCAGCGGGTTGCGGTTGTTCGGTGGCCGACATTTGAGCATATTCAGGATGTAGACTTCGTCGCGCGTAAGTTGACAGGCTTCGATGATCTTGGTCAGCAGTTGCCCGGCCCGCCCGACGAACGGAATGCCGGTCCGATCTTCGTCCGCCCCCGGGGCTTCTCCCAAGAAACAGATGCGTGGATGCGGATTCCCCACCCCGAAAACGGTTTGTGTGCGGGTGCTTACCAATTCGTTGCAGCGCGTACAGGCGACGACTTGCTCGTGCAGAACTTCGAGCGACGTTGCCGCCTGCATGGTGTCTTTCTCGGCCGACCGCACTCGACGAGTCGGCTTGGGGATTTGCAAGACACCGGCAAGATGCAAGCTTTCCAACTGGTCGGCCAACATTCGCTTGCGTCGGATGGTATCGTCGGAAGACATTGTGACGGGGAATGCAAAATGTAATGGGAAGAAATAGACGGCTGCTGACATTTCTGCCGGATTCATCTGGCTGCGAGCGAACCCGAGTTCGAACGCTGGCGGTGCTGCCAGTTTATGCAAGTTCCTGGCAGTGCAAAGGGGCATTGTGCAAAGATTTCTTGAACCCTCGGCCGGGCGAATTCGTAAGAAAAGCGAAAAAACAGGCCGATCGCGTTTCGAGAACCCTTCCGCCCGCTACACGACAGGGTTCTTGGGAAGTATGATGGGGGGGACGGAACTAGGGAGCCAGAGGATCAGGACCTATTCAAGCCGCATTATGCGCCGGGGGCCATTTCAGGCCCGCTGCCACCGGTGGGGTGGAGGTCTCGCGGTGGCATTTGGTGCCACCCTCTTCCAAGTCTTTCATGGGCGGCTGGGCGTTGAACTTTCATGAGCGTACCTCAAGTTGTCATTGTCGGTCGCCCCAATGTTGGCAAGAGCAGCATGCTCAATTGGCTGGCGGGTGTGCGGATTGCCATTGTCGATGACAAGCCTGGCGTGACGCGTGATCGCCTCACGCATCTGATGTGTCATAACGATCGGTTCTTCGAGCTGGTCGATACGGGCGGGATGGGCATCGCCGACATGGACAACCTCACGCGGCATATCGAGGACCAGATCAATTTGGCGATTGATTCGGCCGACGTGATTTTGTTTGTGGTGGATACGCGTGAAGGCATGTTGCCGCTCGACCAGGAGGTCGCTCGGCGCCTTCGTTCGGTGAACGTGCCAATCGTTGTCGTGGCGAACAAATCGGACGATGAACGGTTCGACTCGCAAGCCGACGAGTTTTATCGCCTTGGCTCGGGGAAGCCCCTGCGGGTAAGCACGATGCAGAACCGGAATCGAGCCGTGCTGCTGAACTTGATCGTATCGAAACTTCCGCCGGCCCTGGAAGACGAGGCCACGGAGGGGGGCGTCGAGCCGGAGATGAAGGTGGCGATCGTGGGTCGTCGCAACGTGGGGAAGAGCACGTTCATCAACACGCTGGTGAGTGCGCCACGGATGATCGTCAGCGAGGTGCCCGGCACAACGCGGGATAGCGTGGACGTGCGTTTTGAACTGGATGGCAAGCCTTTTGTGGCGATCGATACACCGGGCATCCGCCGCGCCAAGAGCCGGCAGAGCGACATCGACTTTTACGGCACCCACCGCGCCCAACGAAGCATCCGTCGGGCCGATGTCGTGCTCCTGTTTTTCGATGCCACCCAACGCATCAGCAAAGTTGATAAGCAGCTCTGCGAGTACATCGCTCAGCAGTACAAGCCCTGCGTGTTCGTCGTCAACAAGTGGGATCAACTGGCGAATACCATGCCGACCGGCAAGTGGGTGCGTTACCTGCAAGATAATTTCGGCACCATGCACTATGTGCCGATCGCGTTTGTCACGGGCCAAACGGGCAAGAACGTCAAGGCGTTGATCAACCACAGTCAGATGCTGTTCAAGCAATCGCGGGCACGCGTTACCACGGGGCAACTCAACCGGATGCTCCGCGAAGCCGTGCGAAACAGCCCGCCCCCCTCGGCCCGAAATCGTGAGCCAAAGATATACTACGCCACACAGGTTGGTATTCAACCGCCCACGATCGTGCTGTTTGTGAACGACCCCGTGCTCCTATCCAAGCCGTACCAACGGTACTTGCTCGGCAAGTTTCGCAATGAGCTGGAGTTCAACGAAGTGCCGATCAAACTCTACCTGCGCCGCCGCCACCCGGCCGATTTGCGCGACGATCTCTCGGAGCGGACAGCCGAAGGCAGGCAAGTGCTGGAACCCAGCACAGGCGAAGAGCCTATCATCGCCGACGCGGAAACGGTGTAGCAGCTTTGTGCGCGACGGGTTCCCAATAGCCGCCGACGGAAGTCGGCGGTTGCACGGCGATCCAACCGTCGGATTCCGCCGACAACTGCGAATACCCGCGCTGGCTGGCAGAAGCCTAGCGGCTCAAGTTTGCCTGAATGCCAATTGCATCGGGCGCGGAAGCAAACGCGCTGGCCTCTCGCCGGGCACGGCTTTCCGCTTGCCCCTGCACGGCAAGCATGATTCCCACGACCCATGCCGTGACGAAGCAGGCAACTTCGGCATAAGAGAACAACTTCTGCCAATTCCAATCCATGAAATGCGTTGTTCCAAACATTGTAATTACGTAGACCACTGAAGAGGAGTAGCCCAGCCTGCCCTGACCAGGCGCCGACCATGGCAACCGCGCAAGCGAAACTCGCGTCTCGGATTCAGGAAGTGTTTCCGAAAAAGATCGGCATAGGGTCCTTGCCGATTTTCAGACGCCACCGCTTGCGTCTGCCACCTGAAAACGAGATTACAACGGAAACCAGGGTCGAACGCAAGGCCGAATCGAGTGGAAGTTCACAAAAAGCTAGCCATGCTAGCGTGGGTCGATTCGACAAGTTACCCGTTCAGGTCCTCGAGCCGTTCATGGAACTGGAGCAGCATCGCCTCTTTAGTACTACAGCGCTAACAGCCTGTTGAAAAAGTCCCCTGGGGTGGTCTTTCCTTCGTGACGGCGTGGCGCTAAATTGTTGCCAGGGGTTGGCGTGGTTGGTTGGATTGCGGAGGTATCCGCAAAGT
>JADZFK010000010.1 GCA_020849945.1 Pirellulales bacterium | reverse complement strand
CGGTACGAATCGGATCGATAACATTTCGTTGTTCAGTGACTTTGACCCAGCACAGTCGCCGATTCAGCAGCCGTTTGCGGCGCCCGTGTTGCCTGTGGCGGGGGATATCGTGATGGGGCTGAGTTCGGGTCGGCCGAAAGTGACGATGGACTTGGTTCGTGGTACGGCCGTGGCGAATGGTGGGGCTGCCCCAGCGCCGCTATCCCCTTGGCAAGAGACGAATTTCATTCAGTTTCCGAGGTTCGATAACCTCAACGGTGTGAAGCACAACGTAGCGGGGAACCTGATTGGGGTGGATGTTGGAACGGGTTCAACCGGTGGTCGCATCTACAATTTTGCAACTCAAGGCACGGCGCCGTTGGGGGCCGGGCAACTGATCGGCAACTCGACGGGGACGGGCGGGGCAGGCCTGACTTTGACGAGGCTCAGCGGCCCTTCCATTAGCCCGAACAACACGAAGATCGCGGTGGCGGGCAACGATACCGGAAAGGTCATCGTCTTCGATTACACGGCGGGCGATACAATGGGCAGTGGCGCATCGCTATCCGGTGCCCGGCAGACGGCTTCCGCCCCCCTCGTAACAGGTTCTTCTCAAGGGACGGCCTGGCTCGACGACAATACGGTCCTTACCCTCTCGGTGATTGGCGAGCTTTATGAAGTCAATGCCACAAGTATGGCAAGCACGTTGAAGACGACGTTAGTCACAGGTTCGGAAACGTCGCGGGGGACATCGCTCGCGTACAACCCCGATGTTTCACCCTACCTCTACGCGATGTACGGCGGGTTCACGTCGCCCAACACGAATAACCAGCTTTACATTTTGGATCCGGCGAACAGTTATAATTTGGTCAAGCAAGTGAGCTTGAACGTTTCAGCCAGCACGGCGCGAGACATCGCACTCGACAAGGATGGAAATCTGTTTATCAGCCAGAACGGATCGAAGCTCGATTTCTTGTTCGACGTGAAGACCAATCCTGCAGGGCTAACCGATGACTCCTCGGTCGATTGGTACACCGGGGCTGTTTATGCAAGCTCCAACGGCTTTGATATTGGGTTCGCTCCACCGGCAGGCGTACCTGGGGATTACAACGACGACGGGAAGGTGGATGCGGCGGATTATGTGTTGTGGCGGAAGGGTGGTCCGCTTGCGAATGAGGTGGCGACGATTGGCAGCACGACGCCGGAGGATTACACAGAGTGGCGGGCGCGGTTTGGGAATCCGCCCGGGGCTGGGGCCGGTTTGGGCGGCAACGCCGCCGTGCCCGAACCAGGGGCGGTGCTGCTGATGCTGTTGGGTGTGGCTGCGGTTGGGGGTAGGCGCCGGTAGGAAGGTCGGGGGTTGTCTCAAAACCTGTTCTGGATCGGGTCGCGGTGCAAACGCGGTTACGAATCCAGCGGGGCCGAACCGTATTTCACTTTGGGCCGAGAAGTAGGTGCCGCGAGCCGAGCGGCACGATTCGTGAAAGTGGATACGGAGTTGTTCGTTCGTGACCCGCTCGGCTTGCGGGACCTACCTGCGCGGCGCGGGTGAACGGGTCGGTTACTCGGTGGAGAGAGTGACGAGTTCTTCGCTGACGGCTTCGATTTGTTCGGCGGAGAGGCGAGGCAGCGAATCGGCGAAGCCGACGAGTAGCGCGAGGTCGGCGAGTCGGTTGATTTGTCGGGCGATGCCTTGGCCCAAGTAGTGAAGCGATTCAAGGGCGTCGGGCGCGAAGAGTTCGCGTGTAGCGCCGGCGGCGTTCAGGCGGTGGCGAACGTAGTCGGCCGTCTCTTCGACGGTGAAAGAGCGGACCAGGGCCTTCACGGCGATGCGTTGTTCGAGGCACGGCGCGCGTCCGATGGCGGAGATGAGGCTCATTTGGCCGAGGAGCACCAGCGTGAGGGGCGGGCCGGTTGGCCCTTCGAAGTTGAGCAGCAGGCGAAGCGTATCCAGCGAGCCGCAATCTTCGAGCAGGTGGGCCTCGTCGATGACGACGACGGCATGTTGCCCGGCGGCGGCGTTCGCGCGGAGCAGGGTCTCCAGTCGGCGGACGCTTTCCTCGATCGAGTGGCGAGCCGGTTCGACGGGCGGTGCGCCGAGCGATTCGGCCAGGTAGACGAGCAGATCGCGGCTGCACATTTGTGGGAAGACGATCTGCGTGCGCGGCGAAAATGAGTTGCCGAGCTCATGGAGCAGGAGTTGCACGAGCAGGGTTTTTCCGACGCCCGCCGGCCCGGCAAGCAAGGCGGCCCCGCGGCGGCTCTCGACCGCGTAACGCAGTTTGAGGAGTGCCGCTTCGTGGCTTTCGCACGGGAAGAAGTTCGCGCGGCCTGCCGCCGGTTCAAATGGTTTTTTCGCAAGTTGCCAGTAGTCGAGGTACATGGGGCGTGGAGGATCCTGGGAGCAGGATTCGGGCGGCGGGAGATTGGGTGTTCCGGTTTGCCGAGCCTTTGCGTCGCGGCAAGGGGGACGCGCTCCGCTCCGCGTCGCGGCTAAACGTTTTTTGGGTGGCGTGGGGTATTTCGTTCGCGCTCCGCTTTGCGTCGCGGCTGAACTTGGTTTATTTCAGAATGCGTGGAATGAAGGGTTTAGGCGGCGCGGGGGCGTTTGATGCGGTTTTCAATCGTGCCGAGGAGTTCGCAGCCCGAGTTGTCGAAGAACTCGGTGAGGGTGGACAGGTCGCGTCGATCGGCGGGGGTTGGCCCAACGATGGCGATGGCGGCATCGATTCCCAGGTTCGTCACGAGTTCGAGCAGGACGGGTTGCGAAACGGGATCGAAGAACGCGCCAAGATCCATGAAGGCGAGGTTGTAGGTGTGGCGGAGGATGCCGGCGGTGACCGCGGCCTGCAAGCCGTTGACCAACGATTGTGGGTTCTTCACGCGTTTTTCGCCGAGGGCGAGAATATCGAGGTTGTCGTCGGTGGAGTGAATGACGGCATCGGGGAGCAAGGCCGTGTGTTTGAGGAACTCCTCCCAGCCCGCGGTGGGGACGGCATCGAGGCGCGAGGCAACTTGCGGGTTGATAAGGTTGCCATCGGCGAGGATCACCCGCTTGCCGTGTTGGGCGGCCCGCAAGGCAAGGCACATGGCAGCGGTGGTCGCGCCGCTGCCGCGGAACAGGCCGAAAATGCCGATGAGCGAATCGCCGGCATCGGCGCGGGCAAGCAACAGGCGGGTGACGCGATCGAGTTGTTGGCCATACTGCTGCACGAGCGTTCGGCAAACGGCCGGCCAGCGATAACAAGCGACGGCCGTGCCAGGCCGTAAGGTCGAGGATTGCTCCTGTTGAGTGGTGGCGGATTCCGTTTCGCTGGGGGCGGTGGTTTCTTCTTCGTCGAGAGACGGGGCTTTGTCGGTGGTGCCGTCGTCGAATCGCAAGATGCGAGACTCGGCCGATTCCCCGCCCAGCGTGCGAGTGGGTTGTGGGATGAACGTGGAAAGCGGGCGCTTCGCCCCGGTGCTGGCGGCAACACGTGGCGAAGGCAACGGGGCTTTGGGCTGGCCCGCTTGGGCGGCGGGTTGCTCGGCGGTGGCCGATGAAGCTGCCGTCGCCGCTTCGCCGGGCGTGGCCGACGTGGCAGCACTCTGCCCAACGTTCACGGCATAGCTAACCGATTCCAGCGCCGATTGCAGTGCCTGGAGAGTTGCCCCCAAGTCGGCCGGTTCCTCCTGCGCGTCCTGTCGAAACGCTTTGATAAATGCCTGGTTCGTAGTTTTCATGGCGGGCAGGTTTTGCGATGAGAAAGTTGGCGTTGCGGTGGTGGGCGCGGCTGGGCGATCAGCGTGTCGGGGCATTCAACTGAAAGTTGGCCGAGCGGGCAATCTCGGGCGAACCGCCGGAATCGGAGGCGGGTGCAAGCACATCGGATCGCGCCGCAGAGGCGTTTTGCTCGGCCATTTGGACCCGTGGCAATTCGAGGTTGGCCGCGTCGGTGGCGTCGCTCGCAAGCGGCAAAATGCCGCCGCTCAATTGGGCGAAGCCGTTATCACTTCGCGGTTGGGCCACGTGGCTGGGGGCGGTCGGAACTCGACTAACAGGCCCCGACGACGTTTCTTGCGCCGACGGAGTTTGCTCGGCCGAAGGGTTGCTGGTGTTTGCGTTCGTGGTGGGAGTGGCGGGCGCGGTCGAGGGAGCCGGTGCTATGGCCGCAGCCGTGGGAGCCGTGGCCGCGGCGGTTGGGGCCGAACGAGAAGTCGCGGAAGGGACGGGTTGGTTCGTATTGCCGACGCCTTGCTTGCGGAAGGCGGTCATTTGCACCCAGGTGCCGGCCGCCGTGAACAAAGCGGCGAGGACGATGAATCGCAAAGCGGGCGCGAGGAGTTCGATGAGTCGCCGCCGCTGGGCCGCCTGCAGGCTGGATTGCGACGACATGGGGGAGAAGCGTCCTTGCTCGCGCGCGGGGCGAATGACGGTGCGGGACCGCTCGAACAGATGTGGCCGGGGTGGCCCTCCTCGCTTCGGCGCGAACACCAATTCCGACCTGAGCGTACTGGTGGAAGCGTGGCGGTCCCCCATCGATTCGCGGGGTTTACCGATGAATGCGGTGGAACCTCGCCACGTTTGCTCACCGGTGAGGTGCGAATCGATGCGATAACCGGCTTGGCTTTGGGCAGCAGCCAGAGCGGCTTCCTTGGCGACGGTTGGGTCGTCGGAGACATCGAGCAGCCGCGCAAGCATGGGCAGCGAGCCCGCTTCGATCTCGCGGCGTAGGCGACGTGATGATTTTTTTGGAGGGGAAGTATCCACGATAACCGCCGCCCGCACGACAGGGAAAGGTAACTGCTTGCGATGGCACCGGCCCCGAACGCCAATAGCGCGCAGCGGCAGGCGTAGAAGCTACTAGGCCACAATCAGTATCGGGAAGCGGTTGGGTAGCCCTTGAGGATGGAACGACATGCGCGCGATTTGCGAGCAACATCTGGCGGCGCAGTTTAACCCGAGAGCTTTCTTCGTGCTTGCGATGCAAGCAATGCCATCAAGCGGGGCCTAAAGCAATGCGCTCTTGCAAGGTCACACCGCGCTGAGAGGATGCGACCGGGTTGGTGGTGCGGTTTTGAGAATGTCGATAGTTTTCGTCGCGGTGTTTGAGATTCGCCCCATGTTTCGGAAAAACGACAGACTCAAGCCTACGGGATGCGTTGGCACCTGCACGGGAAAAAACGCGGAAAAAGCGGGTTTTTGTGGAGTTGGCGTTGTTTGATGGGAACGGCTGGTTCGGTGATGCGGGCTGTAGCGCACCTGGGGGCGCGAAAAGGGACGCGGCCTCGAGCGGTCGGCGGAATTGGTGGCGGTGTGACCTAGATTTGAGCAGACGCATGAAAGCTGAAACGGGCCAGGTTTGGATTGGCCTGGCGTCACGATAGGATTCCGCGCGAACGCGATTCCCCAACGAGAATTCGCCGGTCACCCCTCGAGTACATCACCAACGAGTTTAGCCGACCACCCGCGACGAGAGAATTGAGATGGGGTTCCTCAAGGACTTCTTTACGAACGTATACACGGCCGACGCGCCTGGGCGCGCGGCCAGTACCTTTAACCACCTTTCCAACGACGAGTTGGAATCGCATCTGCGCGTTGCGCGCTACGGCAGTTTCGAGCTGAGCGATGCCGTGCGGCCTTCGTACAATCTGGAGGTTGTGCCCAGCGCGGGGTTCCGACACGATGTGTACCGCGATGAAGAAAGCAAGTCGGAAGTGCCCGTGTTGATGGGGGCCGTTTCACGCGACCACATCATGGATACCTTCATGTCGCTGATCGAGCAGTTGGGCGACGTGGTGGACGTGGTGCTGGAAACGAGCCACGGCAACCATTCGACCGGCCATACCGACCTGTACCGCGAACATATCGACATGCCGATCTTGCAGAGCACGCTGTGGGATTATGAAGACCTGCTGGTGAACGACGGATGCACGGGCATTGCTGTGTTGAATCCGCACACGCCTCAGGAAGTGCAGTTGGATGAGCACAAACTGCTGATCGTGTACGGCAAAGAACTGCGAGCCTACGAAAACGTGATGGTCGATTGCTACGTGCCATGCCGCGAAGAAATGCGGTTCATCACCGAGGCCGAGCACGTTCACTCGACCTGCGAACGGTACGCGCAACAGTTCGAGGAGCTGAAGATGCACCTCGGAATGGAAGGGTATCGGTAGTTGGCCGAGGGTCGAGGGACCAAGGGGCGAAGGACATTGGTATCTACACAAGTTGAATGACTTGATGGGTTTGCGATTGGAGGGGAGTGGGGTCACTCGAATGTACTCATCTCGCTCCGCGAGGGCTCCCCCAACACCTCCCTAACCGGATTTCTCACCACGGAGCACACCGAGGTCACGGAGAAGAATTGGTCATTGCAAATTTGTCATCTGAAATTTGGTCATTTCTGAATTGGTCCATGACAAATGACCCATTTGCAATGACCAATTCTTCTCTGTGGCTTCGTGCTTTGTATAGATATAGCCGAGCCGTATCGGCTCGGCGAACTGGCATGGGTTCCTACACCCGGTCGTCCGTCCCAGAGGGCCGGGCTATAAAGAATCGAGCCAGCCGCCTCCGTGGTATTGATTGTGAGAAATGCGGACTAGAAGAGAGGGGAGTATTGGAACAAAGCCAAGTATTCATTAATGTGCATAAGTCCGTATGAGAGAAGATTTGGAATCGCCTCACTTCTTGACTGCGGATTCGTGTGGATTAGCGATGATTGGCGTCCCCAGTTTTCCTTGTTCTTTGTGTCTTGTACGGATAGCCGAGTCGGGTTGGCTCGGCGAATCTCCGCAGTCAAGCTTGTGAGAGATGGCGGCCGGCCACTCCTTACTTTCCCGGCGGCAAGCCCACGGCAATCGCGTCGTCCGACTACTTTCAGCGCTGGCGTCTATACGCAGTTGTGATAGCACCAACGCGTTGCTTCGCTCAACTCTTCCACGATCAACAGCCCCACGGTTTCTTGCCCTTGGCTGAAAGTGCAAGCGGAGTGCTGAAAGCGGCCGCCAAATGCCTGTAGGCCGCTTCACGGCCCCCCTCGCTGGCAGCCTTTGCCGCACCGCCAAACTTCCCCCAGCTTTCGCAGCCGGTGCGATGTTCCGACTCCTTCGTTTGTTGGCCACTTCTGGTCATTGCCACCGGCATTATCGGCAGGTGCGCATCAAACCGTAGTTCCCGCATCACCGATACCTACACAGACCCAGATGAGGTGCCTTCACCTTGCCCGATCACGCCTGCCGCCCATCGGGCCGTGCAAGCTGCTATTCAACCCGCGACCCCGACCTCATGAAACGAACCTACTTCACATTGGCGTTTGCGATTTCCATCTTCGTTGCCACGGGAAGAGCTTGGCCGACCGAAATCGAAGACCAGCTCACCGAGCTTCGGCAACGAGTCGATGCGCTCGAGCTCGAAAATGAATTGTTGCGCCAAACCGGCAGCGTAAATGACGCGCAAACGCAGGGCCGACTCATCGCACAGCAGACGATCCTTGTCGACGAACCTGCCGAGTCGGAAATCGAACCCCAACTGGCCGACTTGGAGAAGGAACTGGCGGCCACAACCGCCGATTGCCCCGTGTGCGAGGAACCGAAGAAAGACCTAAGCATGTCGGCCGCCTGGAACCATGGTCTGGAACTTTCGACCAAGGACAAAGCCTTTCGCGTTCACGTGGGCGGCCGCACCCAGTTCGACCTCGGCTGGTTTGCCGTGCCCGACAACGTCCAGGACAACATCAACCACCCCTATGAAAACGGTGCCGACTTCCGGCGCGCGCGGCTACGGGTTGATGGCACCATGTATGAAACGATAGACTGGGCCGCCGAGTACGATTTCATCGCCGCGGTCGATGTCGCTGGCACCCACCACACCGCCAACGCTCCTACCGACCTTTGGATCACCTTCAAGGAAGTGCCCTGGTGCGGAAATGTCCGCATTGGCAATCAAAAGCCGGCCATCGGATTCGAGCACCTCGTAAGCAGCCGCTATTTGCCTTTCATGGAACGCTCCTACAATCAGGATGCCTTCTACGGCGGTACCTACAACGGCTTCTGGCCCGGCATTGCGTGCTTCGATAACTGGGGCTACGACGACCTAGGAACCTGGAATCTCGGTCTCTTCAAGCCTACAAACAACGTCTATGCCGCCAACGCCACCGATGGCGATGTGGCCGGCGTCGCGCGGCTCACCCACCTGTTGTGGTACGAATGCGATGGCGCGAGCCTTCTTCACATCGGCGGCTCGGCCATGACACAAACCACCGTCGATCGCCGCATCATCTTCCGCGCCCGCGATGCCATTCGCACGGGCCTCTCCACCGATTGGCCCTCACCTGCCTCGACGGGCACCATCGCCGGAGACGACATCCAGTGGTTCAACGGCGAGCTTGTCGCCGTCGATGGCCCCTGGACCTTCCAAAGCGAATACCTCTTCAGCACCATGAGCGATGCCGCACCCATCGTCGGCGGCGTCACGATGCCGAGCGTTGGCTCGGTCGAGTACCACGGCGGCTACGCGCAGCTCCTCTACTTCCTTACCGGCGAGCACGATAAATACAACAAGAAAACCGGTGCCTTCGACCGCCTCATCCCCTACCGCGAATGCCACTTCCGCCACGGCTGCTTCGCCACCGGCCCAGGTGCCTGGCAAGTCGGTGCCCGCTACAATTTCCTCGACCTCAACGACAACACGCTCAACGGCGGTATCCTCCACAACGCCACCCTCGGTCTCAACTGGTACGTCAACCCGAACCTAAAGTTCCAGTTCGACTACATGGCCACCCACCGCGACGCCCCACTCGCCGCCGATCTCGGCGACGGCTGGATCCACGGCTGGGGCACCCGCATGGCCTACGACTTCTAACCCGGATTTCTCGCCACGGAGCACACCGACTGCACTTTCTGACTTGTGACTTACGTTAAGCGGCCAGGGCCATGAGGCTTTCGGCCAGTTGGATGATTTTTTGGGGG
>JADZFK010000009.1 GCA_020849945.1 Pirellulales bacterium | reverse complement strand
CGTAGGAATTGGCGGCTCCGGCGTGATCGGCAAGGCCCGCGATCGGCGAGCGGTCGCCGACATCTTCGCCCGAGGTATAGTGTTCCGCACTCATTGCCTTCTCGCCGACAAGATAAGTCTTGCTCGAGCCGTCGAGGATGCGTTTCAGCGCGGTGCGCCGACCGAGCGACCATACGCCATCTTGGTCGAGCTTGATCATGCGGTTGACTTGGGTATCAATTTCGTACGCATCGGCGGTAGAACTGCCGCCGCACAGGGCGTAATCAGTACGAGCGCCGAGCGGGCCGTAGGCTTCGCGTTCGTTGCTGACAAGCGGATATGCTTGCGGAGCACGGCGGGTGGGACAGTTGAAGCTGGGGATCGGCGTTGCGACGGCCCGTTGCAAATCGCCGGTGGTAACAGGCGTGCGGACGGCTGGCAGAAGAACGTCGGCCACCACGCCATCTTCCATGTGCGACAGGCATTGGACCATCCAATTCCCTGTGACCGGCATGCCGAGGGCTCGGGCCGCGCGCTCGGGGCCGAAATCGACCGCGACGGGCGCGACTTCACCGCCGTGGCCGGGAAGGAATCGCCGGGCCGATTCAAAGTTCAACGCGCTAAGCGCAACCTGCTTGAGATGGTTTCGACACTGGGTTCGGCGGGCGGCCTCGCGAGCGGCCTGAACGGCCGGGAGCAAGATCGCCACCAGCACGCCGATGATTGCGATAACCACCAATAATTCGATGAGCGTGAAACCATGTAGGGGGCGAGAGTCGAGGGTTGAGGGACGAGGGCCGGAAGGCAGATTTCGGATTTCGGATTGCCGATTGCGGATGGTCGAGCGGCGGAGTGCAACCTCGAGAGAATTTGGCAAGTAATTGAAAGTGTCCGGGAATTGGATACACAGCCCCCGGCTTTGCCGGGGGTTCGTGGCGATATCACAATGCGTGGTTGGCATAACCCCCGGCAAAGCCGGGGGCTGAAAGCGAATCCAATTCCCGGACACCCTCAAGTAATTCAGGAACCATGCCGCTTTGCGGCGGAAGGCACTTTGGCCGGGGTGGTCGGCGGTGGCTGCTCCGTTCGATGAGACTCGCGCGAACCCAATCATAAGTGATGCCCTTGGGAAGCATTATAATTCCTACGGGCAAAGTTGCCAGTATTTCTGGCGATGGGTGTTATCGAACGAGTGGGGTGATGCGGGCGGCGGTGACGTGGGCACGGTTGAATTCGGCGATGTACCCACGGTTGCCGACGACACCGACGCGGCGTCCGAGGTACGGTTGCAGGTTTACGTCGGGTGTTGGGGTGAGGAAGGTGAGGACCTGGCCGCGATCGTCGACCAGGGCGAATTGGGGAGCGCCGGGCCGGCGCGAAACGACTGGCCGCAAGATGCCGACCGAATCGTAAGGCCCGCCCGGGGCGGCGACATTGCCCGCCGCGGCCGCGCTGGGCAGTTGCGTTTGCTGAGCGAGGATTGCATTTGCGTTCGCGGTCGGAAGCGTATTGGAACGCCTGGCAATCGAGGTGAACTGGCCAATTTTGGCCATCGTGGCCAGGGCGGCATCGCGTTCTGCCTGCGTGCGCGCGCGGTTGAGTAGCTGGGCCGTGTCGCGCTCGAGCCGTTCGGTATTCCACAAGTGGACCGGTGCCGAGGCCATCCGCGAAAGCCGGATTTCGACAGACGCCAGCTCCTCGGAGAGCGACCGATTGCCTGCCACAGGGGCCGAGGGCGAGTTGGCTGCCGCCGTGGCCCTGAGCGGCGGCGCGGGTGAGCCTTCGGCAGGCGGAGCCGCTTGTTGTGCGGCAGGGATCGGCGGTGGAGAGGTTGGAGGCATCGAGTTCGCATCGGCGGGAACGGCCGACGAACCTTGCGACGTCGGTTGCGATTCGTAACGACCCGTTTCTGGCGAGGTGTTGCCGCGGTCCGAAGCGCCGGTGGCTTTCCACGTTTGATTGGGCGAGTTTGCCGAGTCTGCCGTGTTAGGCATGAGCGGCGGCGCTGCAAGGGCATCGCCTTGCGCAGTAGAAGCGGGGCCGTTCGGTTGCCCGCTTGTCGGGGGCTCGTTTTTCGATGTTTGCCCAACGCCGGTGCTGGGGGAGGTGGATTCGGCAGCGACGGTTTGAATGGGGCCTCGCCGTTCGACGAGCGCGGCCTGAATCCACCGAAACTCGCCCGCCGGCGGCGCGATCTTGTACCACGTTTCGTTTTCGATACGCTCTTCTCCCAGCACTTCCACCAGCTCGCCTTTGCGTAACCGAATTTGCGCGGCGTTGTGTTTGTCGCTCATCCGGCTGCCAATGCGCGAGGCCACGCCGTCGTGGAGGATTTCAGCCACGCCATCGCTACGCACTTCGAGTTCGCTCTTGCGAACCCAACTGAAGCTGTTGGCCGTCGGTCGAATGCCAAGCCATCCGCCCGGCTTTTCCTGGTAGACCTCGACGAGGTCGCCCTCGGCCAGGGTATCGGTTGGGTAGAATTGCTCGCCCGGCCCGCTCTGGACCGAAGCCCCCGAGGCAACGACGCGGGCTTCGTAGGGGCGCACATCGACGGCAGACGAATCATTTGCGATCATCGCCACGGCAAGACATGCGGCGACCAACGTACAAACGCTCTTAGGTAACAAACGGAGAAAACGAGTCATGGGCGCTCCACAACGAAGGGGTGCTTTGCGCAATCGATGCGAGCAAGAAATTGGGATCGAATGGTCTTGTGAAAAACATAGCCCGGCCACGTTGGCCGGGAAAACTGATTGAAGGCAACGCTAGTCCGCATTTCTCACAATCAAAACCACGGAGTGGCTGTCTAGATTCTATATAGCCCGGCCCTCTGGTCCGGACGACCGGGTGTAGGGACCCATGCCAGTTCGCCGAGCCGATACGGCTCGGCTATATGTTTCTAAATAGAACCGAGTAGGATGAGTTCGTCGGCAGGAAGCAGTCGTGGATTGTTGCCGATTCT
>JADZFK010000008.1 GCA_020849945.1 Pirellulales bacterium | reverse complement strand
TTTCATATCACCGTGGCTTTGGCAATGCGAGAGTCTTTACGCCATTGACTTGAGGAACGCAATTGCGTTTTCACAGGTTGTGAACGGATCGGCTGCGTTGGGGCACTCGATGGTCACCCAGCCTCGGTAGTCGAACTCGCACAGTCGGCCGATGAGTTCGGGAAACTCGGCTGAACCTCGCCCCAGTTCCACGTCCACCGCGTGTTTGGTGGCGAAATCACGCACGGCATCGCAGGCATGGACATGCAGCACATGCCAGCCAAGCACTTCGACGGCCATGGGTGGTGACGCGCCAGCAGCAATGAGGCCAGCAGGGTGGAAATCGATCCCGATGGCACATTCCGGCAGAACGGCAAGGAGCCTCGCGTAATCTTCCGGGCTGTTTCCGACCGTTTGAAGCGCCGGGCGCACGCCGATTCGATCCCCCAACACGGCCAGCGTGGTGAGCGACTCGATCAAGCAGCGATAGCCTTGTGCGGTGGTATCGTTTGGAATCTGTCCGGCGTACAGGATGATGACGTTGCTACGCAACGTTGCCGCCAGCCGCATCGCATCTTGCGCGGCCTGAACGCGTCGTTCGAGTTGCTCGGGGACTTCGAACCCGTAGCGTGTGGGAAACGCAACCGCGGACACGTTTAGTCCGCGGTCGTCCAACAATTTGCGGAGTTCTTTCAGGCCGGATTGCGAAAGTTCGTTGGGGCGTAGTTCGTGCCAGGCATCGAGTTCGACGCCGGAGGCTCCTAATCGAGCGGCGGTGGTGAGAGCCTGGCGGACTGGTTGGCGCAACGACCGCGTTTGGATTCCGATTCTAATGATTGACACGGCTGTACCGAGTGGCCTGCGCCACGTGATGAAGAAAGGAAGCGACCAAGGCATTGCGGAGAGCCCACAAGGCTGCCGCATGGCTTATTTTACGGTAGATTTTGCAATGAGACCGCATCGACGACAACCCAGCCCCTCCATTTTCCATCGCATCCGCAGGTTGGGCGGCTATTTGTCCGTCCTTGCGTGGTTCTTCGTGGCAGCGAAAACGGGTTCCGCGCTCAATACGAATACGGTGTACGTGTATCGATGCGACTTTGGCGAAGAATGGGATATCGACTACGATGGTTGGCCCGATCGCTGGGTACGAAACTCGGGGCCGGAAAATCCTCACTATGTCTCAATTGGGATTCAGGAGGATTCGGAAGTCGAGGGCGGACATTGCCTTCGAGTCGACCTCGATGGCGCGGCGGCTTCCATCCAAAGCGCCCCGATTCGAGTTATCTCTCGCTTCAGCTACAGCCTGACTGCGAAGCTGAAAAACGAAGAGTTGAAGCACAGCACAGCCTATCTGACATTTGATCTGTGCAATTCGGCTGGTCAAGTTGTTCAATCGGTTCGCTCGGATTCGTTTTCTACAACGAATGGTTGGATACGAGTGCATATTCCTCCCGTGGAGCCGCGCGACGCCAGTACCGATCATGCGGTTATTGGGCTGCATGTGGTACGTGGGCTTCGCGGGGATTTAAAGGGTCGAGTTTCGTTGACCGATCTACGCGTCTTTCGAGAACCGCGGATCGATGTGACCACGAATAATCCGTGCAATGTGTATATCGATCGAAATGACGTGGCGATCGAGTGCGCACTTTCGGGTATTCGCGAGCAGCGACCGATGATCGAATTCCGGCTGTTGGATGGTACGAACAAAGAGCTACAACACGAAGAACTGCCACTTGAAGGGCGGCTGATTGAGAACTTGGCGGGGAAACGAAAAGGTTCAACGAATGCGGAGGAACCCGAGGGATACGAGGGGGTCTTGAAGTGGCGACCGAAGATTCCCGATTACGGTTTCTACCGTGTGGTCATTCGGATGAAGGGGACGGAAGCAGGTGCGGAAGCGGGGACGGCAGCGAAAGAGAATCCCAAGGCCAACGCCCAAGAATCGCTTGCCGATCGGCAAGTTGATATCGTGGTAGTTCCGCCGCTGCCCATGCCCGAGGAGGGGGAATTTGGCTGGTCGATTCCGAACGGCAATGAACCGTTGTCGCTCTCGGTTCTGAGTAAGCTGCTGCCGAAAGTTGGGATCAACTGGGCGAAAGTCCCTGTTTGTTATGACACTAGCAAAGGCGATAACGGCGATGAGATGATGCGGTTCATCGAGATGCTCAGCGCATCGAACATCGACGTGGTGGGAGTCGTCACCCGCCAGGCCGATAAGGCATCGGCAGGCAAGAAAGGTCAGGTTTCTCGCGAGCTATCGATGGGGGATGT
Source organism: Pirellulales bacterium (assembly GCA_020849945.1). GTDB lineage: Bacteria > Planctomycetota > Planctomycetia > Pirellulales > Lacipirellulaceae > JABDGM01. The sequence goes on along the minus strand of JADZFK010000008.1, from coordinate 21,992 downwards.
GTTATCGCAAGACTATACCGCCTGGTCCACGGCGCTTGAGCCTGTCATTACCCGGTTGGCGTTGCGGGTGCGTTGGTGGCAACTTGGCCGCGATTACGACGCCACGCTGTTTGGGATGCCTGAGCTCAATGAGCGTGTGGAAGAACTACGAACGGCGTTGTTCCGCTTTGGCCAAGATGTTCACATAGGTTTTTGCGGCGACTGGGATGCCGAGGAAACGTATCCTGGAGACGTGAAGTGGGACTTTGTGCAACTGGCGATGCAATCCTATCCCACGGACAAGGAGCTAGAGTCGTTGTTGGCAAAACCGCGACAGAACTCGGCCTTACGATGGATCGTGATCGATCCTCCTTACGTGGCCGACTTCCAGCCGCCGCCCTCGGAGTTGGATGCCGCCGTGTGTAGCCCGACCATACCACATCTGGCGGGGGCGGCGTTTCTGGTGCCTGCGTGGATCTTGTCGGAAATGGATATGCCGCGCAAGGCGGAAGCGACGCGGATTGCGCGTTCGAGTGCGTTTGTACATCGGCTCGTCAACGCAAAACTGAGTGGCGCCGACGGGATCATGATTGCCAAGCCGTTTAACGACGAGAACGGCCTCATGCAGGCGAATGGCTTCCCGGCGGAGTTGTTGCTTCCCTTTCGCACAACGGCCGCGATGATAAGTGGCGCGAAGTACTTGGGCCGAATGCGGCTTCCGAACAAGAGCCCGAATCATGTCTTCCTGCGACCAGATGGGCAGGTCGTGATGATGCTGTGGAACCAAGAGCCGACGAAAGAAGTGTTGTATCTTGGCGAGAACGTACAACAAGTGGATTTGTTGGGGCGAGCGACCGCCGCGCCACGGCGGCGGCGCGAGCAAGTCCTCCAGGCGGGTCCGACGCCGATCTTCGTGCTTGGCTTGCACGAGGCCATCACACGATGGCGGATGAACGTGGCGTTTGAAACGAACCAGGTGCCGAGCATCTTTTCCCGCCCCCACCATAACGCCCTGGCCATTAAGAATTACTTCCCGCAAGGGGTGGGCGGCACGGTGAAGATCGTCGTATTGCAAGAGCAAGAAATGAACGGCCTGACGGGACGCCCAGACCCGGCAAGTTTTGCGCTCGATCGGTGGATCATCGAACCGCCGTCGGCAACATTTCAATTGGCGGCTGGTGCGGGGACGCAGTTTCCGTTCGATATCAAGCTCAAGAGCGCGTTGTACGGTGCTCAGCCCATTCGGGTTGATTTCACCATCGAGGCCGACGAACGCCTGGAGTTTAGCGTCTACGACGAAATGAATGTCGGTACCGACGACATCACGCTCGACGTTCGGTCGCGCCTGGATAAGGATGGAAATTTGGTCGTTGATCAGCGAATGATCAACCACACGAATCGGTTGGCCGATTTCAAATGCAACCTACGTTGTCGCGGCCTTCGGCCGCAACGGATGCAAGTGTACCGGCTCGGCCAGGACATGGATCTCAAGGTGTATCGATTCCAGCATGGGGAAGAACTGCTTGGTAAGGAAATGATGCTCGACATCGAAGAGGTGAACGGCCAGCGCGTGATCAAGTATCGGTTTGTTGCGGGCAAGAATCCGCGATCGGAGAAGAAGCCCCGAGCGGACCAAAGGGGGCTCGCGGACAAGGATGAGAAAGAGAAGGAATCCAAGGTTCCGCGTCCCCTTGCACGAATTGGGTCGTGAGGTTTGGGCAATGTGCGACAGAGAACGGAGCAGCCCTATCGAGTTCCCCGAAAGTGCGTGAGAACCTTGGGCGGTTGACCCTTTCCGCGATGCGTCTAGAATGAGTGGGACGACAGGACGTTGTGTTTCCGGCTCGCGAAGGGAATTGGCATCGCTTTCCATTGGCCGCTTTTCCCTTTCGAGGACAACCTCATGAGACCTACGCCCCGAGTGCTCACGGCATTGCCGGTTTACAACGAAGCCCGGCATGTGAATCTGGTTCTGGACTCGGTTGTTCGGTACTCGCAAGATGTGCTCGTTGTGGACGACGGCGCCACGGACGGCACGTCCGATCTGCTCGCCGCGCGGAGCGATATTCGGGTCATTCGACACGAAAGCAATCGAGGCTACGGAGCCGCGCTCCGGACCGCGTTTGATGATGCGATTTGCAATCGGTACGACATCCTGGTAACGATTGATTGTGACGGCCAGCACGAGCCACAGCGAATCTCCCAGCTAATTGCCGCGTGTCGTGACGCCGATCTTGTTTCGGGAAGCCGTTATTTGCGTAACGAAGGTCAGGCAGCAGCCGCGCCGCCCGAACGCCGCCAGATTAACGCCCGCATTACCCGCGAATTGAACGAGCGATTGGGTCTTTCACTCACCGACGCCTTCTGCGGATTCAAAGCGTACCGTGTTCCGGCCTTGGCTAAGCTGCAGATCACGGAACCTGGTTACGGCATGCCGCTCGAGCTTTGGGTGCAGGCCGTTCATCATGGCCTGCGGATTGTCGAGCTGCCGGTGCCGCTCATCTATCTCGATGAGGAACGGAGCTTTGGCGGCAGCTTGGATGACGGCAAGAAACGCATGGACTATTACCACCAGGTGCTGAACGCCGCGTTGCAGTCGATCGGTCGTTCTCTCTTGTCGCCCCGCGGTTCCGCGATGACCTTGCCCCGCGAAACCGTGGGATGCCACTGTTGCTGAAACTGCAAGATGATAGCGGCCGCGCGTACTCGAAAGCCGTCTGTTACCGATGACCGGTGGGCCGCATCTCAGACATTTTGTGTGGGCGATCCTCTTACTTCGAAACTGTCATGCTGATGGAATCCGCCCGAGAGCTTCGTCGGCTAAGTGCTCCGCAAGAGGATAGCGGTACTCTTGTTGACCCAGCTTACGCAAGCCTGCCTGCCTTGGTCGAGGCAAATCGCGGTCGATTGGGAAATGCTGAATGGAGCGTTCTCGGCAGAACGCTCGGTTCGTTGAGCACTTCCGCACGATGCAACCTCCTTGCAAGCGCGGTTGCCTACACGAGCCAGTACCGCGACGTATCGCCACGATGGCGCAACACCAGCACCGTTAACCAGCTTCCGTTTGTGCTTTCTGGCCATCAGCCCGAACTCTTTCATCCAGGCGTATGGTTCAAGAATTTCGTATTGGGCGGCCTGGCTCGTCGGCTTGGCGGGGTGGGAATCCACCTGCTCATTGATAGCGACTTGTGTCGCGGTTCAGCAATTCGTGTGCTAACCGGCACGATCGATCAACCTCGGGTCGAGGCGATTCCCTACGATGCCCCGGCGGCCGAGGTGCCCCACGAAGAACGCTCGATTCTCGATACGAACCTATTCGATAGATTCGCCGAACGAGCCGCCAGGTTGGTCCGACCATTCGTCCGCGATCCCATGTTGAACGAGCTTTGGCCGCTGGTGTTGAAGCGTCAACCGGGCCAGCGGAACTTGGGCTTGCGTCTGGCACTTGGGCGTCATGCATTCGAAGAAAGTTGGGGGAACGAAACGCTCGAACTGCCGCAAAGCGCCGTTTGCCAACTTCCCGAATTCGCGTGGTTTTCCGCATACGTGTTCGCGCACTTGCCACGATTTTGGAACGCGCATAACGAAGCCTTGTCGTTGTATCGAGCGGCCAATCGTCTACGCAATCATGCCCAACCGATTCCCGACCTCGAGCGTCGTGATGATTGGTTGGAAGCGCCTTTTTGGCTTTGGACGGCCGAAGACCCAATTCGACGACCCGTGTTTGTGCGATCGACTAGCAACGGTCTGTCGATCAGCGACTTCCATTGCCACGAGTTGGTGTTGCCCCACGCCGCTTCGGACGACGGTTCTGCCGCGGCGGAGCAATTGCTGGGGCTGTCGTCGAAAGGCATCAAGCTGCGGACCCGGGCACTGACGACAACGCTGTTCGCTCGGTTATTATTGAGCGATTTGTTTCTCCACGGCATCGGCGGTGCTCGCTACGACCAGGTAGCCGACGAAATCGTGCGGCGATTCTGGGGCTTCGAACCGCCCGCGTTCGCGACCGTATCGGCTACGTTGCGGCTTCCCCTTTCTTGGCAGAATATGGAAACCGCTTCCGGCAGCCAGTGGCAACAGCGGCTGCGCGAGCTGCGCTATCACCCCGAGTTGTTTGTGGATGCTGCGCCGCTCAAAGCAAACGAGAGCACAAGGCAAGCGGCCGAATGGATCGCCACCAAGCGGCACTGGGTTCAGACACCAATTACCCCCGCAAATGCCCGTCAACGCCACGTGGCCATTTGCACGGCAAACCAGCAACTTCAACCCTTTGTAGCCCCCGTGCGAGAAAAGGTTGAACGCGAGCAGTCGAGTGCCTTCCAACGCAAGCGGGCTGAGGCCGTGCTGCGGTCGCGCGAGTATTCTTTTTGCCTCCACACACGAGCGAACTTCGACCGGCTTCTTGGCAGCCTGTTGAAGAATACGATTACGGAACTATAGCCCGGCCCTCTGGACCGGGAAGCCAGGGAAGAGGCGATTGCCTTTATTCCTCGAGGGCACGCCTATCGCTTTCGTAGTCGCCCCACGCTGGATTGGAAGAATTTCTGCCGGCGACGGGTCCTCTCTTTTTCGGCGGAGCACTGCATCTCCTTCAGGTCGGCCAGATTTGCGGCACAGCACCGGCATTCGATCGTATTCAAATGGAATGCGATGTAATCACGGGGCTCGTCGGGCAAGACACCGAGCAAGTAGCTACCAAGCTGTTCGCGCGTGGGGCAACTGAGCCGGTGGCGACGCCAGATATCGCCCAAGGAATGGACTCCGGCGTCGCGGCGACCAATGGCTTCCGAGAGTCGCCGTTGCAATAACTCGTTGTCACGCAAGGCCTCTTCAAGCCGTGCCATCCGCTCCGCGGGCAGCGCTTCATCGAGATACGCATCGAGTTCAGTCTGTGAAAATACATCTGGCATGAGGAAGTCTCTCGCAAAGGCGCAAAGGCGCGAAGGCGCAAAGTATGGATGCAAAGCTACCTTGCACGAATCACGTTCAGCACATCTGTCACTCGTTTAACCATCACACCACAAAGGTTACGAATAAAACAAGCGGAAATCTTGAAAAAATATGGGGGTGCCCATGAGCGTTACCGTGAACAAGTTGGCAAATAGGAGATACGCACGGTTTGGCCCAGGTGGCCCTGCCCCGAATACCAGATTGCCTGACTTCCTTGGTGTTCTTTGTGATCTTAGTAGTTCATCAACATGGCACTGTAGTACTTCAACGGTTGTCGATCATCGCTGAAGCAAGCCCATCCGATGTCGACCGATTTGTCCTTCTTCGCCCCTTCGCCCCTTCGAGTGAGTCGCTTCTTGTTCTACTCCTGATACAACTCCGGGAACACATCTTCGCTGAGTCGTTGTTGTTTGACGAGCTTGCGAAGGCGGTCGAGGAAATCGAACTTGAAATTGGCCACCTGCTGTTCGGTCATGCCGAGTGTGGCGGCCACTTCCTTATTCGGGGTGCCGCGAACGAACATGAGTTCCATGCACTTGATTTTTTGCCAATCGCCCTTGGCTCGCCAATGGTCGATTTGTTCGGCGAGGCCACGGGTGAGGGCCTCTTCCTCCAGCTCGCGGCGTTCGCCGCTACGGGCAATGCTGCTGGCGGGACGAACACCGCCGGGCATGTCCCACGAACCGTCGCTACTGGCGCCGGTGGAGGAAAGAGGCAAGGCGGGCCGCCGCCCCTCGCGGCGCAAATGGTCGGTAAGTTTGTGGGCCGCAATGGAGAACAAGTAACTTTCGAGCGGCCGGCGGGTGTCGTAGTTCGGCAAGCTGGTAAGAAACCCGATGAATGTTTCTTGCACAACATCTTCGCTCGAAGCGCGTCGTCTCAACCTGCAATCGACGAAGGAAAGGAGGCGTCCTTCATACTGGGCAATGAGCGCATTCCAGGCCTCAGGCTCGCCGGAACGAATCCTCTCGACAAGCAGTGTATCGGGGTGCGGCGTGGTAGGTGTCGCAGTGGGCACGGGGCCGTTCGATTACGAAATGGAGAGCATCATCATCGCCAAGATTCCCATTATCGCCAGGGGAACGCCCAAGAACAACCGTTTTGTATAGTGGCCATCGGTTGCGACATCGACCTTCAGTAGCCCCCAAATCATGGTCAACATCCCCAGGACGGAACCCGTTCCGACGCCCACCCTGGCGAATTGCCGCTCTCGGAAATAGGTCTCGGCACGATCGAGCAACGCACGATCGGAAGCCGCTGTAAACTCGATCTGGGTGTAAAGCTTCTTCATCGGACCAAACGAGCGTCGAGTTTCTTCCAGATATTCGTGCGGGGCGGAAACGCTTGGGCCGATGCCTCCCTTGGCTACGATAACGCTCCGTAAGTACTCCGGCGAAATCCCCATTCGGCTAACTTGGTAGAGCCGGGAATCCTGCCACGCGATCGGTTCATCTCCCCAGCGCGCCAGTTGCCCATCGACAACGATGTGGTCGCCCGAGAATGAAACCGAAGGCAAGTGGCCCAACCGGTAGGGTTCGCCCAGCAGTTGTTGAATCCGCTCATACGCCTTCAGCATGAGATAGAGATCGGTCGCTTGATAACATTCCTCTGCCGATTCGTATTCCTCGGTCACAACGATCTCGCGGCGAACATCGCCGGATCGTACCGGCGGGTCATCGAGCCAGCTCGGGCGGTCAGTCGGATGCGTCTCGCCCACCTTCGCAACAGCCGCTTGCGGCTTAGCCGCGGCACCCTCACCCTTCCCATCGTGGAGTTCACCCTCGGCAGTTCCTTCCTTCACTTCATTCGTTTCACCCTTCCGAGGCAATGGATTCGCTTGATCCCCACCGGCCTGAACCGGCTTGTTCGCCACAGCGAGTAGCATCATCGCGGGAGTGGCTGCCGGAGCCGCTGAATTGTGAAACACGATTTGCGGGGCATCGAACCTGTCCATCAATGCATTGATATCGGCCTGGTCGATGAGCTTTTGGATTTCCTCGGCGGCCTGATGTTCATTCACCGAAACCTTCGGGAAACCTTTCAGCACGACGGCCGCGCGTTCAGAAGGTTGGCGAGGATAATCCCATGCAATCTGTGCGGTGCCGTTGTGGTTTGCGATTGCATAATGCCTCACGGTAGTGTAACCGAGCATGCTGAATATCAGTCCAATCGGAGCAAGTATCGTAATAACCCCGAGCAGCGAGGCGATGGCATACTTGCGATTCCAAAGTGCGACCCCAATTGCCACGAGCATGGCAAACCCGATGACGTGCGTCATGCCCACGATGAGCAAGATAGCCCAGCTCGAAGGGGTGGATACCTGTTCGGGAATAGCATGCATATTCGTTCCTTTCACAACCTGAAGCGGTTTAGAACCGCATCACGTGCATGGACTACAGCCCGTGTCTCGCACGGACTGAAGTCCGTGCCACAAATGATTTCCCTTCGCCGGTGGTTCGGGGTAATGCAAACTCTAGGTATTTCGCGATTTGTCTCATGTCCTGCGATAACTTTCTTGTCGATCGTACGAATTGATTGGCGATTGGCTAAGCTCGCGGCGTTGGCTGGGTCGCATCCACGGGCTAGAGAATTGGGTGGCGAGGGAAATGGTAATGGCCGTCATCATGCCCATCGGCTGGGGGAACCACCAAAAGGCGTGGAGCAACCAAGCCCAACCGGCACACACGAACGCCGTCCAAAGGCTCAAGCGAGAATCTCTCGTAAACTCGGCTTGCCGCCACCAACGTGGCACGAGCAGCAAGAAAGCAAAGTAGGCCGCATACGCAACAAGTGGCGGATTGCCACTCGAGATCGGCTGAGGCCATCGCAGCATTTCGTGTGAAATCAGGCCATGCCCCACATCGATCGATTCTCGCCAACCGGGGATTTTGAGCATCAGGGCATTCCCGAGGAACCAAGCGCCCGCGCCAAGCGCCGCGCCAAGCACCAAGTAGGTGATGCGAAGCGGGGCCTGATCCTCGACCACGCCCTCCGAGAGTTTCGCCGGAACAAGTACACACCAACTCCCGACAGTGCCGACAATCGCCAGCCAAATGGTTGCGGCCCATTGTTCGGAGATTGGCTGGCTGCGAAAGACCAAGGGAACCGTGCAGGCCGCACAGGCTGCGATGATAGCGGCCGCGAGCATCGAACCCGTGAGCTCGGTCAACTTCACGCGTAGAGGCTTTTTGGCGACAAGTCGTTGGGCACGCTCGCGCCAGTTCGAACGTTGTCGCCTCAATGGCGAGGGAGCGCCGCGGGGGTCTGCCGGGCGTTTCTCCGTGGCCGACGCCTCCGCTGCACCCATCGGATCATCACCTGAGACCGAACCTTGAGTGGCCACCGTCGCAGTACCACCGACGAGTTCTTGCGGAGAGTTTATCGCAGGCTGCCGTTTCTGTTTGGTGGTCGCGGTCCATACGAGGTAGTAAACTAAGTAAGTCACCAACAGAAACGGGGCCAAGGCAAGCAACGGCGCCCAATAAAACATCCCCGCGAAAACCAACGCGAACAGAATAGCGGCTTGCATAAGCGGAGGCATTCCATGGAATCTATCGCGAGAGAAAGTATCTCGGATTACTTTCCAAATAGGTTCTTCAACCTTCGCCGAGTTCGACTGCGCGAATTGGCGGGCCTTTCGTGAATCTTGCCCGTTGTAGCCATTGACTCGCCCGTTTTGTTCATTGGGATGGTTTGGCATCGGGCGAGAATTGCCGACGGGCAGGGCCTCGCCCGCGTGGGGCGTATGGTGAAAGGCGGGTGGATTGCCAGCAGGCAACTCGCCCCCGTCAGGCAGCAGGGCCATCAATTCGCCAACGCTTTTCAGTCGCACATCGGGGTCCTTCGCCAAAGCCCGTTCGACGATGCCACGGTAAGGTTGGCTCAGTATGCTCAAATCGGGTTCGGCCGTGAGGTGCTTCATCAACACTTCGCCAACGCTTTCTCCCTCGAAGGGAACGCGACCTGTAAGCATTTCAAACAAGATGATGCCGAGGGCGTAGGTATCGATTTCGCGTCCGTAGCGGCCGTTGGCGATCTCGGGCGCCATGTAGTGGACCGTGCCCACGCTTTCGGTTTGCCCGCTGCGGCGGCTGCACGAGATAAACTTTGCCAGGCCGTAATCACCGATCTTGACCGTCCCTTCGTCGATGAAGATATTGCCGGGCTTGAGATCGCGATGGACAATTCCGTGATCGTGCAGATAGGCCACGCCGGCGCACATGCCACGCATCCAGCGCAGGGCTTCATCCACCGGCATCCCCTGGGGATTGCGTTCGATAACGTCTTCGAGCGACTCGCCCGAGACGTACTCCATCACGACCCATTGGTCGCCCAGGGAATCGGTTCGGATATCGTACAGTGCAATGAGGTTCGGGTGTTTCAGATTGAGGCACTGCGAAACACCCCGTAGTTCGACCTCCAGATTTCGCCGGATGAGCTTGAGCGCAACTTCCTTACCGGCATCGCTAGTGGCGAAGTACACTTCGCCAAAACCGCCGCGGCCCACGCCGCGCTTGATCGTATACCCCTCCAGCGGACGCGAACCGCTGGGGTGCGTGAATTTGATCATCGCGGCTCGCGGTTGATCCGCCTCGTCGAGTTGCGGCCCTGGCGCGTTCATGGCAGTAAGCCCCTCTCGTTCTAGCGTAGCCGTCGGGTTACCCATCTGTCTAGTTTACCGAGTCAAGATACGTGGATGCGACGTGTTAGAGTCTCTCGCCTCGGGGCTGTCTGGCTATGGAGTGAGTTATGTTGTTTCCTAGCCGCCGGCGGGAGCCGAGGGTTTTCTTCAACGGAGACACCGTCGGATTCCGTCGGCGGCTGCTTGCCGTTCCATCGTTTTGAAGTGAATTACGAAACCGTTGCAAAGGCGAGGCATCATCAGGAACAATGGCCCAAGGGTCATCATTGCGTCTCAAGTCGCTCCAAGTGATTGTTACAGTGCTTCCCAAGTGAATGAGATTGCTTCTCCTTCAACTCGGTCGCCAGGGCGGACCTCGGCGCGCGGCGTCGGTGTCCCACCGCCGATACGAAGCGGTTCATCGGCTCGGCAAAACAGTTGTGAATCTTGTCGGTAGATAATGATATCGCGAGGCCAGTATCGGCACGGCACATGGCAGTGGCGATGTGGCCCCAGTACGCAGCTGTCGGCCATCAGCAAAATGGCATCCGACGACGGTTGTGTCTTGTGGTGACTCTCCAAGGTAAGCCGGGCCGTTGCGCTCAACGCATGGGGTTTACGAAACCGCAAACGCACTCCGTCGCCAAGTTGGATCAGTTGGTTATCCGCAAGGATGTATGGACCGCGAATCTCGCGGCCATCGACGCGGGTGGTATGAAGCGGTTCGAGGACATAGGTTCCTCCATCGCGATGGACGACGGCATGCCGTCGCGAAAGATCTGCCAAAATCGGCACGGCAACCGTCTCGTTGGGGGAAGGTTGCCCAATCACAATCCGCTCATCGAGGCATACCAGGTATCCGCCGACGGCATCGATCCACAACAGCGCACGGTTCGGAGGTTGCTTACCGGGCACGGTGTCTTCCTCATTGAAGCTTGCCAAGGCGCGAGTGGAACAGTTCATGGCACGATGCCTCCGACGGGCTCGCGCGTTCGGCGCGCCGCTGCCCCACGACAAATTCCCTGCATGCGTGAACGAGATCGGTTCCATCATTGTAACGAACGATGCCACACACTTGAAATTACCCGCTTCCACCGCGAACCGCTCGCGGCTCCACCGTATGAGCCGCAAGCGGCCGTTTTCCCGTGAGAATCCTGCTACTCGTGCGCGAAGGCGGCCGTAACGGCTCCGACTTCTTCCTTAGTTGCCACGGCCTTATTCTCGCCGTTCTTGCCCACTTCGCCGTCATCGAGCCGGAAGTACTTCGCCACCTGATCGGTGATATCGGCCGACGCCGCTTCTTCCAGCGGAATTTCGGCCGTCACATCCACGTCGGCATTTGCCAGCTTGGCGGCCACGTCGAGCCGAGTGCGGATGTCGTTGATCAAATCTTTGGCACGGGCCAATTGGCTATCGTCGAAAACGTACTCGCTGGATGCCTGCGCGACTTCAACGAGCTTCCGCTTCGCTTCCAGGTTTTGAACATCCACCTCCAACTTTCGCCGGGCGTTGATCATCGCGGCAAGCTTCTGCTGGGCGGCTTCCAGGTTCTTCTCTCGAGCATCACGCATTTGCTTCATGCTCGCCAGCGTGTCGTCGGCCACCTTGTATCTGCTGAAACGACGTGCCAGGTCTTGCTTCACTTCCTCGTTCGTGAAAGCGCGGCTGGCATAACGATAGACGCTCTTGTTCTGTCCCAAGTCGGCCTGCAGGCGGAAAATGTCTTGCTTCTCTTTTTCAGATTTCTCCTGCTGTACGACCACCTGCTGATTCAGTTGCTCCAACCCCACTTCCTCCTTGGCGATCACGTGCATCGAGTGGCGTATCTCTGGATCGAGGTCCCGCACCATCTGGCGGGCCCGATCGATCTGAAAATCGATTGGCACGGTATCTTGCACGGCATTGGTTAGTTTGTGGTACGTGGTCGAAACGTAGCTAGCGGCGTCGCGGCCAAACAATACGAGCGAGGTTACCCCCAAGCCCGTAATCACCAAAATGGTTCGCTTGATCATGACAAGACTCCTCACACAGGTGGAAACCGCCGCGGTTGCCGCGACAAAGCAGGCATGTTTGTCCGCGGATGGTTCCAAGGTTGCGAAATGTTCGCCCCCGACGGGCGTTGGCGGGCAGGAAAAAACCAGCCGTCCATGAAGCATTTCGCACGTGACGGGAGAATCTTGGGCCGGATAGGTGATTTTTTCTGAAACCCACTGTTCCCGTGGAGTTCGAGTCTTGGTTCGTCGGTGGCGAGCATCGTGCGTGTATCGTGCCACCGACTTCTGGCCGTGGTAGGTACAGACTGAAGTCTGGGCCACGTGTTGCGGCCACAGGCCGCGTCTGCCTCTCTTTGCCCGTGCGGACGGGGTGTTCCCAAAATAGGTGGCTGTGGCCCCCTACGAAGGGCGAGGCGATCTCGATCATGCGTGGCATCGGGGGAATCTGTGCCGCAGGGCCGATCCGTTATTCATGTTCGGGACAGCGAGAACCCACGAACCCGAAGCGTCAGCGAGGGAATGTGTGCTTTTTCCCTCGTTGACGCTTCGGGCTGGTTTCCAATACACTCGCCCAATTTGAATAAATGATCGGCCCTGATCTGTGCCGACCCGCTCTTGACATGTACACCCGTACATTTATACTACGGGAATGATTGGGCATGTCGATGCAGATTGTTTTTACGTTTCGGCCGAGCGAGTGCGGTTTCCGCATTTGCGGGGCATGCCGGTGGGCGTGTTGGGCAACCACGGGGCGTGCATTATTGCCAAATCGTACGAAATGAAGGCGGCCGGGGTGAAGACGGGCACCCCCATATGGGAGGCGGTGCCACTTTGCCCGCAGGGGGTGTACCTCAAACGCGATTTTACCTGGTACGAAGTGCTTAGCCGGAAAATGCTGGCGATCGTGCAGGCAGCGAGCCCGCGGGTAGAGTTCTATTCGATTGACGAGCAGTTTTATCTGGCCCGCGATTGGACACTCGATACGGCCCGCCGGCTGCAAAGCGAAATCCTGCAACGTGTCGGCGTACCGGTGAGCATTGGCATCGCGCCGACCAAAACGCTGGCCAAACTCATCAGCGATACGTCGAAGCCTTTCGGCTGCGGGATCGTTCTCGACCAACACGACCGGCAGGAGCTGCTCGCGGGCCGACCGATCACCGATGTTTCCGGAATCGCGAAGCGCAATGCGGCCCGGCTGGCCGAGCACGGCATCACGACCTGCGACCAGTTCGCCGCCGCCGACCGCGCGTTCATCCGCTGGCTGCTGACGAAAACGGGCGAAGACCTGTGGTGGGAACTGAACGGCATCTCGGTGCTGCCGATCCAAATGAAGCGGCCGGAACACAAATTCATTTCGCGGGGCGGCAGCATTGGCGCGGCCAGCCGCGACCCAGCTCGGGTTCGGGCCTTCGTGGTGCGAAATATCGAGCGACTTGTCGAAGCGCTGACCCATTACAAAGTGTGCTGCGATCACCTGATCCTATCGCTCCTTTTTACCGACGCTCCGGAACGCACGCTCCGCAGCAGCTTGTTGGGCAGCCAGGGCGATTTCGATGCCCTGCTGGAAGCGGCCCTTCATCTCCTGCCACTCGCCTGGCAGCCCCCTACCGCGTTCGTTCATTACATGCATGTCATTGCGGCGAATTTACGTCCCGTGGCTCGGCGGCAACGCAGCCTCTTCGAACAACCCAAGCTCGAAGACATCAAGCACGCCGTCAACAGCGAGATGGGGCGATTCGCCCTCCGTAGCGGCGCCACGATGCCCCTCGTCGACGTGTATGGCGACGCCGCGAACGCATACGATATTTGTGATATTTACGGCAAAAGCTGTTTCTGAGGCCCCCCATGTGTAAAGGCATTTCAATCCTAAGAGCGAAGATCAAACAAGAACTGTATGAGCAACATGAATTGGCGCGGCGAGTTACCTTGCGCGGCGAACAGGAAGAACTCCACTTCATGTACACCGACCCCGTCGTCGAACTGCCCGTGATCCACCACGGCCAGTTGGTGATCTACGAATGGGGCAACCGGGGGAATAAGGAATCGCGGTTGCCGCGGACGGGCTGGTGCCGCCACGAAAGCCTAAAGGCCGGCAAATGGCGCTGGCTCGAACCCGAACTGGTTGAAATCCCAGCCGACTTCGGTCTGGAAAAAGGTGTGTGGTTCCAAATTGTCGAGGGAATTGAGGGCGTTGTTGTGTGCGATGAGCACGAACACCCGCACGTTTACATGATCACCAAACCAGCCAGCCACTATTTCGCCACCATGACGAAACACGACCGCATGCCAGCGCTCATCAATCAGGAAATTTAACGGCCGAAACCCCGAAAGGAAAACCAGACGACACAGAAAAAGGCATCGAATCAGCAGAAAAACAAGATAACACATGTTAGCACGATTGTGTTCCCGTATTGTTCCGTCGGGCGTTTACAAGCGAATCGTGTTGATTGCGTGAACCGGCCGAACCGTATCCATCGTGGCCGTCGTAGCACAAACAAGAACAGGGTTGCCCAAGCCTGCTACGCCGATTCCATCTCGGCCGAAAGTTCTAGCCATTCTTCCTCCAGCTTGGCCAGTTCGGCAGCTTGTTTTGTGACTTCGGCGTGCAGGCGTTGGGCTTCGGCGACTTCGGTTGCGGAGAGTAGTTTGGCGTTTGTCGCTTTTTTCTCTTCGTCGAGCCGGGCGATTTTCCGCTCGACGGCCTTGAGCTTCTTCTGGGCATCGCGGTCGGATCGAGCACGGGCCTTGCGGTCTTCGGGAGAGTGGCTTGTGGTCGCGTCTGGCGTCGGAGTGGTGGTGCCGTGAGGCGCTCGGAGGCCGCTATCAATTTCATTCTGCACGCGGTACACGTACTCATCGTAACTACCGTGGTAGCTGGCCACCCGATTGGCTCGCACCTCGACCACATGGGTTGCCACGCGGTGCATGAAGTGCCGGTCGTGGCTGGTGAAGATGACCGTGCCGCTGTAGCCGATGAGTGCTTCGGCCAGCGCTTCGACCGACTCGACATCGAGGTGGTTGCCTGGTTCATCGAGTACCAGAACGTTATTGCGTTGTAGCAGCAAGCCGGCCATTACGAGTCGTGCCCGTTCGCCACCGCTGAGCACACGGATACGTTTTTCGATCAATTCGCCGCTGAAGAGCAAGCTGCCGGCCACGTCCTTGATTTGTTGCGTGACGGTTCCTGGCGCGGCCTGATACTCAAGATACTCCAGCACCGTTTTGTCTTCCGGCAGAGTCGTGTACACATGCTGTGCGTAAACGCCGACTTGGCAGCCGAAGCCCCACGTTACTTCCCCCGCGAGTGGTTCGAGCGAACCACAGACGGTCCGTAGAAAGGTCGTTTTCCCCTGGCCGTTATCGCCGACGATGCCCACGCGGGTACCGTGGTCGATCTCAACGTGAACCTCGCGGGCGACCGTGCGATCGGGATACCCGATCGAGAGCTGCTTTGTCCTCGCGGCAGGCCCCTGTCGGGGCTCGACATCGGGGAAGTGAAACCTGACGGTTGCTTCGGCCCCTTCCACGTGGATCAGTTCAAGCCGTTCGAGCTGTTTCGCCTTGCTCTTGGCTTGGCTGGCGGTGCTGGCCTTGGCTCGATTCTTGGCGATAAACGTTTCCAATTGTCGCCGCTTCGTGAGCGTCGTGGCATTGACCCGACGATCGTGTTCGCGACGCTCTTCCAAGTTCGCCAAGTAGGCATCCACATTGCCGGGGAACATCGTCAACTGCCCGCGTGCTAACTCGAGTGTGTGCGTACACGTCTTCTTGAGAAACTCTCGATCGTGCGACACAATGAGGCATCCGCCTCGAAACTCGCGTAGGAATGCCTCCAGTAACATTTGGGTACGCAGGTCAAGGAAGTTTGTCGGCTCGTCGAGTACCAGTAGGTTCGGGTCGTGCAGCAGCAACGCCGCAAGCTTTGTGCGGGTTTGCCAGCCGCCGGAAAGCTCGCGCACGGGGCGTTCGAGCATGGCATCGGGAAACTGAAACTGCCACGCCACTTCACCGCAGCGCCAATCGGGCTGGCCGCTGTCGCGCATCAGAAACTCGCGGACTGTTTCGCCAGGGCGGAACGGGTCGTGCTGCCGCAAGTAACCGATCCGCAACTGCCGCCCGCGAACCACTTCGCCAGCGTCAAGTTCCTCGTGGCCCAGTAGCACGCGGCACACGGTTGATTTTCCCGCCCCATTGCGGCCGATCAATCCAACCTTCTGGTCATCGGCCAGCGCGCAACTCGCCCCAGCTAGCAGTAACTGGTGGCCGTAGCGCTTATGAGCATCGATCAGTTGAAGTACAACGGGCATGACGTGAAAGGGCAGGATGCGGCGGGCAGGATGCGAAGGCAGGGCAGGGAGGAGCGGGCGGCAAGGTGGAGAGCAGGTCTAAGAATGTGTTAAGAATTGCCTTGGTACCTTCTTCCTTTGGGCAGGGGAAGGGAGCCTCGGGTATTGGAATTCAAACCGCCCCCACCCCTCTTCGGTGAGGAGAACGAAAGAATGTCAATGAATACGCATTTCTCACAATCAAAACCACGGAGGCACCGGTGCCACGGAGAAAACCAGGAGCAAGTACCCCTACCACCATGAACGGTGGAAACACGCTGTCTCGTAGCTACGGGCGGTTGACCTTGCTTCAAACGATCTCCTGACTTGTTCTCCGTGAACTCTGTGTGCTCCGTGGTGAGGAACCCGGGTTAAACGTATCGAGTGTAGCAGGCCATTGTTGGTGACAACAGGCTGCAACAAGACAATGTCGTGCCGTACAGAGAGGCGGCAAGCATCGCCGCCTTGCGGCGACCCACCGTAATTCGAGCACGTTTGCCAAGGTGCCCGCCACTTTCTGCCAAAAATGAAGGGTGGCGCGATCGCACACCCAACGGGCGAGCCGAGCGAGCAAATGGCGGGAAGGTTCGCAGGTCTTACCTAGGCCTAATCGGAAGCGTGAATCGCTCCAGTGCCAGCAGGCGATCTTTCATCTTGATGCCTCCAGGGGCGGAATACCCACCGAGGTCGCCCCCTGCCCCCAAGACTCGATGACATGGTACGATGAGGGGGAAACGGTTCTTGGCCATCACGGTGCCAACGGCGCGGGCCGCACCGGGGGATCCGCACTCGGCAGCGAGTTCGCCATAAGTCGTTGTTTGCCCCCAGGGGATGGCACGGCAAACGGTTACCACACGTTTGCCGAACGAGGTTAGATGATCGAGCGACAAAGGAACTTGCGAGAAATCGACCTCCTTGCCCACGGCAAATAGTTCAAGGGAATCGATCAAGCCGGCCCCCCAAGCAGGGATCAATTCTCCTTGACTCCGAACTTCAAACCGCCAAAATGCCTGGGCGATTCCTGGGATGGTTGCCAGGGCCAATTCGGCCGCGCGACGCGAGGCGTGACCAAAGACGTTGCCGACCAACTCATTGCCTTGCCAGGCCAGGGCCATCCAACCGAGCGTGGTGCGAAACGATGTGATGCCAATCGGCCGCACGTGCTGGGCCATTGGCGAACAAGCAGGGGAAAGAGAACCAGGTAAACGATCTTCCGCGACCATGATATCTGCCTCCCACAAGAGAAAAAAGAAAAGAGTGCAACCGAAAGGTCGGCCGATGCTTTGACACTTCGGACACCCTCATTTTATACTTGAAGCGGACGGCGTCGAGGGTGGAGCGCCAAATCCGCAATTCGCAGCCAAATCCTCGAGATTTCTTGGAGAAGATGAGTTCTTATCATTCGCTCGCCGACGATTTCTATGTGAGCATGCACCTCAGCACCGAGATGGAGGTGACGGGCAATCGCGAAGCGATTCTGCATTACTTTGAGCAAATGCAGAAGAAGTTTCCCGAGCTGCGCAATTTCTACTCACGAGAAAAAGGCGATTTTGTCCTTGAAGCCGATAAAGAAGGCGGAAGTTATCGCTGGTGCTCGATTGAGGCTCGAAGGATTTGCTCGGGCTTCGTGAACCCCGATTCGTTCGAGTCGGCCGTGGCACAGCATCGGCACGTGCTCGAGTTGGCGCCCTACGGCCTATCGCTCAGCCGGCTCGAATGCGAAGCGCTCGACTTGATGATGGGCTTCGACTTCACGTATCGCGGCAATCAGAACCAATTGATTGCCGAAGCGCTCGGTGTGTGCCCGGCCTTCGAACGGATGGCGAACATGCCTGGCATGGCGTTCATCAGCAACGAACCGGCCCTAACGTTCGCACTGGACGACGAATGCCGGATTCAATGCCGGGTCAACGTGGAGACACGAACGAACGCTTATCAAATTCGCACGGGGGAGTTTCAAGATGAACAAGTGAGCGTGTACGTAACGGCTCGCCAGTACGGCAGCCTGGCCGCCGATACGGCGTACCCCGAGGCCATGGATCGGCTAGCTCGCCTCTGCCGAGACGTGGTGGACGGTTACGTGGTGGAAGGTGTGCTGCAACCGCTTGCAAGAGCCATCTCGCTCGAGTAAAAGCAAGCAATTTGCTAAGTGGTGGATCGTTGAACCGGTGCGAACGGCGACGGATCGTGAGGCTTCCCGTGCCGCTAGCTCGGAGTTTATATAAGAAATGGGGCATCGGCCACGCGGTTATCAGTAGAACTTGAGGAATTGATGGGTCTCATTGTACAGAAGTTTGGCGGCACTAGTGTTGCTAATGCGGAAAAGATTCGCGTGGCCGCCCGGCGGGCCATTCGCGCGCAGCAGGATGGTAACCAAGTGGTGATGGTCGTGAGCGCAATGGGCCATCAAACCGATCACCTCGTGGATTTGGCCAAACAAATTACCGACGCCCCCTCTGGCCGCGAGATGGATATGCTCCTTTCGACGGGCGAGCAGGTAAGCGTGGCTCTGATGGCGATGGCCATCCACTCGCTCGGTGCCGAAGCTGTAAGCCTTACCGGGGCACAGATTGGAATCCGTACCGATAGTTCCCACACGAAGGCCCGCATCCAATCGATCTCGACGGAACGGATGCGAAAGCTGCTCGAAGACGGCAAGATTGTGATCGCAGCCGGCTTCCAGGGGATCGATGAAGACTTCAACATCACCACGCTTGGACGCGGCGGCAGCGATACGACGGCCGTGGCCCTGGCTGCCGTGCTCAATGCCGACGCATGCGAAATCTACACCGATGTGGATGGTGTCTTCACGACGGACCCGCGTTTGTTGGCCGAGGCCCGAAAAATGGACCACATCAGCCACGACGAAATCCTCGAGCTTGCAAGCCTCGGCGCGGGGGTGATGCACAGCCGTTCGATCGAGTTTGGCAAGAAGTTCAACGTCCCGATCCACGTGCGGAATAGCCAAAGCTTTAGCGACGAACCGGGGACCGTGATTGGCAGTGAATCGGAGTCGGCGGATCGGGCCGTCAGCGGCGCGGCCCTGACGAAGAACGAAGCTCAAATCACGATTGCCGGCGTACCCGACCATCCCGGCACGAGCTATACCGTCTTCTCAAAGCTTGCCGATGTGAACGTGGCGGTGGATATGATCGTGCAAAACGCCGGAGCCGAGGGTCAGGCGGATATCTCTTTCACGGTGCTCGAAGATGATTTGCCAAAAGCGCTTGCGGTTTCCAAGCAGGCGGCCGCCGAACTGGGGGCGGAAGCCGTGCTCCACGACGCGGGGGTCTCTAAGGTTTCAATCGTAGGGCTAGGCATGGCAACACAAAGCGGTGTGGCAGACCGCATGTTCCGAGCCCTCTCCGATGAGGAGATCAACATCGAGGCGATTACCACGAGCGAGATCAAGGTTTCCGTACTGGTGAAGCGCGACCAAGCATTGGCCGCCTTGCGGGCCGTGCATGATGAGTTTGAACTGGATCGCCCCCCGGAAACTCGCCTATGCTACGGCGAAGGTGGCTTGGCGACAGGTCGCCCCGATGCGGTGGCGATTGTCGCGCGTTTGCAGCGTATGGAGGACCTCACGATCGAAAGCGTTTCGCTGGATGAAACCCAGGCACAGATGACGCTGTTCGATGTTCCCGACCATCCTGGCATCTCGGCTCGAATTTTCGAGGCGGTGGCCTCCAACGGCATTCTGGTTGATATGATTGTGCAAAGCATAGGCCGCGACGACTTGGCCGACATCAGCTTTACCGTGCCCCGCACGAGTTTGGAAAATGCCCGCCAAATCCTCAAAGAACTTTCCAACGAACTTGGCGGCGAAGTGAAGGACGTTCACGCCGTGGCAATCCTCACCGTGAAGGGCATTGGCATCCGCAGCCACACCGGCGTGGGGCTACGGATGTTCAAAGCACTGGCCGAGGCGAAGATCAACGTTGAAATGGTGAGTACGAGCGAAGTGCGCGTCAACGTGGTCGTCGGCGCCAACGAAGGCCAGACGGGCCTCACGGCGCTTAAGAAGGCCTTTGAAGATGTACTGGCGTGAAGATGAAGTGTGGATACAGGGGGTAAAAAAGGCATGCCACTAATTCGCGGATGATTTTTCCCTGCCCGTGAATCCTGCCCCTTCTATCCGGGTATTTTGCCCACTCGCACTCACTGTTGCCCGCCGCCTAGTACATCGTTGAGCACATCTTCAGCCACGAAGATCGGGAGCGGGGGGTCGCAGGTGACCGCCACGGCAATGGCGTCGCTCGGTCGGGCGTCGATTTCGACGAGTTCCCCGTCGTGGCGCACTCGCAGTTTGGCGAAGTACGTGTGCTCGCGCAGCTCGCTAATGACGACGTCCTGAAACTCGGCCCCAATCGATTCGACGGTTTGGACCAGCAAATCGTGCGTCATGGGGCGGGGCATTTCCTCGCCCTTCACGTGCCGATGGATACTCAACGCCTCGTGGATGCCGATCATGATCGGAAACGCCCGCGGCCCATCGATCTCCTTCAGAAAGATCACCTGTTGATCGTTGATCTCGCTGATGATGATCCGAGATAGTTCCATCGCGACAGGCATGGCAGCAATCCTTATTTCAGCGAGCGCCGAAGAAGTTGGACTATTGCATTATAGCCTTCCCCTTCGACCGGGGAACACGCCTGATTGCGGTCTGGTAGCGGGGCAGTTTAAATGCGGTCATCTCGCTCCGCGCTTGTGATAAAATGTTCATTCGAGTTAGCGGCGGCCGCCGGGCCGCTGTTTTAACCGGTTATCTTTGCCACTTATACCGATACCGGTTGTCCTCTTTCCAAAATATCACAGCCTCTTCGCGCGATGATTATTGTACTCATCTCGCTCCGCGAGATGAATTCCCGCTCGCAGAGCGAGCGGAGTACAACAATCAGTTCAACTTGTGTAGATAGCAATATGCCCAACGGGAAAGGGTTCTCGGATCGGTTCTCACGCGCCCAGTTTGGCTAGGGCGCATTCGACCGAGGTGAGCTGGCCGCGCAACTCGTTCAGTTTATCGCGCTGCTGCCGCACCACCTCTGCCGGGGCCTTGTCGACGAATCCTTTGTTGCCGAGCTTGGCTTCGATAGATGCGATTTGCTTGGTAAGATTCTCGCGTTCCTTTTCCTGCCGTTTTCGCTCGACGGCTACGTCGATGAATCGGCTTACATCGACATGCACTTCGATCGGCCCCTGCCGGCCTGCCAAAGGAAAGCTGATCGACACCCCCGCTGCCTCGGCGATTGGGCCGACGTGCGTGGCTTTGGCGTGAGCCATTTGAACGAAGTAGGGCTGCATCGGATCGAGTAACTTGGCCGTGCTCTCGTCGCAACGAATCGCAAAGCTCAGTTCTTCCTTGAACGGGATGTTCTGCCGCTGCCGCGCCTCGCGCACCGCACCCAGCACCGCCTGAAAATCAGCAAACTGCTCTTCAATGGTCGCATCCTGATGCGAAAGCTCCGCCACCGGCCACGCTGCAATGCAAACGCTCTCCGCGCTCCCTCCCCTCCTTTCAAGGGTGGGGCCAGGTGGCTCGGCACTCGCCGAGGCGAGGGAGGGTTCGGCTGCATTATTAGTAGTCAAACCTCGTTCCGGTGCCACCTCACCCAACAACTGCCAAACCTCCTCCGTCAAAAACGGCATCATCGGGTGGAGAAGCCGCATCAGCACGTCGAGTGCGTGGGCCAACACCTGCTGGGCCATTTCACGCTGCCCTGCGACGGAGAAGCGGGCCTTGGTCATTTCCAAGTAAAAGCTGCAGAACTCGTTCCATGCGAAGTCGTACAGCGATCGGGCCGCGTCCGCATATCGATAATGTTCCAGGGCATCTGTCATCTGCTGCGTTACGGTCGAAAGCCGCGACAAGAGCCAGCGATCTTCAAGCAGTAAGGATGCAGGATGCTGGGGACGGGGGATAGGGGAGGGGCTGGATGCCTTGTCCGTACCCCCAGCATCCTGCATCCCGTATCCTTCGAGGTTGATCAATGAAAACCGCGCCGCATTCCACAGCTTGTTCGCAAAGTTGCGGCCCAGTTCAAATCGCTCGCTCACCACCGCTCCGCGCGGCAAGGCCTTGTCCTCCGGCTTCTCGGACCACTGCGTGCTAAACGGCTGGCC
>JADZFK010000007.1 GCA_020849945.1 Pirellulales bacterium | reverse complement strand
TTCGACTCGCTGGGACTTCCGAAACTCAACGACCCCAGAAACGTTTAACCAACCGAACCGCCGTGGTACGGACCCGTATGCCCGGTGGTGTGACAGGGACAGCCCGCGAGGGCTTACCTATGTCAATCGCCTTGTTTCCAGTGGCCTCGTGTTCCGCACGGTCCTTCGAGCACGGTGGATTTGGGGCGCTACACCCTCTCGTTGCCCACATCGTTTTGTCTTGAAGGAACACGGCGGTCTTAGCCCAGCGATTCACTGGATTGGCCAATCCACGTCGGCAATGCGTCGTAGCGTTGCTATCATGTTAGTGCGTTAAAGTTCAGGGGGCGGTGGTAATCTCAACAAGCCGAGGCGAGTTTCTCTTATGAAGCCATCCATCTCGTTCTATGTTCTCTCAATTCTCCTTTTCTGGGGAGTCGTCGGCGGAGCGACTGCCGCCACAACGCCGCGACCCAACGATGCCCCCGCGAAAAAGTCCGATCGCCCGGTCACTCTCAATCAAAAGGCAGACGGGTACCGCGGCATCTGGTATATGAATCAGCCCACGCGCGATGTGTACCGCTACAAATACAGTGGCGGGCTTGGCACTTACTGTGACTATCACGCCCCCTTTGCCGTTTATTGTCCGAAGGTGAACAAGACCTTCTTCTGTTACGGTGGCGCGCCAGCTGATAACAGCCGCAACCTTCTTCATATGGTTTCCTATTTCGACCACGCCACGGGTACCGTGCCGCGGCCTACTCTGCTGCTCGACAAGCAAACCAACGATGCCCACGACAACCCGGTGATGGCCGTCGATAAGGATGGATTCATTTGGATTTTTTCGACGGCTCACGGCACGACGCGGCCGGCCTATATCCACCGCAGCAAGAAGCCGTACGACATTGACGAGTTTCAGCTTGTTCAGGCAACTCGCCAGGAAGAACAGGGCGAAGTGCCGATCGACAACTTCTCCTATTCTCAAGTGTTCTATGACCCGGGCATCGGTTTCCAGGCGATCTTTACTCGGTATCACTACCCGGCGGAGCGGACCGCTTGTTTCATGTCGAGCCCCGATGGTGTTCGGTGGTCCGCTTGGCAGCGTCTGGCGGCCATCGAGAACGGCCACTATCAAATCGGCGTCGCGGGACACGGCAAAGTTGCCACCATGTTCAACATGCACCCCAAGGAGAAAGGGGCGAATTGGCGGACCAACCTGTACTACATGGAATCGACCGACAACGGCCACAGTTGGCGAACGGCCGACGGCCATTCGCTGCAACTTCCACTTCAAGATGCCAAGAACCCCGCACTGGTTCGGGATTACCAGGCTGAAGGGCTGTTGGTCTACATCAAGGATATCAGGTTCGATGAGGAGGGGCATCCCGTTCTGGTGTACTCGACCAGCCGTGGCTTCGAGCCTGGGCCTTCCAACGGCCCAAAACCACTTTGGATTGCCTATTGGAACGGGAATGACTGGCAGTTTGCCACCGTTACGAAAACCGATCACAATTACGACTCGGCATCGCTCTCGTTCGATGCCGACGGTACGTGGCGAATCATCGGCCCGACGGAACCCGGCCCGCAGCCCTATGGTACGGGGGGCGAAATGGCGATGTGGATCAGCTCCGACCACGGTGCCTCTTGGAAAATGGCCAAGCAGCTCACCGCCCAAAGCCGTCTCAATCATTCCTACGCTCGCCGGCCAGTAAACGCTCACCCAGATTTCTTCGCCCTGTGGGCCGATGGCAACGCTCGCCAACCGTCCGACTCATCCATTTACTTTTGCAATGCCAAGGGCGATGTGTTCCAACTACCCCGAACCATGGCCGAAGCCACGGCCCGCCCGCGATTGCTCCCGTCCCCTGCACGCCCTCTTGGAAGTCCGTAACAACCGTTGCTCCTTTCACTTGGGCGCTCGTTATCGCCCGGCCGGCCCCGTCGCCAATCACCCACCGTATGCAGTCGAGCGACGCATCTCCCGCGGTTTCGTGAAAAAAATTGAATTTCTCGTGGCCATTCTGAAAAATTGGTTCGGGTGGCGGTGTCTTATTGGCAAACACCTGGCCTTGCGAGCCGCGAATGAACGGTCCGATCGATGCCGAGCAACTGGGGCGGCTCCTGGATGAGCACGGGGCCGCGCTCGCGCTCTATGCGTCGCAGTGGACATTCGCGGCCGATGATTGCGTGCAAGAGGCGATTATCGAGCTGGCTCGCCAACCGCAGGCACCAGCGTATGTGGTCGCGTGGTTGTACCGCGTTGTGAAGCATCGGGCGCTCAATGCGGGGCGTGGCGAACGCCGACGCCGCGTTCGCGAAGCCCGGGCAATGGCCGAACGATTCGCCGAATTGCACCATTCGCAAGGGCATCAACACGATGGTTCACATACCGCGATCGCGGCCTTGCAAGACCTCGATCCCGCCGACCGCGAACTCGTCGTGATGCGGATTTGGGGTGGATTGACATTCGACGAGATTGCCGCGGTGCTGGCCGTTTCCACGGCCACGGCGCATCGGCACTACGAGCAAGCGATTGGCAAACTGCGAAAACGATTGGAGATGCCATGTTCGACGAACACGAATCGGCCGAATTCGAACTGACGCCCGACCTGGCGGCGATTGAACGGCAACTCGCGCGGCTCACACCGGCGGCGCCGCGCATCGACCGCGATCGGCTGATGTTCGCGGCTGGAAAAGCGGCAGCGACTGCTTCCCAACTACATTGCGAGGCCGAACCCTCCCCTAACCCCTCCCTACAAGGGAGTGGAATCAAGGCAGCCGCGACGCTACGCGTAGCCGGCCCTCGCGGCTGGTTCTGGCCCGCAGCGACGGCCACCATGACGGCCGCCACGCTGCTACTCGCGACGATGCTCGTGTGGCAACGAACGGGCCAGCCCATCGCGGCGAACGACAAGACGTTGCCGAACTCGGCACCCGAGGCGACAAGGACATCGACCCAGCCAGCGGCCCCGACAAGTTTCGCCACAACAGGGTCCACCGAACCGGAAACAATTGGCTGGCCGTTTTCGCCACCACCCACCGCGGGATACCTGGGCCTGCGCTACATCGCCTTAACGCGGGGCGTTGACACACTCTCCCTGCGCGACGACATGGCAAGCTTCGATTCAGATACCCCCGAACACGTCCCCGCAACACAGCGAGAACTTCTGCGCGAGCTGTTGCCATCGGCCGACCGCACGGCATCTCCAAGCTCGTAAACCAGCACGAGGACCCCATGAGACTCTTGATCCTTTCCTTCCTGCTCATTGCGTGTAGCTTCGCCGCCGCGGCGAAGGCCGATGTTGCCTTTCAAACGGTGCGAGAGGGATCCGATGAGATACAAATTGTGCGCATGACCGTGACCCCCGCCGCCGAACCCGTGCCGGCATTCAAGCATCGCTTGTTGGCTCGTGGTATCGACCTGAAACCAGGGAATGCGGCCCCGTACTACTATCGAGCGCACGGTGAACTTCGATCCACGCTTAAACACATCCGCGATAAGTTCGATGAGGATACGGAACTCAGCAATTGGTATGGGTTAGAGGATTCGACACCGATCGCCAAGCTGCCGCTCGAGCGAGTACGCGAAGCATGTGCCATGTTCGATGGCATCTACCAGAACGATTTACGACAGGCATTTGCTCGCCGCGATTGCGACTGGGAATTAGGCGTGGAAGAACTACGCGGCGTTGACGCAATCAGCGTCTTGTTAGACGAATTTCAGAACAGTCGTGGATTTGCGCGGATGATGGCAATGCGAACCCGGCTGGCCATTGCCGAGCACCGCTACGACGATGCCATCGAAACCATGCGGCATCAGTATCGCTTGGGAAGCGACGTGGCCAAGGAGCCGTTTCTAGTCTGCGGTTTATTCGGTATGGCGATGGATTTTTTTGCCAATGGCACGATGATTGAGTTAATCGCGAACCCCGATTCGCCCAACATGTACTGGGCGCTCACTCAATTGCCGCAGCCAGCCATCGATATGCGTCCGGCAGTGAGGTTTGAGGCGGATTCTGGTCTTAGGATGTGCCCGTTCATCAACCATGCGGAAACGACCGAACTCGCGCCGCAAGAATGGAATCGGCTTTACACTCAAGCCTTGCATGATCTCGGCAATCTCACGTGGCAGATGATTAACACCCAAGGCAGTGGCAAATTGCCCAAGCCGCTGCAGAAGGCAAGAGCCGGTATGGTGGCGACAGCGTTGGCACTTCATGGTTATCCACATGCCAAGCAGTGGCTCATTGCCCACGGCATGGAGCGAGATCGTGTCGAGCAAATGGCCGTGGGCCAAGTACTCGCAATCTACTCGGATCGCATCTATCGGCAGTACGCCGACGATTTCGAGAAGTGTTGGTATGTGCCGTTCGCGGAGATGAATAAGTACGGCGGCGCGGCAGATCAACGTCTAGCATCGGCTGGGCCACTGGGTACGAGTGACGACCGTGAGATAGTTCCCATCGCATCCATGTTGTTGCCGGGATTGCGGTCTGCCCGTACCGCACAGGGTCGTCTCGAACGCGAAATCGCCTCGCTGCGGGTGATCGAAGCCTTGCGAATGCACGCGGCCAACCACAATCGCCAGTTGCCCAAATCGCTGGATGAAATCACGGCTGTGCCTGTGCCGCTCAACCCGGCTACCGGCAAAT
>JADZFK010000006.1 GCA_020849945.1 Pirellulales bacterium | reverse complement strand
GCACACAATGCGCCACGGAGCGTGTGCCCGGTGTGGGGCGTGTGGATCAGGTAATATGTCAAAGAGCGGCGGGCCGCTGGTGAGGCGTGGGTGGCATCTTAGCAGGTTACGGTACACGATTCCACTAAAATTCTTGGCCACTTGGTGGGTCGAGGGTCGAGGGACGAGGGCCAGAAGGGGTGTTGAGTATGGGGTGGGTGTTTAGCCGCGACGCGGAGCGGAGCGCGGGTCGGGCGCGAGTGCGGTGTGGCACGGACTTTAGTCCGTGAGGTGGTTCGCGCGGGGCAGGCTGCACGGACTGAAGTCCGTGCCACGAATCGTGGCTGTTGGAGTTGGTGGCGGGCCAGTAGTGGTGCCCGGCGGTGCCTCTGCCAACCAATAAACCTTTAGTTACATGCTAGCATCCTTGAGGATTATGTGAGACGATACGGTAGGTGGTACTTGTCTTACAATTTCATTACTAGTGTTTTGTCCATGTCAAATGTATGGGTTCGGCTCGACATAATCCAATCCGTGTAAAGGGTGTGTGTCGAGTCGAACCTTAACTTTGAAAAGTTGTCAAAGCACTTGTCGCATGAGGTGTGCAAATGGGGCTGCTGCTTCAAGGACTTCTTAGTGTCATTCGATCTGGCATGTTTTCTTGGCTGGTGATTGCAAGTTGCTTGATCCAGCCAGCGGCTAGAGTCTTTGCGGAATCGGGTGGCGGCAAGCCGCAGGTGCTTTACTTGCACACAGAGTTCTTGCCGTATCCTGTGGAGAAGAAGTTGATGCCCTTTCGGATGAGTCGGGAAGTGGTTCGGCAAGCTTTCTTGATTGCAGCGCGCGATGAGTTGGGTTTGCAAACGTGCGATGAGACCCTGCGAGAAACACCTCCTGACGACGCCGAGGTTATTCATTTATTGCTCTCCGAGCGTAGCTACATCGGTGGGAAGTGGCATCTCAAGCTGTACACCCATGAGGAAGGGCAATCGCCGGGTTCTGGAACCCTGCTGTGGGAAAAAACGTACAAGTTCAAGTTGAATGCCGCGACGATGTACTCGGTCCTGTCGTCCGAGTTGCGCAAAGAGATTGCTGGTGAGTTTGTGGCAGCCTTGGGGAAGGCGGGCTTTCGTAAAGCGAAGCACGATGCGGGGGGAGTTGAGCCGCCGAGTGGGGAAATCGAGCAATTGCTTCTCAAGCCCGATGTGGTAGCTCAGTTTTCGGCGGTACGGGCGGCACATCAGGCGATTGCAGCAAAGGGTGAGTCGGTGGAGTGGCTCAGCGTGTTAGCGCGCGGGTATGGCAATTTGGCGGCCTTGACCCATCACTATTGGAATTCGACATCCGAGGTTTTTGCTGCCCGTGGCTGGCACTACGGATACCGCGCGGTGGCGGCCTATCCGGAGAGCGATCTTGCACGGTGGAGCCTTGCCTATGCGTGGTCCACGGCAGGGGCGTTTCATCGAGCGGTGGCCGTGGTCAAGGAGATTGAAAAACAGCGTGAGGAGGCTCCAGAAGCCCCCGCGCCTCAAGACCCGATATGGACCAAGTTGATTGAGCCTTATGCGAGGTCGAGGCGAGATGCGATTCGTCAGGTTGGAGCGGAACATGCGGAGCTCAAGCCGTGGGCGACCTATCTTCATTTTCAACTTTCGGCCTTTGCGCGTTATCCAGTATGGATGTACCAAGCAGGCCGAGAAGTTGCGAGCGAATGCCCAACGGCATACGGGGCCTATGGGGAGATGGCGTTGCATGGAGGATTCTTGGCGGTTATCCGAACCGGAGCGAGTTTAGGCCCACGAGCCTACGGGAACTACCTACCGCTGAGCCTTGCTGCCGTGCCGGCACTGCCTGAATCGGTGCGTAACGTGCTGCCGACGGACGAGGCGAAGTCGGCGGCTCTCGTCCAAGTAGCGAACGACCCGAATCCAGACGACGAATTCTCGGCGCTCGCGCCGTATGTTGCGAGCAAACTACGGGAGGAATCGCGGACTCGGGCCGAGGGAGACCTTTCGTGGTCGGTATTGGCAGCGCTTCTGGAGGAAGAGCAGTTCGTTCAGGCGGCCAATTACTTGGAGGTTGCGCTCAACGCCACGGAGTCGTCTCACAAGGAGGAGGTCGATTCCATTCTGCCACTCGTGAAAGGGCATCGCTACGCACCTTATATTGAGTCGTTTTACTACAACAACCGCCTTGAACCCGAGGGGATCAAGCAAGCTGTTGCCAAGGCCCAGTCCATCCAGGACCCTCGCAACAACATGATCCAGATGTTCATACGGCTTTATTCCTTCTCCAACGCCGCAGGTGAACCGGTTTTTCAGCACGGGTACGAGAACAGGCAGCGTAATTTTACGGTGCCGGGCATCATTGAAATGACATTCCCTCATTCAACAAGGGCGGCGTTGAACGTAGCTTGGTTTGACAAGGTTATTGCCAGTGAGTTGCAATCGCTATCTCCGGGATCGGAGATCGCCTTGCGGTTTCGTATCCAGTCTGTCGAGAAGCCCAAGCCGACGGATCTCAAGGGGTGGGAAGAGAAGCTACGCGAAGACCCAGAAGCCTATAATCTGCTGGGAAATCGATACGTAGCAGCGGGGGATACGGCAAGTGCAATCCGTTGTTATGAGAAATCGTTAGCCTCGCTTCCAGACTCGGATGCGACGATCGCGCTTGCGAATCTCTATCTTTGGCAAGGCGACGAGGCCCGCTGGCAACAAACGCTTCTCGACTTCACGAAGACGGTGGACCTTGGGCTTCAACATGCCGTCGTATACGGCGAACTGGCAGGAGGGCTCATGAAGCAAGGGCGATGGAAGGAGGCTAAGCCTTACGCATTACAGGCAGCACAGACATGGTCGGGAAATGGATTAGACATCGGGATGTTGGTTTGCGAAGGGCTGGCCGAATGGGAGGAATCGGAGCACTGGGCTCGAGAACTGTCCACGAGTTACCCGAGCTCAAGTGGCGAGAGTTGGTATTTCTGGTGTCGGCGCACGGGCCGCGGAGATGTCGAGAAAGCGGGCCGCTTGGCAGCGCAGTATTTCTCACAACCGATTAAGAAAAATGGTTACCAACTGTTTCGTCGACGAGGGCTGTATCAACTGTTAACAGGAGACATGGAAGGTTCGCTCAAGTCGCTTCAAGAGGCACTAGCGATTCAACGCACGATTAGTGAAACATGTTTGGTGGTCCTTTTGGCACGCGAGTTGAAGAATGAGCCAGCACGCGCGGAAGCAATCGCGGCGCTCGATAAACTCATGGCAGAGCCGGACCCGGCCAATCCTCGTATACCCGAGGTTGACCAAGCCACGAGGTTAGTCCTTGAACTCATCAACCGCGGCAGTGCCACGCAAGAGGATCTCACGAAGATTGACGCGGCCATCGAGCGGTTTGGCCAAGTTCTCAAAGAGCAACGCTTGGCCAACCAACTTCGAGGGTCACTGAACCTCATCATTGGAACCGAGCTTGAAATAGAAGGACAACTGGACAAAGCCAAGAAGTACTGGCGTCGAACGTTGAACGATCTCTCGGCGGATCGAGGCATGAGGACCTTGGCCGGTGCCCAACTGGCTAAGTTGCAAGGCACTTCGCGGGCGGATGAAGAGGTACTCACCGCTGAGAAAATGTGGCCACCCGTTTCGGGGAAATAGCGAGCGCGGATGTTCGCCGACCCGTCACGGGATAGGGTGGTTGATGCTGAGTTCGCGTTCTAGCGAATCTCGTACTTACCCCGAAACTTCAGCACGCTTGTTCGGGGGGGTTGAGGAGGCGGGATTGGGTTAGTGGATGGGGGTGGCGTTTGGGGGTGGGGTACCGTTTCCGGCTTGGACGTATTGGGTGCGGCCGTGGGCGTATTCTTCGGCGGTGGGGAGCGTGGGGTCGGTTTGCGTGTTGTTGGTGGTTGCGTCGAAGAGGCGTTTTAGGAATGGGCGGCACCAACCGCACCCGGTGCCCGCCCCGTGGCACTCGGCGAGTTGGCTTTCGCGTTGTGGGCGCTCGACGCGCAAGAAGTTGAGCACCTTGCGTTTCGAGACGTGGAAGCAGAGGCACAGTTCTTCATCGAGTTCCACGGCGCAAGCTCCCGATGTCGCAAGGCAGGTTAATCGACTTCCTTTGCGTTGATCCAGCTCATGAGTTTGCGGAGTTTTCGGCCGACGACTTCGATGGGGTGGTTGCGGTCTTTTTCGCGGAGGGCTTTGAATTTTGCGCCGCCGCTCTTGGCTTCGTTGATCCATTCATTGGCGAAGGCGCCGCTTTGAATTTCGCCGAGTATTTTTTTCATTTCCTTTTTGGTTTCCTCGGTGACGACGCGAGGTCCGCGGGTGTAGTCGCCGTACTCGGCCGTGTTGCTGACGCTGTAACGCATGTAGTTGAGGCCGCCCTGGTAGAAGAGGTCGACGATGAGTTTTAGTTCGTGCATGCACTCGAAGTAGGCCATCTCGGGCTGGTATCCGGCTTCGACGAGGGTTTCAAACCCGGCTTTGACGAGAGCGCTCGCGCCGCCGCAGAGGACGGCTTGTTCGCCGAAGAGGTCGGTTTCGGTTTCTTCGGCAAAGGAGGTGCGGATGACGCCGCCGCGGGTGCCGCCGACGCCCCTGGCGTAGGCCAAGCCGATGCGGAAGGTGTCGTCGCGAGCGTTTTCGTTGGTGGCGATGAGGCAGGGAACGCCGCCGCCGGCGACGAATTCGCTGCGTACCAAGTGTCCGGGCCCTTTGGGGGCGACGAGGAGGGTATCTACGCCCGGGGGCGGCTTGATGAAGCCGAAGTGAATGTTGAACCCGTGCGAGCACATGAGGATGGCGCCCGGCTTGAGGTTCGGCAGGATTTCGTTTTGGTAGAGGTCTCCTTGGAGTTCGTCGGGGACGAGGATGTTGACGACATCGGCGAGTTTGGTGGCGTCGGCCGCGCTCATGGGCTGAAAGCCGTGGCTGAGGGCCAGTTCGTAGTTTTTGCCGCCGGGCCGTTGGCCGATGATGACGTTGACGCCGCTATCGCGGAGGTTTTGAGCCTGTGCGTGGCCCTGGGAGCCATAGCCAATAATAGCGATGGTTTTGCCGGCCAAGGCCGCCATGTCGGCGTCCTTTTCATAGTAGATGGTTGCAGCCATGATCACTCCGAAGGAAGTTCACCACGAGGGGGATGGGGCTGCCGAGAACCCCGCAGGTGCCCGCGCGGTGAACGAGTTGTTGGTTCGTTGAGGTTGTGCGGGAAGTTGGATTGGAATGAGGTGAGACGTTAGGAGTCGGCGGCGACTTTCCGCAGGCCGGTGCTGGAGGTGTTTCGGCGATCGATGCTGCGGACCATGGCGATACGGCCGGTGCGGACGAGTTCGACGATCCCGAAAGGCCGCATGAGGTCGATGAACGCTTCGATTTTTTTCTCTTGGCCGGAGATTTCGACCATCACTTCATCTGGGGCGACATCGACGATGCGGCCGCGGAAGATATCGGTAAGTTCTCGAATTTCAGAACGTTGGCCGGGTTTCATGCGGATTTTGATAAGCATGAGGTCGCGTTCGACATGGTCGTGAGCGCTGACATCATCGACGCGAACGACGGTCACGATCTTTTCGAGTTGTTTCCTAACTTGTTCCAAGACGCTGTCATCGCCAACCACGACGAACGTCATACGGGAGAGCCGGGGGTCTTCGGTTTCTCCGACGGCGAGGCTATCGATATTGAAACCGCGTGAAGCAAACATGCCGGCCACGTGGGCGAGCACCCCAGGGACGTTTTGCACAGTTGCGGAAAGAACGTGACGCATCATGGATTGCAGGAACCAGGAGAGAGGAAGCCGGTCGGCAAGGCAAGCCGCGTTGAGCCGACCGCCACAGGCTTGCCCCGCGAAAAGAGGCGGGTTGGTTGAAACTTTGATGATAACCTTCACTAGACCGGCTCGCAACCAGAGGGGTTCGCGTTGGGCCGAGCACTTTTTCAATTTGGGCGAGTGGTTTGGAAACCAACCCGAAGCGTCAGCGAGGGAAAAAGCACACATTCCCTCGCTGGCGCTTCGGGTTCGTGAGTCCTCGCTGTCCCGAACATGAATAATTGATTGGCCCTGCTCGCGGGGCGGTGCCTCTTGACGGCGGATCATGGCGCGGGAAGGATGAACGGGTGTTAGTTGGTTGCGATTTTACCGTTTCCGAGGAGGTTTACGATGTTGCGCGCAATTACTTGGTTAGGAATGGTCGCCTTGTTGGTTTCGCTTGGTTGCAGTGAATCGAAGTCGCCATCGACCGTTGCAAGTAAGCCCGAGTCCGATCAGGCTGGCAAGGCCGAAACGACGATGAAGGATTCGGCGGTTCAACCCGCGGCTGCAACGGTTGATACGGCTGAGTCCAAGGGAAAGGAAGTGGTGGCGGTTACCGCCACGGAAGCGGTAAGCCCTGAGAAGAAGGTTGAGAAACCGGCGAAGGAAGGCGTGGCCGTTGGCGATCAGGCACCCGCTTGGAAAGAATTGGAAGGTACGGATGGCAAGAAGCATAGCCTAAGAGAATTGGCCGAGGCGAAAGCGATTGCCGTGATTTTTACCTGCAACACCTGTCCGGTGGCACGGGCCTATGAAGAGCGGATCACCGAGCTGACGAACAAGTACAAGGATAAGAGCGTAGTGGTCGTGGCGATCAACGTGAATAAGGACTCGGCCAACAGTTTGCCCGCCATGAAGGAACGAGCCGAGAAGGAAGGTTTTCCGTTTGCTTACATGTTCGATCCCTCGCAGGAGATAGCGCGAGCCTACGGGGCTACGGTTACGCCGCACGCGTTCTTGCTGGATGGCAAACGAAACGTGGCGTACATGGGGGCGATCGACGACAGCCAGAACTTAGAGAAGGTCAGCAAGCACAGTTTGCAAGACGCGATTGATAACGTGCTGGCCGGCGAGGCCGTCGCGGTGCCGACGACCAAGCAATTTGGTTGCGGGATTCGGTATGAATGATCGCCGTCACCCTTGCCCCGTCGGAGCGCTGGCGCTGCTTGTGCTGATCGGAATCTGGTCGCCTTTGGGCTGTGGCCCGAAGGCGACCGTGACGAACGCGCCGACAGCGACTGCGGCACCTTCGCAGCGGGCCGTTGAACTTACGGTTGTCGACCGCGCTGGTTTCGATGCGGCGGTCGAGCGGCTTCGTGGAAAGGTGGTGCTTGTCGATTTCTGGGCGACTTGGTGCCTGCCCTGCGTCGAACAACTGCCGCACACGATTGCCCTGGGGAATCGGCTGGCCGACAAAGGGCTGGCGATCGTAACGGTCAGTTGCGATGAACCGGAAAATGCTGGGCAGGTGAAAACATTTTTGGAATCGAAGCAGGCGGGCGGGGCCGTGAACCTGCTTAGCCAAACTGGCGGAAGCCCGCAGACGATGGAGTCGTTCGAGATTGAAACGGGCGCGGTGCCTTTCTACCGATTATACGACCGCACCGGCAAGTTGCGGCAAACGTTTGGTATCCAACCTGGTGCCAAGAAACAGTTTACGTCGACGGATATCGAAGCGGCAGTAACCGAATTGCTGGGGGAGTGAGTTTGCGGCTTGTTGATCATTTTTCTTTGGAATCGGGTCTTTTTTCGATCCCTGGCAAGAAGTTGGTTATTCTTCCAAGCAAATGTGATGATTGACGAATCGTCGTTGTGAAAGGAATGCCGTTTGTTTGCCTCGCAGGCACTAGACGGCCAGCAGCGGCGGCATGATATTTGTTGAAGCGGCCCCCGTTGGGGAAGCAGTTGTAACACTCTGTTCAGGAGAATCAAGCCATGAAACGAATGTTGGCACTCGCCCTACTGGTGACGGCACTGGCCTTCACTGGTTGCGGTGGTGAAAAGAAGACCGAACCCGCCCCACCCGCCCCACCGGTTGAAACGCCGGCCGCACCTGGTGCCGAAGGCGAAAAGAAAGCTGAAGAAGGCGCTGCAGCAGCGGCTGCCCCCGCCGCTGAAGGCGCTGCCGAAACGAAATAGCCAGCCTGCCTCTTCGGGGGCAGTTGTTCGATAGAACCTTGACCGCAGGCGGATGGGAGAACGGCAACGTGCCCCCACCCCTGCGGTCTTTGCGTGCGCAGAGGTCAACGCGCGGCGAAGCGGTGATAGATTGGAAAGTGGGCCGACGGTATGGGTATGAGTGGCCAAGATAATCGGTTAGAACAGCGGCCTGGCGGCCGCCGCTAACTTGAATTTACATTTCATCAAGAGCTCGGAGCGAGATGAGTACACTCGAGTGGACCCACCGCCCTCCAATCACGGAGAGGCGCAGAGCGGCCAGGTGATGCCCTGGGGTTTCCGCGAGAGGTGCCACCACAGAGCGAGTCCCGCGGCGAGGAGGCCGACGCTCACGTTTTGCGAGATACTAAGGCCCGTGCCGAAGACGGCTGGTTCATCGGTGCGGATGATTTCGAGCAAGAATCGAGTGACGGGATGAACGGTGAGAAGCAGGGCAATGGCCTGGCCATCACGACTTCGGTACGGCAGGAAGGCCCACAGCAGCCAGGCAAGCAGCGCGGCATCGATCGCGCTGTAGAGTTGCGTGGGATGAACGGGGCGGCTGCGTTCGGGCGGTGGCACGGCCGCTAGGACTAGCCGCTTTCCATCGCGCAAGGTGAGTGCGAGAGGCTGCTCGGTAAGGAACAACTCGAGTATCTTGTTGCGTGCCTTGCGGGTGCTGCTGAGGGCACTGCCGTTGATGGCTTGGAGCGAATCGCCGACGACGAGGCCGGCTTGGGCGGCGGGCGAATTGAGATCGACGCGGGTAACGACGGCGAACTCGGTCGAGCTGGGGCCGGGGTCGATGCGGAAACCATGCAATTCGCCGCGCGAAGCCTGGTCGGCATACGGTGGGCTGAGTCGTTGGTCGCTGATTGTTTCTCTGGCTTCGTAAGGCGAGCTGAGCTTGGGGAAGGTGACGTGCCAGGGGAGATCGGTTTGGCCGCCGTAGCAGCAGCCGTTCATCAGGCAGCCGACTCGGCCGAAGGCGAGGCCGACCATCATGCAGGGCGAAACGAGGTCGGCCAGGGCGAGTAGGGGCAACTTGTGGCGTCGCACAAACGCGACAAATCCGGCGGCAGCGCCGAGGAATCCGCCGAAGATGACAAGCCCGCCTTCGGGGATGTTGATGATTTCAAGAAGCGTATCGCGCAAGCCGAGGCCGGCGAATTTTTCATTCCAGTATTCGACGATGAAAAACAGCCTTGCCCCGATGATGCCGCATACGACCATCCAAATGGCAAGCGAGAGAATGACTTCGGCAGGCAGGCCGCCCTTTTGGGCGAGGTGCATGGCAAGCCCAACGCCCGAGATAATGCCGAGGAGCAGGAAGACGCCGTAGCCGCGGATCGGCAAGCCCTCTGGGAAAACACGGGGCAAGAAAAGGATGGCGGCCCCCAGCAACACGAGAGCCGGCAACGCCCCAAAGGTTTCTTCACCCCAACCATGCCGCCGGATCAAGCTGGTGAGCGTGACGGCGGATGCGATTGCCCACAGGGCCAACAGCAGGCCGACGCCGAAAATCGGCACGCCGCCAACGGAATAGGGGATGCGGAACAGTTCGCTGCACATAACGGCACGGGCGTGTGTAATGGCTAAGAAGGATATTCACCACAGAGGATATATTCACCACAGAGAACACGGATAAAAAACATTGCAAAGTAATTATTGCAAGTTGGGGATTGCTGAAACGAAGGTGTCCAATTTGCGAGTTTTTCTGCACGTTGTATTGTTCAATTCCTGATTTCTTCTCTGTGTTCTCTATGTTCTCTGTGGTGAATCAAGGGTTAGCGATTGGGTGTAAGTGGCTGGATCAGTAGGTTGTCGATGAGGCGGGTGGTGCCCACTTTGGCGGCGAGGGCGACGGTCGTCGGTCCTTCGATTTGTTCCACGGGCGAGACGGTTCCATCGGCAACGAAGGCGACGTATTGCAGGTCGATCCCGCCGGTCTCGGCAATTTCGCGTTCCATTTTTTGGCGAATGGTTTGGACTTGGCGTTCGCCATCGCGGGCCAGTTGTTCGGCAAGCCGCAGTGAACGGAAAAGAGCGAGGGCGCGGCGGCGTTCGTGGGGTGAAAGATAGACGTTGCGCGAACTCATGGCCAGGCCATCTGGTTCGCGGAGCGTGGGGCAGACTCGCATTTTGAACGGCAGGTTCAGGTCTTCGATCATGCGTCTGAGGACAATCGTTTGCTGATAATCCTTTCGGCCGAAGTAGGCGACATCGGCCGGCACGAGTTCGAAGAGCTTAAGTACCACCGTGGCGACGCCCCGGAAATGCGTCGGTCGAAACTCGCCTTCGAGTACCTGGCCCACGGGGCCAACCTCCACGAACGTGGAGTGATTGGGGCCGTACATGGTTTCTTCGGTAGGCGCGAAGACCATGTTGCAACCTGTCGTGGCGAGTAGCGCGAGGTCGCCATCGAAGTTGCGAGGATAGGCGAGGAAATCTTCTTGCGGACCGAATTGGGTGGGGTTGACGAAGATCGAGGCGATCACCAAGTCGCATTCGTCGCGAGCAGCCCGTAATAGGCTGAGGTGGCCTTCGTGGAGCGAACCCATCGTGGGTACCAAGCCCACGCGTTGGCCCGCCCGGCGAGCGTTCAACACGGCCTCGCGAACATCGCCGCTTCGGTACACAGCGGGTTGGCGTGGAGCAGCGGTTGGGGGCGAATGGGGCATGGGGAGTGGAGTAGTGGAGTAGCCGTCGGCGGGAGCTGACGGTTCCCTAGCTAGGCTTTGTTTCAAGAC
This sequence comes from Pirellulales bacterium, assembly GCA_020849945.1. Classification (GTDB taxonomy): domain Bacteria; phylum Planctomycetota; class Planctomycetia; order Pirellulales; family Lacipirellulaceae; genus JABDGM01. Next base: position 17,525 of record JADZFK010000006.1, on the reverse strand, counting down.
TGGTTCTGGTTGGGGTAGCAGTTCGAGGGAGGCCAAGGATCCAGCGGTCGTCGAACCCTCCCCCAACCCCTCCCTAAAAGGGAGGGGAGTTCTGAGACGAAGCTTAGAACTGCGGGCCGGTTGCGAGCGTTCGTTGAGCGTTCTTGATATCTGATTCTAGGCGGAGTGTGGTCCGCTGGCATAGATCAAGCCCACACGGCGTCTATCGCGGCGAGCAGTTCGGCTTCGATTTCGGGCAGGTTGGTGGTTTGCAGGCGTAGCGTGGGGCCGCGGCCTGGTTGCCGAACCAGCGTGGACCAGTGGAGTTTGTCGGCCCCACGTTGAGCGATATCGGCATCGACCAACACACTGAGCTTCGGGAAATGCCTGGCGACGTAGGTGGGATTGGCGACGCGTTCAACCTCGCGGGCCGAGGCGGATGCAGCCTTCGGGCAATCGAACCACGTCGTCCAGCGTGATGGCCAAAACCGTTCAGCCACTTCGGGAGAAGACGCGGACGCTGGATAGGCAGCGCGCCGTTGTTGCAAGGTTGCCGTCAGTTGAGCGCGAAGCGAGTCGCACGGCGAGATGAGGGCCACTGCATCACGGGCCTGTTGTAAGTGGAGCAGCAATCGTTCGAGTGGCCAACCGATCGTGGGATGAAGCACCGCGGGGGCTACTTCGACGGCCGGCACAAGCACGAACGGGCGGAAGCTCATGCGCGGGTGTGGCAGCGTGAGCATGGCGGTTTCGCAAACGTTGCGGCCGTAGAGGAGGAGGTCGATATCGAGCGTTCGCGGTGCCCAGCGTTCGGTGCGCTGGCGGCCGTGGCGTGTTTCGATTTGTTGCAATTCGGCGAGGAGCGTGAGGGCGGGCAGGCTCGATTCGATGAGAAGAGCACCGTTTACGAATTCGTTTTGCCCGGCGGGGCCACCCACCGGTTTCGTTCGCTGCCAACGACTCGCGCGCACAACCTGCACGTTGGGAAGAGCGGCGATCTCACGGACGGCCGTTTCAAGCGTGGCCTGGCAATCGCCCAGGTTGGCGCCGAGGCCGAGCAGACAGGTGGGCATGAGAATCTCCGAAATGGTTAAGTGGGAATTGCGGATGGCGATGCGGAAGTATGAGGGGAGTGGAGTAGTGGAGTAGTGGAGTAGGGGAGGCCAGCCGCTTCGTTAAGCCCTCGACTCTCGACCCTCGACCCAGCGTGTTTCGCCGCGACGCGGTTGTTCGGCGAAACGGAGAGGCTGTGATTTGTTTTGAGGTAGGCAACTGGTTTCGGCACAAGTGGTGGAAATAGTTCGGTTAAAAAAGCGGCCTGGCGGCCGCCGCTAACTCGAATGGACATTTCATCACAAGGTCGGATCGCGGCACACGAAGCAAATTCGAGCGAAGGGGGCATTGCAACATGGTCATGGGTCCTCAGCCATTTCAGAAAGGGGCCATTTGAATTCCATTGCCAGATCGCTGTGAATTCGTGGATTACCTTGGGCCCCGCTGAGGGTCGGTTTCGAGAAAACAAAGTTGACCGCTTGCTCCGCGAGCGGAAATTCATTTCACGGAACGAGGTGACGGCATCGAAACCGACCCACCGCCTGAGGCCCTGCACTGGTTGAGAGTAAGGCTCAAAAATGGTATATTTTGGGCCTGTCAATCTTATCCGAGTTGTTGGGTTTCGTCCTCGTTGGTTTGAAAGGTTTTTATAGTGGCCACAGGTCCTACTGATACTCCCCCGCCGGAAACCCCACAAGTGTCGGCGATTGCCGCGAGGCTGATCGAATTGCCGATCGAGGAAGAGCTGAAGGACAGCTACCTCACTTACGCGATGAGCGTCATTGTGAGCCGCGCGCTGCCCGACGTGCGGGATGGTCTAAAGCCCTCTCAGCGGCGGATCTTGGTGGCGATGAACGACCTGAACTTGTCGCCTGGGGCGGGGCGGGTGAAATGTGCGAAGATCTCGGGCGATACGAGCGGCAACTACCATCCCCACGGCGAAGCGGTGATCTACCCCACGCTGGTGCGGATGGCACAGGATTGGAACATGCGGGCCTTGCTGATCGATAAGCAAGGCAACTTTGGTTCGATTGCCGGGCTTCCCGCGGCGGCCATGCGGTACACCGAAGCGAGGCTCTCGCCCTTCGCGGCGATGATGCTCGAAGACATCAAGCTCGATACGGTCGATTTCGTTCCGACCTACGACGAGCGGCACACCGAACCGACCGTGCTCCCCTCGAAGTTCCCGAACCTTTTGGTGAACGGAGCGGGCGGTATTGCGGTGGGAATGGCGACTTCGATTCCGCCCCACAACCTGGGCGAAGTGTGCCGGGGCCTTGTTGCGCTTATCGATAATCCGCAAATTTCGGTGCAAGGGTTGATGGAGCACATCCCCGGGCCAGATTTTCCGACGGGCGGCATCATCTGCGGCAAGGCGGCCATTTGGAAGGGGTATGAGACGGGCCGCAGCACGATTGTGGTGCGGTCGAAAACCACCATCGAGCAGCGGAAGGGAGATCGGTATCGGATTGTCGTCAACGATATTCCGTATCAGCAAACGCGCGACCCGGTCATCAAGAAGATATCGGACGTGGCGAACGAGGGGCGAATCCCGGGCATTTCGGGCGTGCGCGATGAAAGCGACCTGAAAGAGCCTGTGCGGATCGTCATCGACCTGAAGAAGGACGCCGACCCCGATGTGGTGCTCAACCAGCTTTACAAGTTCACGCCGCTGCAAGATTCGTTCTCGATTATTCTGCTGGCGCTGGTAGACGGGAAGCCCCGGACGCTTTCGCTGAAGGAGATGTTGCAGGAGTTTATTCGCCACCGGTTTACCGTGATTCGGCGTCGAACGCAGTTCTTGTTGGCTCGCGCGCGGCGGCGCAAACACACGGTGCAGGGGTTGCTCTTGGCGCACGCGAACATCGACGAGGTGATCCGCGTGATTCGCGCTTCGAAGACGCAAATCGAAGCCAAGGAACGGCTCATTGCCATCCGAACGCCGGCGGCCATGCTCGAACGGGCACTCGGCGAAGTGGGGTTCCGCCAGTATCAGCAAGAGCGGGGCGTGGCGAGCGAATACTCGCTCACCGCCGTGCAGGCCGACGCGATTTTGAAGATGACGCTCGGGCAGCTCGTCAACCTGGAGCAGGAAAAGCTGGTAGAAGAACACGCGAAGCTGCTGGAGCAGATCGAAGAATACCTGAGCATCTTGGGGGACAACGCGAGAATCTACGGGATGATCCGCGAGGATTGCGAGGAGCTCGCCCGCAAGCACGGCGACAAGCGCCGCACCGAACTCAGCGGCGAAGAGATCGGCGAAGTCGATGTCGAGGACCTGATCGAAGAAGAGACGATGGTTGTTTCGATTTCGCACAACGGGTACATCAAGCGCACACCGGCCAGCGTGTATCGAGCCCAACGCCGCGGCGGCAAGGGGATCAAGGGCGCGAAAGTGGACGAGGAGGATCCGGTCGAGCACTTGTTTGTTACGAGCACGCACGATTACTTGCTGTTTTTCACCACGAAGGGCAAAGTGTATTGGGAGAAAGTGTACAACTTGCCGCAACTTTCGCGCGAGAGTAAGGGGCGGGCCGTGGTGAACCTGCTCAACCTGGCGGGGGATGAAAAGATCGCCGATTGCCGGGCGGTGCGCGATTTCGACCAGCCCGACCACTACCTAATGATGGCCACTCGAAATGGCCTCGTGAAGAAAACCAACCTCAAAGCCTATAGCCGGCCAATGAAAAGCGGCATCATCGCCATCAAGCTTAAAGAGGACGATGAACTGGTCGATTGCGTGATTACCAAGAAGGGCGATGAGATCGTCCTTTCGACCGCGCATGGCATGGCGATCCGCTTCAACGAGGCCAACGCCCGGCCGACGGGGCGCAATACGAGTGGCGTGAAAGGCGTTTCGCTCGGAGCGGGCGATTCGTTGGTGGGCATGGTGGTGGCCGAGCCCGATGCCACACTCCTTACGGCTTGCCTGAACGGCTATGGCAAACGCACGCCGTTCGGCCCGAACGCCGACGTAGGCGATCTGGACGAGGCCGTTGGAACTGGTGAAGACGAAGTCGAAGCAGCATCTGGCGAACCCACTTCAGCGGGCGGCGAAGACGAAGAGACCTCTTCCGGCTTCCGCTACCGCACGCAACGTCGCGGGGGCAAGGGGCTGCGCGATATCAAGGCGACCGACCGCAACGGGCCGGTGATCGGCATCGTGCCGGTGAGGGACGACGACGAACTGATGATGATGACGGCCCGCGGCAAGATCCAGCGTGTTAAGGTGAGCGACTTCAACCCGATTGGCCGCAACACGCAAGGCGTGCGGATCATGGCACTCGACGAAGGCGATACGCTGGCGGCGATTGTGTGCGTGCCGCGCGAAGAGCGCGAGGAGGGCGAGGAAGCAGAAGTCCCGCCCCAAGAAACATAGCTGCGGCGTTTGCATGAGTTCGAGCAGTTTTTCCGCACCGAGATAACTTGTAGTGCGTGGCATGTTATAATTCCATCATGGACGAGAGCTTCTTTCAGCAGGTTGAACGTGCGCGCCGGATGACGGGGGAGGAGCGTTTTCGCGAAGGTTTGGCATTGTGCAACCGAGCGTTTCAACTGATGCAGGATGGAATACGTCATCAATTCCCCGATGCATCGGAAGCAGAAGTGACCCGACTCTTACGGGAAAGGCTGGCTCGGATTCGAGCCATCGAGAGGAAACGATGAAGATCGACGACATCGTGTTCAATGTCATCGACTATCTCAACGAGCACAATGTGCCGTATATGGTGGTGGGATCGTTGGCCACCAATGTGTACTGCGTTCCTCGATCCACCGAAGATGGTGACATCGTTGTTGATTCGAGCATTACGAACTTAGCGCATTTGTTGCGGAAGAAGTATTCGGACATTTCGTTTGATCCGCAAGTGGCGTTTGAAAGTGTAACCGCAACCCGGAAGATCGTGCTTTCGACCCAAGGCAGTGGCTTTGAAGTTGAACTGTTTCAGGTGGGGAACGACGAGCATGATGTGGAACGGTTTTCGCGGCGAAGACAGATTCGAACAATGGGACGCGGCATGTGGTTGGCGAGCCTGGAAGACATGATTGTGACCAAGCTTCGTTGGTCACAACATGCGGGGCGTGAAAAGGATATTGCCGACGCGCGGAACCTGATCGCTGTACAATACGAAAACGTCGAATGGGCTTATGTCGAACAATGGTGCGATCGGCACGGTACGCGGCCCTTGTTGGAACGATTGCGTCAAGAGGTTCAGGCGTCATTTCCTTCGTAACGTTGATTCCGCGAACGCCTCGGGTTGGCCTGCCGTGTTGATGTCACGCGGAGTTGGTGAAGCACCGCATCGCAGGAACATGTACGGCGTTTCTGCATCTCGGAGTGAATTTTTTCGTAGCGCATAAGTCCTCCGGGCGCTAACGATTCTGGCTCGCGATGAACTAAGAGTTGTGACAAGTGGGGGGGCCGATAGGTTGCATGTTGGATGACTCGTAAGGAGAATGGGTGAAACTTTGGGACTTAGCGCCTATTCCAGAACCGTCGGAGACTGGCTCATTTTGCGGAGTCTGCGTAGCAAAATGTGCTCGTCCCTCTTTATGTGGACGGTTCTGGGATAGGCTCTCAACACGCTGAATCTTTTCCGGAGTGTTTGATGGCGATCCGTGTCTTAAGTCGAGTGATGCTTGTAACAGCAGCGTGGGTCATCGTGATGTGCCTTGGTGTTGGGCCGTGTCGCACGGGCCGCGCGGCAGCGGCTTGGGTGGATGCGAGGATGCCCGTCAGCGAGGGGTTGGAATTGTGGCTCGATGGAGCCCATGTGGGCGGAGCCAAGGAGCTGGCGTCGGGCACGAAGGTGGAGGAGTGGCTCGACGGATCAGGAAAAGAAAGGAACTTGCGTCAGTCGTCGGAGGAGAAGCGGCCGAAGTTGTTGCGGATGGGTTCGATTGGGGCCCTGCGTTTCGACGGCGTGGACGACCACCTGCGAGCCACGAATCTTGGGTCGAAGCTCGATTCGTTTACGATCGTGGCCGTGGCGGCGCCACGGCAGAACTTGGGCGGATTTCAGTCGCTGCTCGCGATGAATGCCGTCAACGAGCGTGATTATACCAGTGGGCTTAACATCGACCTTGGTCCCATGCCAACGACGCAGTTCTCGACGCTCAATATCGAGGGGCGAGGCTTTGGCGGCGCCAAGAATCTACTGACGAGTGAATCGCCGTTTGCTCGGCTGCGCGTGCTGGCCGTTCTTTCGGAAGGGGCGGGGAAACCGGTGCGGTTGGTGGCAGACGGTGAAGCGCAGAGTGAGCGTCCGCGCGAGGCGGGGGCGATCAGTTTTGAAGAATTGACGGTCGGGGCGCGATATTACAACAACGGCCCAGGTCCTCAGCAAGCGGCCGGGTTTGGCCCGTGCGACATCGCGGAAGTGCTGATTTACAATCGGGCCCTCGGCAAGGAGGAACTTGACAAACTTCAGCAGTATTTGCGCGCGAAGTATGATTACTTCAAGGATGTGTTGCCACCCGATCGGACGGATCTTTCCGCGCCGCTCGAACCGGTTAAGAACCCTCCGCCCGTTCAAGTGCTGTTGCCCGGATTTGAAGCGCGCGAGATGCCGGTCGAACTCACTAATATCAACAATGTGAAATACCGGGCCGATGGCGTGCTGGTGGCGCAGGCGTACGACGGCAAGATTTGGCTCTTGCGAGACACGAACGGCGACGGATTGGAAGACCAAGCCGACCTGTTTTGGGACAACGCGCGAGGCGTGCAAAGCGCGATTGGTTTCGACCTGACGCCGCCCGGTTATGCGCGCGGGCAAGGGGTCGTGGTGGCGACGAAGACGGAATGCGTGCTGGTTTTGGATACGAATGGCGACGATCGTGCGGATGAAGCGATCGAGCTAGCCAGCGGTTGGAAGGAAGCGGCACACCCTGTGGGCGCATTGGGGGCGGCCTTCGACCCGCGAGACGGCAGCATCTACTTTGGCCTGGGTTCCGCGAACTACACCGACCCGCTGTTGCACGATGCGTCTGGCAATGCTCAGTACCGATTGGACGATGAGCGTGGCACCATCATGCGGATCGCCCCGGACCTCAAGACCCGCGAGATAATGGTCACCGGCATTCGGTTTCCGGTTGCGATGCGTTTCAATTCGCGGGGGGATTTGTTCGCGACCGATCAGGAAGGGGCCACATGGGTGCCGAACGGCAACCCGCTCGATGAGTTGCTGCATATACAGAAGGGTCGGCACTATGGTTTCCCGGCGCGTCACCCGCGGCATTTGCCGAACGTGATTGATGAGCCCAGCACGTACGACTACAGTCCGCAGCACCAAAGCACATGCGGGCTGAACTTCAACGAGCCGGTCAAAGCGGGTGGCCCGTCATTCGGGCCAAAAACATGGGCGGGCGACGCGATCGTGACCGGTTACTCGCGGGGCAAGTTGTATCGCACGAAGCTCGTTCACACGAACGCGGGGTACCTGGCCGACACGCAACTTGTGGCGTGCCTGAGCATGCTGACGGTGGATGCGTGCGTTTCGCCCACGGGCGAGCTGGTGGTATCGTGCCACAGCGGAGGCCCCGATTGGGGCAACGGGCCGGACGGCAAGGGGAAGTTGTACAAAGTGACGTATCGCGATCGCGAGAGACCGCAGCCGGTGTTGGCGTGGGCAGCGGGGCCACGCGAGGTGCGTGTCGAGTTCGATCGGCCCGTGCCGCCCGAGCGATTGCAAAGCCTGCTTGCCAAGGCGAAGTTGGTGGCTGGCCCGAATGTACGGGCTGGCGATCGGTTTGAAACGTTGTGGCCGGGCTACGCAATCGTGCAGGGCCAAAAACTTTCACTGCGGTACGATGTGCCGCTGCGATCGGCACAGTTGACGCCCGATGGCCGGACGCTGGTGTTGGCGACCGACCCCCTGATGCCAGCCGCCCACTTTGCTTTGACTTTGCCCGATGAAGGCCAGACACCGAGCGGAAAGAAGGATGGGCGCGTGCTGCCGCAACATGCTGCGATCGACCTCGATTTCGATCTTGGCGGTTGCGAAGCGAGTTGGCAGCCCGAGAATCGCGAATCGGCGCGGTGGAGCGGTTGGTTGCCGCATTTCGATTTGAATGCGAGCCTCGCGTTCACGGCCGGTAGCGAGCCGCACGAAGCATTGGCAGGCGTGTTGAATGAGGCCGGCGAACTCACGTTGCGCGGGAAGTTGGATTTGACCGACATGCTGCGGCCGTCTGTGCAGCCAGGCTCGAAGATCGACTACGAATATCCGCCCGAAACCGTGACGGTAACGATGACGACCACCTCGCCACAAGGTTCGTTACAGTTGGTGGGAGAGTTGGCACAGCGGGCAACCACGAACGGAGCGGCCAGCGTTTCGTTCACCTTGCCGGCCAATGCGGCGAAGATCGTGCCGTTTGAATTGCATCTGAAGAAGTCGAGCGGAGCGGCGTCATTACAAGTGGAATGGACGACGAACGAAGACGACCGGCCTCGTCCGTTGGTCTTGCGTCGCATCTTCCTGCCTTGGGCCGATCCGACGGGCAAGCGCGAGGAGGCGGTGCCACTGGGCCCGCCACCCGAGTTGGTGGGCGGCAGTTGGGCCCGGGGTTATCGAGAGTTTTACGGCGAACAGGCCTCGTGTTCGAAGTGCCACACCATTTACGGCCGGGGCGGAAACATTGGCCCCGACCTTTCGAACCTGGTACACCGCGATTATGCCTCGGTGCTGCGCGATATCACGCAGCCGAGCTTCGCCATTAACCCCGATCATTTGTCGTATCTGGTGACGTTGACCGATGGCCGAGTATTGACGGGCGTAGTGCGTGGCACGGGTGACGAGCTTGAAATCGGTGATTCGAAGGGAGTGTTTACGAAGATCAAGCGTAGCGACGTGGAGGAGATGCGCGCGGCGGCCATTTCTATAATGCCCGAAAAACTGCCGGAGCAGCTTGGCCCCGAGCGGCTACGCGACTTGCTGACGTTCTTGCTGACCCCCGCGCCGGCGATGCCGCACGACCACGCGGGGCCGCGGCCCAAGGCGCGAACCGTGGCCGAAGTGGACGCGGTGCTAGCCGGCTCGCCCGAACCGGCGGAAACGGCGCGGCCGCTCCGCATCGTGCTGGTGGCCGGCCCGAAGGACCACGGAGTAGGCGAACACGATTACCCAGCCTGGCAGAAAGCGTGGTCCGTCTTACTGTCGGCTTCGGCCAACGTAACAGTGGATACTGCTTGGGAGTGGCCAACGAATGAGCAGTTTGAAGAATCGGACGTGGTCGTCATTCACCAACATGGAGCTTGGAACGAACGCCGTGCCGCCGATACCGACGCCTTTCTCGAACGCGGCGGTGGGCTCGTGTACATTCACTGGTCGCTCGATGGCGGCAACCATGGCCCCGAGTTTGCACGGCGGATCGGGCTTGCCAAGGATCGAGCGCTCGCATTCCGGCACGGGCCGCTGGACCTCATGTTCAATCGCCGCCAGCCGCACCCCATCACACGAAACTTTGAACGGCTTAAGCTCGTAGACGAGGCTTACTGGAAACTTTCTGGCGAGTTGCCATCCGATCGTATCCTGGCAACTTCGGACGAGGATGGCGAACCGCAACCACAATTGTGGACCACCGAGCCTGGCAAGGGCCGGGTATTCGTGTGCATCCCCGGGCACTACTCCTGGACATTCGACGACCCACTGTTCCGCGTACTGCTGCTACGCGGCATCGCCTGGACGGCCCGCGAACCGGTCGATCGATTCAACGAGCTAGTGTGGTTGGGTGCCGATCGGCCCTAGTGCTTTGAAAACTCATAAAGTTTGGGTAGCAGTTCGAGCAAGGCCAAGAATCCAGCGATCCGCGAACCCTCCCCCTACCCCTCCCTAAAAGGGAGGGGAGTTTTGGGACAAAGCACTTGTTTCTATTCGTTCCCCTTGCAACAGCAATGGCAGCAGCATGGGAGTCGGAGGAGTTGCCGGAGTTGCGGGTCTCGAAGGTAGAGACCTAACCAGAACAAGATGCCAAAGACCAGCGGTAGACAGACATAGCCAAAGTCTTCTACACGTATGTGAGCCGCAATCGCGCCGCCGAGGTAGCCCGTCAACAGGATTGCCCCTAGGACGGCGGTTCGTGGAATCAGGTAGAGTGCGAGGCTGCCAAGTTCGAGGAGGGCCAGCAGCATCGCCAAGCTGGTTGGCCAGCCGATGCTTTCAAAGTTCTTTGCGAGGTCTTCCGTCAACTGGAACTTGGCAATTCCGCCCATCACGAGGATCGGAACCGGCAACAACGAAACAACCCAGCCGAGCCAGTAAGTAAGTTTAGCGGGTGGTTGACCAGGAGAGTTGTCTGACATAATTCTCAGTCCTTTCTTCCAAGAGTGAAGTGCGTCCACACGAAACAGTACCATCATAGCAGCCTGTTGAAAAACGCCATCGTGGCGGTTTTCAACCTCGCCAAGTTCGGACGGGCACCGCGCGTAGCGTGGTCGGCTCCTCGCGGCTCGCAAAACAGCGACTTAGGTCGCTGTTTTGGCATGGCATTCATGCCATGACGCAGCCCGTTGACTTTTTCAACGGGCTGATAGAGTACCATCACAGCGGCATATTTCGCAGCCGCAATGCGTTGAGGATGAGCGAAACGCAGCTGAGGCTCATGGCCGCGGCGGCGATCATGGGATTGAGGAGGAGCCCGAACGCGGGGTAAAGTACGCCAGCGGCGATGGGTACGCCCAAGACATTGTACGCGAACGCGAAGAATAGGTTCTGGCGGATGTTACGCATGGTGCCTTGGCCCAACCGGCGGAGGCGAGCGATCGCGCGAAGATCACCGTGGATGAGCGTGACGCTGGCACATTCGAGCGCGACATCGGCGCCGGTGCCCATCGCGATGCCGACGGTTGCTTCGGCCAGCGCCGGGGCATCGTTAATGCCGTCGCCGGCCATCGCCACACAACGGCCTTGCCGTTGCATTTCTTCGACGAGTTTTAGCTTATCCTTGGGCAGCAGTTCGGCTTCGACCTGGGTGATGCCCAACTGAGCGGCGACGGCTTCGGATGTTGCCCGATTGTCGCCCGTGGCAATGACGAGGTTCAGCCCTTCGTCGCGGAGGATTCGCACGGCCTCGGGCGTGGAAGGCTTGATGGGATCGGCAACGCCGAGCAGGCCGATGAGTTGATTCTCACGCGAAACGAACAGGATGGTTTGCCCAGCTGCGGCCAGTGCCTTGGCATCGCCCAACACGTTTGGAATCGATTCGTGCTGGGGAGAGATGAACGTGTAATTGCCGATGGCGAACGATGTGCCTTCGATGGTTCCTTGTACGCCCTGACCGGTGAAGGATTGGAAGTCGGCCACTTCCGCAAGGTTGATGCCGCGGCGTTGAGCGCCCTCGACAAGGGCGGTTGCCAGCGGGTGTTCGCTGGCTCGTTCGAGACTGGCGGCCCAGCGAAGTAAATCCTCCTCACGAATCGGGGCCACGGGGTGTACGGTTACCAATCGCGGTTTGCCCTCGGTGAGTGTGCCGGTTTTGTCGATGAGGAGCGTATCGATACGTTCCATGGCTTGCAACGCTTCGGCATTTCTAATGAGAATGCCGGCCGTGGCACCGCGGCCGAGCCCGACGACGATCGAAACGGGCGTTGCCAATCCCAGGGCACAAGGGCAGGCGATTACGAGCACCGAAACGGCGTTCACGAGTGCATAGGCGTAGCGAGGCTGAGGGCCGAGAAAGGCCCAGGCAAGAAAAGTGAGGACCGCGACGAGCAACACGGCGGGCACAAAGTACCGGGCGACTTGGTCGGCCAGGTTTTGAATCGGTGCGCGGCTGCGCTGCGCTTCGGCCACCATTCGCACAATTTGCGAGAGCAAGGTATCGGCCCCAATACGTTGGGCACGCATCACGAGGCTGCCGTAGCCGTTCAGCGTGCCGCCGACGAGCGGATCGCCCACGCTTTTTTCGAGTGGAATTGGTTCACCCGAGATCATCGATTCATCGACGTAGCTCGAACCACGTTCGACGATGCCATCGACCGGAACCTTTTCGCCGGGGCGGATGCGGAGCAGGTCGCCCACGCCCACCTGGTCGAGCGAGACATCCAATTCTTGGCCATCGGCTTCCAGGCGTCGGGCCGTCTTCGGTGCCAACCCCAGCAGGCCGCGGATCGCGGCACCGGTGCGGTGCCGAGCCCGCATCTCCAGAACTTGCCCCAACAGAACGAGGCAAACGATATCGGCGGCCGATTCGTAGTACAACTCGATCGTGCCGTGAAGCGAACGAAATGCGGCGGGAAAGATATTCGGCCAGAACGTCGCCACGACACTGTGCCCATAAGCAGCGGCCACACCGATGCCGATCAGCGTAAACATGTTGGGCGATCGATTCCGGATCGAGTAAGCCATGCGCACGAAGAACGGCCAACCGCCCCACAACACGACGGGCGTGGCAAGCGCGAATTGAAAGCAGGCCATCGTGCGGCCATGCAGCCAAGCGGGAAGCAGGACGGCCAACCCCATCGGGGCCATCGTGAGCACGAACAGCGGCAGCGTGAAGGCGAGACTAACCCAAAACCGCCGCGACATCTTGCGGAGCTCGGGATCCTCTTCGGTGGCAGCAAGCGTTTGGGGATCGAGCGCCATGCCGCAATCGGGGCATACTCCAGGGCCAACCTGCTCGACTTCGGGATGCATCGGGCAGGTGTAGATTGCTTCGGAGCCCGCGGCAGCCGTGGCCAGTTGCGACGGTTCCATTACGCAGTCGTGGCAGCATGGCTGCGGGTCGGCGAGGGGCTTGCCGCCCATGACGGAAGACGGAAGGAACTTGGCGGGCGCGGCGGCAAAGCGATCGCGGCACGAGCGGCAGCAGAAGTAGTAGGTTGTGCCGGCGTGCTCGTGCGAGTGCTGCGCCGAGTGCGGATCGACCGCCATACCGCAGACGGGATCGATGGTACCCAAATTAGCTTTGCCCGACTGTGGATTGCCGAGAAAGTTAGGCAGTTGCCGCGAGAAGTTCATTCGCAACTCGGATCATTCCGCACACCGCGTGGCCATGCGACCGATTACTTGCTTCGATTCGAGATCCGTGCCCAAAATCGAGCCACGTTTCGTGCGTACATGCCTCGGTCTCGGCGCATCCACCAAACGAATGCGCCGGCGATGGCAACGATGTAGGCGGCCCGGGCGAGTGGGTGCTCAAACCCATGCGACAGATCGTGTACCGGATCGACTCCGATGTGCGCCAGCGCCGCGTTCGGCCAAGTCACCAAGGCACCGACCGCGAGCACGGTGTAACCAATCATCTTCTGCAGTGAGATACGGTTCATGGCAGTAATTCCCTTACAACGTTTATGAAACTCTCGTGCTCCTCGAAAGAGAGCGAACGAACTCGACACCAACTGCAATATACAAGGGGTGACCTCAGCACGAAACACGCACCAAGCCCCAAGCCGAAGTTCAACGGCAAGGCTGCTCTGTTTTGTTGAGCTGGGAGTATCTGTCGGTTGGTCCGAGGGAGGGACTCCGACCGGGATGGAACGGCGCATTTCCATGCATGTTCGAAGTCTACGCAAAATCTGCGTCGGAGACCACTCCCACATCGCGTCGGAGACGGTATCAGCAGCCGGCGCGGCGGCGGCGGGACATGAACGCGATCAAACCCGATGCTAGCAAGAATAGGGCTGCCGGTTCCGGAATCGAGACGACTTCGATCCGCATGGCCGGAAGACGACCTTCGCGATAGGTGTACGTCAATCCGCCATCGGACGAATCGGCCAGCCGGCCGCCTACGCCAATGGCCCAGTTCCATGCGGCTTCGGTGGTGGAATCGCCGGGCGCGACGACGATCCAGTACAGATTACCGGTGGTCAGCACGACCGACGGATCGAAGCTCGTGATCGTTTCCGGCGGATCCATGGGACCTTGGGGCGGTAGCCCGCCGCGGGTGAAGGCGGCGAGGATCGGGCCAAGATTGCCGGCCATGTCGGCCTCGTGCAAACGGACATCGACCTGATTAAAGCCCGGTATAAACAGATCGTGCAGTGAAATGCGGATTACAGCCAGCATCCCGGTCGCTTCCGCAGTGAAGCGCGCTCCCATGATATGCTGCGACAGGAGAAATGGGGCCTCCATCTCGGTACCGGCAATGGGGTAACTGGTCGACGGATCATAGGTGTCGCCGGGGCCGTAATTATTGTACGCATCCCACGCGCGGGCTGATTGAACAAAGAAAAAACCAATCGTAACAACACCGAACCAGAAACAGCGACTCATTAGATACCACTCCCCAACAAAGTTACCGGGGCAATGAAGAACGTGGGCCTCCACCGCTTAGCATAGCCGTGACGCACAAGGAGACAAGCATTTTCTCACGCTGCCGGGGAAAAATCCTGGCTGGCGGACGGACAAGTGCGTCGCCCGACGCACTGGGGCATGCTGGAAGCGATGGTCAAATTTGACGGCATTGCCAAGAAGTCGGACTTCAACGAGCAGGCGGCGGGATCCAAGTATTTTCGAGTAGGGTAACACGATCGCGTTGAGTCAAACCACAAGGGCTCGAAGAAAAATGGGAATCGTAGCAGAAATGCCACCACACCAAAGAGCGTCGTGGCGAACTAGTTGGCAAATGGAAGGTAGGCAAGATTGACCCCGCAAGTTGAGGCCCAAATGCCAGATTACCTGGCTTTCTTGGTGCTCTTTTTTTGTGGTTTTGTGGTTCATCCCTAGTTCGCAGTCGTAGTAAAATGATCGCGGGAAGGCAGCGGATCGATGCAGCGAGATAATCATTACGAAGCAGCGTTCGAAGAATACCTGCGAGAGCGGCGGCTGCCGTACATTGCCGTGGATGAAGCGCGGCGAAGCTTGGTGGCGGGCGGATCGCTGAAGAGTTTGGATTTCATCGTCTCGCCTCCGGGCCGAGTTTCGTGGCTGGTCGATGTGAAGGGCCGCCGCTTTCCCTCGGGCGATGAGCATCATCAGTACTGGAAGAACTGGTCGACCCGCGACGACCTACGGAGCCTGGCGGCCTGGCAAGAACATTTTGGGCCGACCTTCTGCCCGATGCTCGTGTTCGCGTATCACTTGGTGAGTAATCGATCGCCGTTGCCGGCCGAGCAGTTATTCGCATTTCGTGGCGATCACTTTGGTTTTTTGGGAGTGCGATTGTCCGATTATCTGCCGCACGCGCGGCCCCTTTCCGACCGGTGGGATACGGTAGCGATGCCAACGGGTTTGTTTCGCCGGGCCGCCCGCCCGCTCCACGAATGGCTCCAAGGCGATCTATTCGCGGCCCCGGTTTTGGCGGAAGATTGGCAGGAGCTGCCGGCTGATTTAGAATGGGAAAGGTAGAGCCACCGCACACTTCCCGCCACAACGCCACGGCCGACACGACCAAACGAAGAGGGGTCCGATGATTCACACCATGTTGCTACTCGCGCAGTCCGCATCGGGCTCAGTCGATAAGAGCCTCAGCATCTCCTGGGCGATTGTCTTGTTCTTCGTGATTCTGGGCGCGCTCGTAACGCTCTCCCCCTCTCGTCGCACGACGGAAATCAAGCGACACAAAGAGGGGTAATAGTCAAGAGCTTAGTGTCAAGAGTCAAGAGCCAGAGATTCAAGTTCTAGCTCTCGACTCTCCGCTCTTGACTCTTGACTGAACCTCACGCTGCCGCCCGATTCTTGGCGGCGCAGAATTCGGTGATGGCTTCGATCACCGTGCTTTGTTCGTCGGCGGTTAGCTCGGGGTACACGGGCAGCGAGAGAACCTCGCGGCAGGCCTGCTCGGTCTTCGGTAGCTGGCCTTGCTCATAGCCCAACGCCGCAAAACACTCTTGCAAGTGGAGCGGCACCGGGTAGTAGATCGCGGAGCCGATCTTGCGGTCGGCCAGGAATTTCTGCAACGCATCGCGGCGACCGTTCTTCACCCGCACCGTGTACTGGTTCCACACGTGGCGACAATTCTTGGCCGCGGTGGGCGCGACGATATCCGCTGATAGGCCGCGACGCGCGAACTCATCGTGATACCGTTGAGCATGGCGCTGGCGGGCATCCGCCCAATCGTCGAGGTGAGCGAGCTTCACGCTCAGTACGGCAGCCTGCAAGGCATCGAGCCGGCTGTTGATGCCCACGAAGTGATGGTAGTAGCGAGGCTGCTGGCCGTGATCGCGGAGTACGCGAAGCTTGGCGGCCAGTTCGGGATCGTTCGTGGTGATGAGTCCGCCATCCCCGAAGCCGCCAAGGTTCTTCGTGGGGTAGAAACTAAAGCAAGCCGCCGTGCCCATCGCCCCCGTGCGCACTCCGCGAAACTCGGCACCGATTGCCTGGCACGAATCTTCGATGATGGGGATGCCGCGGGCCGCCAAGGAGACCTGGCGAAGGTCGCCCATGTTGGCGCACTGGCCGAACAGGTGAACGGGCATGATTGCCTTCGTGGCCGAGGTGATTTTCGCAACGACCTGGGCGGGGTCCAGGTTGAAGGTATCTGGCACGATATCGGCAAACACGGGCTTCGCGCCGAGCCGCCACACGGCACTGGCGGTGGCGAAGAACGTGAAACTGGGGACGATCACTTCGTCGCCAGGGCCGATCCCCAAGGCCATCAACACGAGCAGGATCGCATCGCTGCCCGAAGCACAACCGATGGCGTGTTCCGCCCCACAATATTTGGCCATCTCGGCTTCAAAACGGTGACATGCGGGCCCATGTACGAACGCGCCCGAACGAGCGACTTCGGCCATCGCCGCGTTCAACTCATCTGCGAGACGAGTGTTCTCGCGGTTCACGTCCAACATCGGTACTGCTAGCGGCGCTGCCGCTGGGGGTGCGGTGCTCATCGAACCATCCTTGGTAGAAACAACTAGGAGAAGAGATAGAAAAGTTCCAGGCGAGGCCGGAAGATTAGATGGTTCCGCCCGAGGGGTCAACCTCAAGCGCGAGGCCGATGCTTGCACGCTGGCAGCACGAGGCCAAGGTGTTCAGAGGCAACGCGAAGCGATCACCCACTGCCAACGCGTTGGGGAATCGTGAAGGAGTACAACACCACGACCGCGCCGGCACCGAGCAGGCTCCAAGGTACCCAGTCGGGCGGGATGATTTCGCGGGTTGCGGCACCCAAAAAACCCGGGCTTGATTTCAGCACGGCACGTTCGACCGTCAGGGCTTCGACTCCGAGCAAACAGCAATACGCGCCAATTGCCAAAAAGAAAGCTCTCCACATAACCCGGCTCCTGCCGCGAGGAATGATCGAACGAGCGGCAAGTAGCCGACCGTTGGGGAAGCACGAAACTCGACCGCTAGAAAGAGTATCGCCCGGTTGGCCAGTCCGTTTTCAGCCGACTTCCTGTCGTCGGCACGACCATCAACAACCTTTAACCCGGTTTTCTCACCATAAAGCACCCCTTAGTCCGCATTTCTCACAATCAAAACCACGGAGACACGGAGCCACGGAGAAAACCAATAGCAAGTACCCCTACCACCATGAACAGTGGGAACACCCTGTCTCGTAGCGACGTGCGGTTGACCTTGCTTCAAACGATCTCTTGGCTTGTTCTTCGTGACCTC
>JADZFK010000005.1 GCA_020849945.1 Pirellulales bacterium | reverse complement strand
TTTAGGAAACCGCTGCTCTATCCCCTGAGCTACGAGGGCTTGGCGTCTTAGTTATTGGAAGCTGATAAAGGTTCCGCTTCTGGGCGGAGCGGAGGCCAACAACTTCGGTGATCGAGAACTGTACCGCCAGCGGGTTCTTTTTCTATCAAGATTCGCGATGGAGCGAATCGCCCGAGGGCCTTGGCGCACAGGAATCAATCGGGATTGATTGTAGCAGTCGTGGGCGAAAGATTGCAGTGGAGGGGGTGGCGGGATCGAAGGCTCGGCCTCATTTTTTGGCCTGCGAGACGCTCGGCCGAATTGAGTTCCGACGCCCTGGCGAATTATAGTTTATATTGAGAGCGGCCCGATACAGGCTTGGTGAAACCGAGTGATGTACGGAAGGCCGCGTTGGAGTCGGTTCTCACTGGGTGTAAGCCCGCGAATGCCTGGATTGCCGTCGGCGTCGCAAGACCGCTTCGAGACGCGTGCCAAGCCGACCTTTCCGCGAGAGGAAGTAGAAGCACTGGGAAGCGGGCAACTCGAAGAGGAGTTATCGAAACGTAGGTTGACTCCCTGGTGTGTGGTTTGCGACTGGTGTATTCTCTCTGCCGTTACTAACCCGTTATTACGTCTTCACGTGCATACCTGTCGATGGCGACCGATCATTACGCAACCTTGGGTGTATCGCGAGCGGCCACGCCTGATGAAATTCAGAAGGCGTACCGGAAGCTTGCCCGCAAGTATCACCCCGACATGAACCCCAATGACTCGACGGCCAAGAAGAAATTTCAGGAAGTGCAGTCGGCGTTCGAAGTTTTAAGCGACCCCGACAAGCGGAAGCGGTACGACCAATTTGGAGAAGGCTTTGAATCGATGGGGGGAGGCCCCTCGGGCGGGCCACGGGGCTGGCAATACTCGACGTCGGGCGGAGGTCCGCAATCCTATCATTTCGACGTGGGTGATTTGGGAGACCTCTTCGGCGGCGGGGTCGAAACGGGCGGTAGCGGCGGGTTTGGCGACCTGTTCAGAAATCTCGGGCGGGGCGGGGCGGGCCGTCGCGCGGCGACGAACGTCGAACGTGGGGCCGACCTGAAGCACGAACTTACGGTTCCATTTGGAACGGCCGTGCTAGGCGGCGAAGCGGCCCTCACCATCCAGCGGGCAGATGGCAAGGTCGAAACAATTCAGGTTAAGATTCCCGCCGGGATCGAGGGTGGGCAGAAGATTCGCCTGCGTGGCCAAGGCTCGCCAGGGGCCGGCGGCGGGGCGGCGGGTGATATCCTGCTCACGATCCATGCAAGCCCCCACCCCTATTTTCGTCGCACGGGCAAACGGCTCGATGTGCGAGTGCCGATTACACTTTCCGAGGCGGCGCTTGGCGCAAAGATCGATGTTCCCACCCCGCACGGCGAAGGGGGGCGTCCTGGCATCATTACGCTAACCTTGCCGCCCAATGCCTCCAGCGGCCAACGGCTACGAATCAAAGGCCACGGGGTCCGGCCGGCCAAGCAGGAGCCAGGCGACCTGTTTGCCGAACTGCAGATCGTGTTGCCCGATCACCTTTCCAACGATGAGCGACAGCAACTGGCCGATCTTTCGAATCGGCATCCTCAAAACCCCCGCGCCGAGTTGCGATGGTAAATGCACTATTCCAGCGATTGGTATCGCTCGCCATGCCGACGATCCTGATGGTGGTCGAGAAGGACGAACAGGCGGGGTTGGAGAAGCTCAAGCCAGCCCAGCGAGTGGCCGTCATCATGGCCTTGTTGGGATTGACTTTGATCGGGCTGTTCCTCGTCGTATCGATCATGCTGGGCGGGCACTGGGTGCGAAAGCTCGCAAGGCATCGCCTCGGATCGTCGCTTTCGAAAGCGGGAACTCGCAAAGCCAACGACCTGGAACTGCGGCATTCGCTCGAATCGGTCCTTCCGGAAGTGAAGACCGAGGATACCATTCAGCTCGCCAGGAACCCGGGCGAGACGCAAGTCGATGGGGCTGACCGAAAATAGAGCCGATCTCGTTTGGCTGTGTAGAAAACATTGCCCGGCCATTTTGGCCGGGAAAGAATAAGTGAAGAAAACGCCGAGATTTCAGGTACCGCTTTCCGACCCGAAACGCGTCGGCAAAATGTTTCTACAGAGCCGTTCGCGTTTGCTGTAGCGGCGGGCATGTGCGGAAAACACCGTAGAATGCGGCATAAATCCAAACTACACGTGGCAGGCCTTTTTCGCCCATAATGGAAGGGAAGCTTGGGGGTGAAGGGCAACTCGCCTCGTCCCCCTTTCACCCGCTTCGCAACACACCACTGGTAACTCGCATTCGCTTAGCCCCCCTGGTTGTTTTGACTCACGCGGCCTCCTCCTCTGTTGATCCGATTTCGTCGTTGCGGCATCGGGGATTTCTGCTCTATCTGTTGAGCAGTACGTTCTCGAATGTCGGCAACCAAATGCGGATAGTCACCGTGAATTGGGAAGTATGGGAGCGGACGCATCTTGAACTGAACTTGGGCTACATTGGTTTGGCGTTGGCCGTTCCGGTGATTTCGCTAGCGTTGTTTGCCGGCACGGCCGCCGATCGCTATTCAAGGCGCTGGCTCATAATTGTGGGGCAATTTGGCTTGGCCCTTTGTGGCATCGGGCTTGCCCTGGTGTCGTATTCCAAGGGTCCTTTGCCGGTGGTGTATCTGCTGTTGATCGGCACGGGCACATTCCGGGTGATTGCCTGGCCGGCCGCCGCGGCGATCGTTCCCGGCATGGTGCCCGCCCCTATCTTTCCCAATGCGGCGATGTGGCGGAGCGTGATGTTTCACTTGGCCGCGGCGGCTGGGCCGCTCCTCGGCGGCTTGCTCATACACATTTGGCACCCCTGGGCCATCTACCTGCTCGATTCGGCGACGAGCCTCTTCATGGTGGGGGCGATGTTCCTCGTCCAAGTTAAGCCGCATGAGCGGGCCCCCGAGCCGAAGTCATGGCTTGGCTTTCTTCAGGGAGTTCAGTACTTGCGACGCCAGCCGATCATCCTTTCCACGATGACGCTCGATTTGGTCGCCGTGCTTTTTGGCGGCGCCACCGCGATGCTTCCCGCTTATGCCGATAAAATCCTGGGCGTCGGTTCGATCGGCTTCGGATGGATGCGGGCCATGCAATCGATGGGGGCGATTGCGATGGGCCTCCTGTTGGCCGTGCGGCCACCCTTCCGACGAAGCGGCCACGCGCTGCTCGGCTCGGTAACCGCCTTTGGCATTGCCACGCTGCTGTTCGCGCAGTCCACTTCCTACCCGCTTTCGCTGTTTGCGTTGTTCATAATGGGGGCGGCAGACAACATTTCGGTCGTTATTCGCGCTACGGTGCTTCAATTGTTAGCCCCGGACTCGATGCGTGGCCGCGTAACGGCTGTGAGCGTCATCTTCATCGAAACGAGTAACGAGATTGGTGCGTTCGAGTCGGGTGTGGCCGCGCGGTGGTTGGGGCTGGTTCCGTCGGTAGTCTTCGGCGGCACGATGACGCTCGTGACGGTCGTGGTGACGGCAGTGATTTGGCCCGAATTGGTCCGCCTCGGGCCGCTCGAAAAGCTCAAGCCGCCCGAGCCGAGCGAAGCCGATGTCGTCACCTAATCGGGCATGAAAACAGGCCGTTCTGGGCAATCGCCGGTTCCATACTACCGAAAGATGGCGGGCTGTCCCCGTCCCCTGGCGGCCGATTTTTGGTATCATGCCAGAATCTTCGCCCGAATGAATTACAGTCAAATTGTTTTTGTGGAATAAGCCAAGTGCTTTGTCCACACGCTAAACGTTTTCAAAGCACTAGGATTTGTCTCAAAACCGGTTCTGGATCGGGAAGCGGTTCGAGCAAGGCCAAGAATCCAACGATCCTCGAACCCTCCCCTAACCCCTCCCTATAAGGGAGGGGAGTTTTTGAATAAAGCCCAGAAGGAACCCGACTCTTGACCGCGACGAAGCAGCTCATCCGCGTTGGCCATAGCCCCGACCCCGACGATGCGTTCATGTTCTACGCCCTGGCCAACGACGTGTTGGCTACCGGCGACTACGAATTCACCCATGAGCTGGTGGATATTGAAACACTCAACCGAAGAGCGTTTCAGGCCGAACTTGAGCTGACGGCGGTTAGCATCCATGCTTACGCGTTTCTCCACGACAAGTACATTCTTTGCACCTGCGGGGCCAGCATGGGCGACGGCTACGGGCCGATGGTGGTTGCTCGCCAGGCGATGAATCGAGACGAAGTGCGCCATGCCACGATTGCTGTGCCCGGCAAACTGACCAGTGCCTACTTGGCCCTGCGCTTGTGGTTGCAAAACGACTTCGACTGCATTGAGGTTCCCTTTGATGAGATCATCCCGGCTGTGGCCGCTGGTTCCTACCAGGGCCGACCGATCCAGGCGGGGTTGATCATTCACGAAGGACAACTCACCTATGCGAACCACCAGCTTCAACTTGTGGTCGACTTGGGCCACTGGTGGAAGCAAACCACGGGGTTGCCATTGCCCCTGGGTGCCAATGCCATCCGTAAAGACCTGGGTACCAAGACCCTACGCGACGTGCAGCGACTTTTGAAAGCGAGCATCGAGCACGGGCTTTCGCACCGCGATGATGCACTTCGTTATGCACAGCGCTATGGGCGCGATTTGGACGACCGCCAAGCCGACCAATTCGTCGGCATGTACGTGAACGACTGGACGCTCGATTTCGGCCCTCGTGGTCGGCAGGCGGTGGCCGAGTTCCTGGCACAAGGACACGCCGCCGGAGTGCTCCCCAAGTTGGTGAAGCCCGAGTTCGTGGCCTAAGAACGTATTGGTAATCGCTTGGGAACTCTCTCCCACGGGTAGGAGGGCAATGCAAGTTCCCAGGATCGTAGCGGATTCGAAATTGCGTGTTCGGCCCGAGATACAGCAGGGAATCCAAGCGTTCAGGTTCCACCGGTAATTCCTGCAGATCGTCTTATTCGGTCCTTGCTTCCAGGCTGCAGCCCTAATTAGTTTCGTTTGTGTGTGGGTCGTTTTTCGGTTCCACTGTTTGGTTCCGCGTTTTCGATACAAGCTTAGGGCCTATCCCAGAACCGTCTTCAGAGAGGGGGACAGGCACATTTTGCTACGCAGACTCCGCAAAATGAGCCAGTCCCCGACGGTTCTGGGATAGGCTCTAGTGGCCGTACGATCAAGTGAATTGCTTACCTAGCGGACTTCTGCGATGGCAAAACTCGAATTTCATCGCAATGACCGACCGACGGTTGGGGTCGAGCTGGAACTGGGCCTGCTCGATGCTCAAACGCTCGCGCTAACAAGTGCCTACGGCCGGCTGGGCGACTGGCTTGCCGCCGAAGGGCACGAGCCGGGGGATACTTCTTGGTACAAGCCCGAGTTGATGCAGAGCGTGTTGGAAATCAACACGGGCGTGTGTGCCACCATAGGAGAAGTCGAAAAAGACTTGCGAGGCAAGCTGGCCATTGTCGAGCCAGCGTGCGATGCCCTGGGGCTTTGCTTATGGTGGGGGGCCTCGCACCCCTTTTCATCCTGGCTTGATCAGAAAATCTCTCCCGGCGAGCGTTACGAAATGCTCGTTAATTTGCTCCAGGAGACGGCCCGACGCTTGGTAACGTTTGGCCTCCACGTTCATGTCGGCGTCGATTCTGGCGACAAGGCCGTCATGATCTGCGATCGCATCATGCGGCACTTGCCTACGCTCTTGTCACTCAGCGTCAGCAGCCCCTACTGGGAAGGTCGGCAAACAGGCCTCCACTCGTACCGGTCGAAGATCATGGAGGGCCTGCCGACGGCCGGACTCCCCACCCAGATGCGAAACTGGAGCGAATACGTGTGGCTCGTGAACCACATGGTCGAAACCGGCTTCATCAATACGATTCGCGAAATCTGGTGGGATGTTCGCCCCCATAACAACTTCGGCACCGTCGAGGTCCGCGTGTGCGACATGCCAGGCTCATTGCCCGATACGCTTGGCCTGGCCGCGCTCATCCAATGCCTCGTTAAAGCGCTCTCCGACAAGATCGATAACGGCACCTACCAAAGCGAAAGCCATCCGATGATGGTGCAGCAAAACAAGTGGCGGGCGGCCCGGTTCGGCAACCAAGCTCGGCTCGTCGATACCATCACCTATCAATCGGCGCCAGCCTCGGCGATGGTCGAACGGCTCGTGAACCTGCTCGTCCCCACGGCAAGGGAACTCGAGTGCCTGGGGTATCTTGAACATTGCCTGGAGATGGCCCATCGCCCCAGCATGGCCCAACGGCAACTCGACCTCATCGCCGAAACGAAAAATGTCCGTGAAGCGGTACGCCAATTGGTGAGAACCGCCAGAATCTCACCAAGTTCGTAGCCCGGTTCCTCGTGCGGCCTGCTCGATCAAACCCCAACGCGGCCTGCGATCGCAACACGTGGAACGGACTTTAGTCCGTACGTTCACTCACAGACTGAAGTCCGTGCCACGAGGCACGTGCCGTGCGCAATCTACGAACAAAGAAACCAGCGTTTGCCGCGCGCCTACTCGTCGCTGCTACCGCCGGTGAAGCGCATGACGTAGTAGAGCAGCGTCAGCACGGCTTGTAAGGTGCCGGCGACGTACGTCCAGGCAGCCGCGTTCAGCACGCCGCGAACATGCGTCTGGTCTTGCCGGGCCACCACGCCCAAGGAGTCGAGTTGTGCCTTCGCCCGGCGGCTGGCATCGAACTCAACGGGCAGGTTCACCACCTGAAAGAAGGCCACGGCACTGAAGGCAATGATGCCGACTTGGATGAGCATTAGCGAAGAAAAAACAAAGCCCAGCAACAGCAGCAACGAACTGATGCCACCACCAAAGCTGGCCAGCGGTACAATGGCATTGCGGGCCAAGAGCGGCAGGTAGCCCGTTGCATCTTGGATCGCATGGCCGGCCTCGTGGGCTGCAACGCCCACGGCAGCCATCGTGCGGCCTTGGTACACGGGCGGGCTGAGTCGTAAGACTTTGGCTCGCGGGTCGTAGTGATCGCTCAGGAACCCTTGAACAGGCTCGATGGCGACGTTTTGCAGGCCGGCAGAATCCAACACATATCGGGCGGCGGCGGCACCGCTCATCGGGGCAGGCTCCTTTTCAGCCCGCGAAAAAGCCGACTTCACGCGCAACTGTGCCCACAACCCCAGCAGCAAAGCGGGGATTAACATGATCCAATACAGGGGGTCGAAATTCAGTAGCATTTTTGGCAGGCTCCGGGTCGAAAGGCGAAGGGTGTGCAAGCGGCGTGCCAATTCAGGCCGGTTGTCGTTTTTCCATCTTAACCCGATCTGTGCCAATTCTGAACCACGAAAACAACGAAAAGCACGAAAGCCCATGCCGTAAGTCGTATCTCTGCCAAGGCATGTCGGTAGTGGGTTCGTTTGAAGAAAGTGGAGTACTCATCTGGCTCCGTGAGCGGAAATTCATCTCGCGGAGCGAGATGTGTACTATAAGCACCTCGCGGAGAGGCTGTGACTTCTTTGGAAAGTGGGCAACGGGTTTCGGTATAAGTGGTGGAAATGATCGGTTAGAACAGCGGCCTTGCGGCCGCCGCTAACTCGAATTGACATTTCTTTACAAGCTTGGAGCGAGATGAGTCCATTCGAATGGACCCACTGCTTTCCAATCGCAAATTCATTAAGCCATTCGACTTGTGGAGATATCAAATGCCCAAAGGGAGAGAGTTTCCGGATAGACTTTCAGAGAGGGAGAGCCTGAAAACAGTCCTTAGCTTTCGACGATTCCGGTGACGGCGGCCGCAAGCAGGGTGCAAAGGGTCCAGCCGGCCAAGGTTTGGAACCAAAGGTAGCAGTGCAAGAGCGTACTCCACTTGAGCGAGTACGTTCCAAGGTGCATCAAGCAGTTGCGGCTCTTGCGAGGCTTGCTCGGTTTCTCGCCCGGTATCCAGTAACACACTTGGTTGAGGTCGACAAAAGGCAAGAACACATCAAGCGAGTAAACCAGCGCGTTGAAGCGCGGGTAGGTCGGAGAGACCAGTCCCAACTCGTTTTCGCCTGAAAGGACTTGCTCGGCCAGCTTGGTCTCGGCCATCAAGTTTCGGCGGGCGCCGATCGCAAACACGATCGCCCCGATCGCAACGATCGTCAGTCCGATCTTGATTGCGCGGAAAGGTTCGTAGCCGTAGCCGATGAGCCTTCCCAAGTAGCGATACCACATTGCCTGTGCCGAGAAAGGCGGTGCCAGTTCGCCTAGTCGTTCGGCCCGGGCCACCAACACGGTGCTGGCCTGTTCATCCTGGCCAATTGCGCGATACACGGCCGCCAGTTGCGTGTAGGGCTGGGTGATGTAACGCCGGCCGCTCGGATCGAGTGCGGCAAGGTCGGAGGGGGAGGTGCCATCCTGGGAGTCGTCCACATTCGCGCCGACTTCCTTCGATGCCGAGGACCTCGATGGCGAGGCCGTTTCGGCCGTGGGCGGGTTCGGGCGGTCTATTGCATCGGGCGTGATCGCGTCCGCCGTTTCCGAAGGAGCGGCCATCCCCGGGGCGGGCGATTCATAAACGGTTCGAACGACACCGTAGCGGGCGCCGTCGTGGGTCAACGGCGTCGTGGCCGACTCTTGCGAGTGATTCGAAGCTGCCGAAGGCGTTGGGAAGTTCTTCGCCAGCTCGTGCTTCAGCGGGGCATATTGGCGGCGCAACCACTTCAGGCGATCATTCACATCGAGAGGGGAGTCGTCGTCGAAGTGGTCGTAGACGAGGCCTTCGAGCTGCAACTTGCCCGCGGGAGGCCAGTCGTCGAGTCGCTCGTCTTTGATGACCCAGATGTGTGCAAATCGCATGTCCAGTTCGAGGTTCTCCGATTCAACTGTATGCAACAAGATCCACAAGCCATCGATTTTCGCGCGTGAAAAGCTGGCGCGGCCCACGAATTTCACCGTATCGACGTTCACGTAACCCTCGACGCGGCAGTCGCTTGCGTCGAGTGCATCGCCACCGGGGTTGATAAGTTCGGCGCCGTACAGATCCCAATGCATGCCGATTGTGGCGAACTGGAAGGAGGTCAGGCCGTGGGCGACGAACCGATAGGGCGGCTCGGCGCCCTCGGTCTGGTTGCAATACACGTGCCCGCGAACTTTGATTGCATTGGCCCAAAGAGCGATGTTGCCGTAGGTTTGCTGGCCATCGAACGAGCTGCCGCGCAGGTCGAGTTCGTGTTCGATATCAGCGCCGAACAGGTTGACGGTTCCCTTGGCTTTGCAACCCGTTAGCACGACCCGGCTGGCGACCTTGAGATTGCAGGCCAGGATTGCCGTGCCGGTTGGCGAATCGAACAGAGCGCCGTCGGCCAGGATGTCTTGGTTCACTTGCGTTCCCCAAAGCCGCAAACAGCCTCGTGCAAGAAATCCGGGGGGAAGGTCCTTGGCTTCGTCGGTGGGCGAGGCGGCGTCCGCCGCGATACGCAAGCTGCGGCCGATGATCGCGCCATCGAGGCTCAGGGCATCTCCTTGCGGATTGAGGAAGTGGCCATTATCAGCGTCGAAATCGCTGGCGATCGTGGCGTTGACAAAACGCGTTTCGCCCTCGGCATGATAACCATCGCCCATGAGAAGCTGGCCGCCAACATCGACGAGATCGCCATTGAAGGCGTCGTTGGAGGCGGCGATGAAGCGGCCTCCATCGAGATCGAGATCGCCACTCACCTTCGAGCGCCGCAGTTGAACTCCGCCTTCCACTACGCACTTCGAGTTGAAGGAAACGTTACCGCCAACCGTCAAATGGCGGGCGTCTACGGCGGTTTGGCCGGCTTCGCGGAATCTGCCCCCGCTGCATGTCAGGCTTCGGCCAATGGTTGCGCCGATGAGCCGCACCTGCCCGACCGCTCGAAAGTTGTCGGCCAGCTTGATGTCGCCGCCGACTTTGGCATCGTGAAGGTTGATCGCGATTCCCTGTTTTTCGAGGTCCTCTTTGTTCAGCCCGTGAAAGGCCAAGCCGCCGCTCATGTCGAGGTCGCCACCGAGGTTGGCATCGATCAAATCGAGCCCCCCAAAGATGCTCGTGGTCAGCAGATAGAAGTTCTCGGCGACCTGAACAGCCCGTGCCGAGATCGCCGCCGAGCAACAGTTGCGGATATCCACCTCCTGCATCTTGGCGTGGCCGAGGTTGATTCCGTTATTGAACAAGCAATCGTAGAACGCGAGCGAGAAAGGCACCTGCGCACGATACAAGTTGAGTTGCCCGCGGATGTTTGCCCCCCGAACCCACACGCCCCGATTCGGAATGATTTTCGCCGCGGCCGGATCGGTACACAGCCACACGATTCGGTCTGCATTGATCGTGGGGCATTCAGCCCACGAAGCAGGCTCTTCTGGATCGAAGGTTGCTTCCGAGGTTGGCCGAAGGTCTGCCCACTCGCCCGAGGCAACCGCCGCAAAGAGCCGGGCGTCGGTTTCTGTTAGCTCGGCCCCAAACCGCTCACGGGCAAGCCGAACCAAGGTCGGTTCGTTCGCCCAGACACGAGCCAATTTCTCGCGTTCAACTTCTTGTGGTGGCGAGGCCGTTGCCGCTTGCTGCAAGACGGCAGCCGGTTCGTTCTGGCTAGTTGAATCACGGCTGGTTTCCTGGCCGACAGGGTGGCTGCCTCCCTCGCTGATCTTCTGCTGTTCGCCACCGTCTGCCACAAGCGGAAAACGGTGTGCAAGGCAGATCGCCACGAAGAGCGGAAGAACACGAAACCGAGCGAGCGCAAGCATGGCATGGCCCCATAAGAGTACCTGTCGAGTATCGGCCGCCCATCGATAAACCGCTATCCACACGTAAGCCGCGATGCGTCGCATCGCGGGCGTTCATCGGCCAAGTACTCACCCATGAAGGGGCGCGGAGTCTATCCGCCTCGTACCAGCACGCCAATGGCAACCCGTAGTCGACAACATTTGGCGTTCGGCGTGGTGGTGTTGCCAGCTTGAATCAGGCCTCGAAGGAGACACCTTTCTTTGGAGTGTTGCTAGCGTAGAAAGGAGTTGCCGACCTTGCAGGTATCGGGGCTGCGTTGGGGGCTTCGGTGCCGAGCTTCTCGCAGATCATCTGCCAGGTTTGGCGTTCGTACTCCAGGAGTTGAAGAACTTCCCCCAAGGTGGCCAGGTCTTCATTCACTTTGGCTTCGGAAACTCGGCGGAAGAGGAATAGATAGAGTTCCGCAATTTGCTCGTTAAGTGTTCCTTTGTTCTCACGGACGCTGGCCAACAGTTCTCCTAGAATATCGACGACGCGGAGCAGTGGTGTGGCGGCGGCCACGCGTTCGCCGCGCTTGAGGTGTTCCTCGGCCTGCCGACCGAAACGAATCGCTCCGTCGATGAGCATGAGATGGAGCCGTTGCGGCGGCGCCGTCAGCACTTTTGATTCGAGATACTGATTATTGGTTGGGCCATTCATGAATGTTACTTCCTTGTTTCTTGATAACCCTGCGGGTATTTCGACTACGGCATCTATTTCAGGGTGACCGGGAAATGGAACCTCCATCAACCCCCGGCAAAGCCGGGAGCTGTGTATCCAATTTCCGAACACACTCACTTATTTAAGGAACCACGAACAGCACAACATCGAACAACATGAGTTCGATCTGAGTTTACCGATCTTGTGCAGTGGGATTCGCCGACCAGACAATCTACCTGGGATGGTGGGAATCTAACGTATGGTCCCGGTTCTCTTCCTTTTTCGTGCTACTAACTTTCAGTTTCCTCGCACGGTGCGAAGATTTCAGGCGGAATCGCAACGCTAACGGTTGCGTGAGCGACTGACGGTTAGAGGTGGAATGATCTGCAGCGAGTTGAGTGCCGAGAGGCTCTCTTGGAGCTTCGCGACCGTTGTTTCAAGCATCGCGAATTGAAGCAGCAGCCGCTCGCGTTGGCGATCGAGCATTTCGTCCATGCTGCTAATGCGTTCGGTATTCGTTTCGATCTTGTCCGTCAGAGACGTGGCTTGCGCGGAAAGCAGCGAATCACTGTCGGCGAGCTGATCCGCCGCCGCAGTCACCTTGGCGGCGAATCCAATCGTGTCGCGGGCAAAGAAGTTTGAAACAGCACTCGGATCGGAACTGAGTGCCGCGGACAGCTCTGACTTATTCAGCGAGAGTTTTCCTTTGTCGTCGAACGTGATGCCGAGAGCTTCCAGCGAGGAGTACGTTCCCAAGCCATAGAAATTGCCTGAAAGCACGTAATTCAAGTCCGATTCAACACGAAGCGCGGCGGTTGAACCGAAGAGAATCCCCGTCGTCAGCGCTTCTTCATCGAATTCCGTGACCTCGTCCAGATTCGATCGCAGCGAATTGAACGCATCGACAAAATCTTTGGCTACTTCCAGCACGTCATCGGTCGAAGTCTCCACATCGACCGAAATGGTATTCAAGGAAGTTTGGACGGCTGTAACCGAAAGCCCATTCACGACGTTTTCGAAGGTGTTTGTGCTCGAAGCGACGGCCAAACCCGAGCCGAGTTGCGTGCCACCGAACTCGATCACAGCGTCGTGGCTGGCGGCGGATTCGCTGAACTCGAGTGCCGCATCCAGGCCGTCCACCAAGAGTCCCGGACCGCTGCCAGTTTCGTCGACGGTGAGTGAGAGACGATAGCCGGTGCCGTCGTACACGCTGGTTGCCGTGACGCCGGCCCCCAGGGCATTGATCCGGCTTGCCAGGGCACCGAGGGCTCCCTGGTCGGAGGGTTGAGTAAACGTGCCGATGCCGTCGATCGTTTGTCGTTCCGTGTCATCAATTACGATCGTCTGGACGGTGCCATCCAGTCCCAGGTCGGCAGCCGTGGTGCCGCCCGCAAGCTCCTCGACCGTGAGCGTGCCGGAACCGCCCGCCTTGTCGATCAGTAAGATGCCGGTGCCCGAACTATCGATTTGCGCTTCGATCTCAATATCGGTCGCGTTGATGGCGTCGATCACGTCGGCCACGGTTTCAAACGTGCCGGCCGTCTTATTCAGCACGACCGCCGCCGAGTTGCCGGCGCTATCGGTGATCTTGAAGGCCCCCAGTTGAATTCCTTCGCCGCCGTTCAACGAGGACAAGAGAATGCTACTTCCTTCATCCTCAAGGTCTTCCAAGTCAATCGTATAGCGGTAGGAGCCGTCAATGGCATGGACAAGTTCGTCGTTCACGGTCTGTTCGACGCTCGTGCCCTTGATGTGAAGATCGGCCGCAGTCGTGCCGTTGCCAACCTCGGCCACGGTAAGTTCCTGATCCCCGTCGGCGCGGTCGATGATGACGATGCCATCGCCCGTGTCGTTGATGCGGGCTTCGACTTGGATTGCGGTCGAGGCGTTGATGCGATCGAGCACATCGCCAATCGTTTCGGCTTCATCTCCAACGGCGTTCAAGTCGATATAGCCGGTGTTGCCGTCGCTGTCGGTGATCTTGAAGTCGCCGAGGTCGATGCCTTTCCCCTGGTTCAAGCTTGAGAGCATTGTCGCGCGGCCGATCTGTTGGCGATCGAGGCTGCCGCTGTTTTGGGAGGTTGCCGAAGTATCGGCCACAATTCCCAGGGTCGTGGCGGTGTTTGTGGCATCGGCATCGGCAATGATTAGGTTGCTGAGCGCGGCACCGGTCGTATCGGTAAGAAGAATGCCGTTGCGAGCGGTGTTGATCGAAGCTTCAATCCCGGTGGCTTGATCGTTGATGGCCGCAACGATGTCGCCAAGCGTTTCGGCATCCGAAAGATCGACGACAGAATCGACATTGTTGCGGTTGGTGATGCTGATTTCACCCAGCGTGCCCAAGCCGCTGCCGCCTAACAGCGAGCTCACGAGGGTATCTCGCAAGCCGCCGATCAATCGTCGGCCCGTCAGGGTATCGCCGACCGCCGCGGTATCCAACCCGAGGTCGGCGGCAAGGTCGCCCGTGCCCGCGCTGGCCACTTCAAACGGATCGCTTCCGCTGGTCAGGTCGGTAAGTTCGAATCGCAAGCCATCGGCGGCCAGGGCCGCGGATAGTTTCGTCGGGCTGGCGGCATTGAGGGTTGTTAGAACATCCTCGACCGTCTCTGCGTCGCTCAGGTCCACTTCAAGAGTCGAACCATCTGCCAAGGAAAACGACAATCGGCTGTCTGAATGGAGTTCGACGCCCAGCCCGTCGTTGAGCGAAGAGAGTTTCGTGCTTCCCGTCAGGGAGTAGATGTCGCTGCCGGTGGCCGTGTTGGCGGCCACGTTGATGCCGCTCAGCCCCAGGCTTGCGGCCGTGGTGCCGGTGCTCACTTCTTGCACGCGGAGGTTTTGGCTTCCCCCCGTGTGATCGGTAAGTTGGATTTGGTCTCCCTCGGTGGTCGCTGTGACATCAACTTCGGTATTCTCATTGATGGCACGCAACACATCGTCAATCGTCTCAGCAGTGCGCAGGTCGATCTTGGCCGTCTTGCCGGCACGATCGGTGATTTTGATGAACCCCTTGGCAACACCCTCACCGCCGTTGAGGTCGGCCAAGGCGACCCCCGTATCGACAAATCCACCAAAACCGAACGAGAGGGTGCCTTCCGCTGTGAAATCATCCAGGCTCGTAAAGGCGTTGCTTAGCATCTGCTGCGAAGAAGCTGTTTGCAACACGCGGAACTTGTAGCTTCCAGCAGGAGGGTCTCCCTCTGACAGGATTGAAGCTGTCAGCACGTCCGAATCGCTAGAAGAGACGGCCTTGGTTTGGTAGAGGCTGGCTTGGCCAAGCTTGTTGGCTTCGTACCGAAAAGCCAACACCAGCGACGACAGCTTACTGATGGCGAGCTGCTCGGCCTGCAACAACTCGTTCCGCGACTGAATCAAATCGCGCGGACGGGCTGCAATCTCCATGAGTTTGTTTACGGTTTCCTCGATGGGAATCCCCGTGATCAAACCCGTGGTGGAAATGATTCCTGCCATACGCCAGATTTCCAACTACGTCTGAAAGCGAAAGGGGGAGAGTCAGTAACACGCTCGCCTTGCCAAATGAACTCTACCACTTAGCTTTGCGCGCGCAGCTAGCACCCAGGGCTTGCGACCCTACGGATTGTATCGGCAGTAGAGGCTGCCCGACTCAAAAGAGGCCCGCAGAAGAATATACCGATTTCGTAAGAGCCGCAAATTGGACCAGCATGCTAATTGGCGCGGTAGCACCGGATTGGGACGATTAACCATGCGCAAAAAACCGGTTCGACCTGATGCAGGCCGAACCGGTTGAAGGTTATCAATGTTTCGCTGGCTAAGCCGCCAGCGGCTGAGTACTAGTGTTGGGGCTATTGGAGCAGAGCCAACACGTTTTGCGGGTTCTGATTGGAGATTTGGAGAACCGTGGTGCCGGATTGCACCAGAATCTGAGCCCGGGTGAGGGCTGCCGTTTCGGCGGCGAAATCGGCGTCGCGGATCTGGCTTTCGGCCTCGGTCAGGTTCACCAACGTATCATTCAAGGCGTTCTTGTTCGTCTCGAGCGACGTGCGTTGGAAAGCGCCCAACCGACCGCGGAGGCTGGTGATCTGATTGATCGCCTCATCGACGATCTGGGCCGCAGTCGTGGGATCGGTGGCCAGGTCGGCCGAGCCGCCCGAGCCAAGCGAGAACAATTTCCCGCTGACGCCACCAAGGCGTGCGGTGTTCACGCTGGTGATGCCGATGCGGGCTTGTTGGTTGGAGACAACCTCCGGACCAAGCTGGAACTGAGCACCACCGCCGGTGATGTCGAAGGCGATCGAACCGGTGAAATCGGTCTCAATAGTGGTCTTGAGATCGAGCGTTGCCGTGTTGATCGAGATCACATTGCCGGTGGCCTTGGCGCTAATGCCGTTGATGGACGCAACGACATCCGTACCGGTATCGCGGCTGCCCGAGCCGATGGCGGTGCGAATCGTGCCGCCCGCGGCTTCTTCGACGAGTTGCACGTCGACGAAGGCGTCGCTGCCGTACAGGCTTGAGACAAGCTCAAGCGTGGTGCCATTCACCGTGGCTTCGACACCGGTGGCGTCCTTAACCAAGTTAATAGCACTGGCCAACTGGTTAATTGTGGTTCCCGCTTCGAAGCTAAACACTTCGGCACCATTGGCACCCGAGAGCGAGAACACGGCATTTTGAGCGATGCCACCGCTGGCCGCGACACCGCCGGCCAAAGTTCCGACACCAGGAGGCGTGTCGGTCGATTGCGTGTAATTGGTATCGCCGGAGTTGGCGCTAGTGGTTGCGCTGTAGCCGCTCAAGCCATCGATGGCGGCAACAATGGCCGCCTTCGTGACCGTGCCACGGACGAGAACCTCGATATTGCCGCCGGTGATGGAGGCCTCGGCCGTGTTGTTCGTGATCGTGTTACTTTCGCTGATCGTCACCGTCACACCGTTGGCGGCGACGCCGGCCGTATCGGCCCGTACAGTAAAGGTGTTGGAACCGGCATCGCGGCCGCCACTCATCGTGAACACGGCTGTGGCGTCATCGCCTGTTCCGAGAGTGGCATCGGTGTTGGCACCACCAGCGGCCAGGGTAAAGTCGCTTCCACCGTTCACCGCTGAAATGAG
>JADZFK010000004.1 GCA_020849945.1 Pirellulales bacterium | reverse complement strand
TAACCGAGGCCCGCTTCGAGTGTCCTACTTCAGTAAAGTTGAGTCCGATGCGATCGACTTTGCCGACGCCATCGTACTTACGTGTTACGGCATGGCTAACATCGACGCCGACCGCTCGGGCATGATTTGAAATGATGCGGCCCATTGGCGACGTGTTGAGTCCGCCGACCCAGCCCGTTCGCAACCCCAACCGCGCTAGCGCGTAGGCCACATTATATTCGCCGCCACCGACCCACACTTCGAGCGTCGGCGCAAACTCGATTCTGCCATGCTCGGGCGGCGAAAGCCGGATCATGCACTCACCCAGCGATACAAGATCGAACTGACACTGTTCCGCACTCTTAACCTGCAAACCCATAACCGTTATTCTCCCCGTTTCACTTGAATTCTGTCCGTAAGACGTTCCACACAGTGGCCCCAGCGAAAAGTACTACTATACCGGTTCTCGTGGGCGAGTTCCATGCATTCGATCGAGAGATCAGGGCGGATCAGTTTTCCCAGTAAAACCACCGGCAAAGCCGAGGGCAGTCGGGTGGTTGGTGAAGAACGGCTTGAGGGTGTGACTCGCTTAGCCGCAAGCGGCGGAAACCTCTGACTCACTAAACTTGCACAGCTTGAAAAACTGATCGGCCCGGGGGGGGCGTATTCTCTATGTACAAGATGAGGAATTGCTCTGGCCGATAAGAAAGCGGAACAGTTTATATTGCGGATTTCAGTTCGAGTTGGAGGGTTTCCAATTTTCCAGAGGCGACTGTTACGGAGAGTCCCGAGGTATCTGGTTGCATGTAGCGGAGAGGAACCAGTGGTTTCTGATCCGCCTCGGGCGAGGCCTGAGCGGGCTGCTGATAAGCCACGACCGCCAGGCGATGGTGGCCGACGGAGACGCCGCTCTTGAGGCCACGCGTGATCAGGATAAACGAGCCATCGCTTTGGATGGTGCCGAGCGCACCCTTGCCGTTTTCAGGATAGGAAACGACAGACCCTTGGGAGAGTGGCTGGCCATCGAGCGTAACAATGCCGCGAACTTCGCCCAGGGCAGTCCCTGATTTTTCGCAGCTAGCCAGGCAAAGTAAACCAGCCAAGAGGCCGGAGCAAACCATCATGCCAGTTACAGATCGCATCAGCACGGTAGGTTCCTTTGAGACGTGGCACGGACTTCAGCCTGAGGCCGGTACGGACTGAAGTCTGTACAACGTGTTGAGGCCATGCTTCGGTTCATTGTTCATTAACTTCACCCGAACGGCGGCTGGCCATCGGTTTTAGAACGCCCTTTAGTGAGACATCCTCGCTCAGGAACTGGACGGAGCCATCAGCCATACCCACGTAAGCGCCGCCAGGGTGTTCGCTGCCGATGCTAATGTCGTTGGCTGGGTAAGGGTAAGAGGACGAGTCGAGGTAGGCTTCTTCGACCGAGTAAGCGATATTCTCCGCATTGTAGACCCAGCGGATAGCGCCTTTTTGATCATCGCCTTTGATTTGTGTGCCTGTACCTGCGACGCCAACGATCCAGGTGCGCGAGATGCCCGCATCAGGCCAAGCTTGTTCGGCAACGAGCATGGTCTTGCTCGTGCCATCGGAGATCTGGCGGTGGGTGATTTTGCTCAGCGGATAGATGATGCCGTTGGTGGCCCAGCCGCCGATGCGAGAATCGGGCGACGCGCAGCCGTCAATGGTGTAGCTCTTCTCCGGATCGGTGGAAGAGCTGTTGGGGCAGCCCGCCTTGGCACCCATGACGGCGAAGTAATGCGCCCGAAGCGGTGAATCCTCGACGACCACCGAGGGATACTCGTGCGCGGCTGTCATTAGTGGTCCGGTGGAAGGACACTGGGAAAACGGCAGTGGAGTATTCACCACTTGTGCGTTTGCGGAAGTGTCCCAACGTAAATCTGGATCGATCAGATTGTGGAGTGCTTCGTCTTCCACGTACGGGAGTATCTGTGCGATCCAACTCATCATCGTGCTGGGTTTCATGGCCGAGGGGAATACGCGCATTGCCCCCGAGAAATTAATGCAGGCGAACGTATGCTGACGAATTCGATTCTGGCAATCGGCTCGCCGGGCCGCCTCGCGTGCTGCTTGAATGGCAGGCAGCAGGATCGCCACCAAGATACCGATGATGGCAATCACGACCAAAAGTTCCACCAAGGTAAAACCATTTTGACCAGTAGGTCGGCCGATCCGAGGCGGATGAGAATGACGAATTCCTGAATGTCGAATGCCGAAGAACAGAGTTAGGTCATTCGTCATTCGTGCTTGGTCATTCAGTAGGGCCGCCGGGCTTGCGGCCTCTACATAGGTGAATCCAGCTAGCCCTGTCTTTGCCCGGCGCGCATTCAAGTTTTGAAAATTCTTACACATACTCAGAGCTTCATCGTTCGAAACATTGCTTTCGGCCCACGGGGCCTCTACCCCTAGCTCATTAGGCCGCCGTGAGAAGGACATTCTTTGAGCAGCAAATCGATCAACCATGATTCAGACTCCCGCATTCGGGGCACGTTCAAACAAGGTCCGGTGAACACGCGTTTTTTGTCTCAGCACGCGTACCCACCGAACCGAGATCTCCCAGTTATGGAGCGATCGGTCTTCGAGCGCTTCTTGAGTGGCGCGAAACACAAATGACGGTTGCGGCCAGAATGGTAAGCACCCCCAGCGAAGGCTCTGGAACTGCCTCGGTCGAAAGCGAACCAGAACCTGCCGAGTTGCCAAAGGATGCACGCCACAGGTTGTAGTCGCCAGGATCGACGGTGCCGGAACCGTCTCCGTTGCCGTTCAAGACAGACTCATTGCCATTCAAGTTCTTGCGCCAGAGAACGTAATCGGCGGAATCGACGAAAGTATCGGCGTTGAAGTCTCCGGGCAAGCCGCCGAGGCCTCCGACGTATTTTACGACCCCCAGTTGCAACAAGTTACTTCCTGCTAGTGAGTATTGGAAGATTAAGTCTTGCGCATCCGTGGTAGTGTCGTAGGCGGTTCCCAGGCTAAGCGAAGCCTGTGAGCCGAGCGAGCTAGACCCAGTCAGGAATAGCTCCACCAGGGCACTTGAATTGCTGGAACCACCTTGATCCCAGCCCTCCAACGGGCTATCACCGGCGACCGTGCCTAGATCCGTTCCGTCCACGGCATCTTGGTTCTGAAGATCGAGACTCGACCAACCGCCAAGGTTCAGCGATTGGCCCGTGCTGGTGATTTCGTAATAGTCGAGATCGTAAGCGGCACCTGCGGGGTTCTGAATCTGGACATCTCCTGAGCCGCGATTCACAACGAGTGTGGGAATCACCTCGATTCCGCCAAAGAGGTTGTACATTGACCTCGAACTACCGTTATTCTGTTCCAGGAGCGTAATCGAAGTGCCTGTTGGCTTGAGCCGATAGATGCTGGCGCCACGGCTTGGGTCGTCGTCTGATCGATAATAATTGAAACCCGTATCTTGCCAGCCTTGGCTGAGCACCCAGTCCATGACGCCATTTCCCAAGGTTGGCGGTGTAGCCTGACTGTTGTCTCCAAGGCGGTCATCCAAACCGAGGTAGAGAACGGTACCTGCGTCGAAGGTCACATCCACGGTGATCGAGGGCGCCGTTTTGTCGTCGTTGGCTGTCATGATGTAATCGAGGCCGTTGAATGCGGCAGGCAGGTTGCTGAACAGGCAGGGACGATCGATGCTAATAAGTTCTCCGTCCGCCAAGGGGTTGGGGCCAATAATGTAAACATCGAGCGGGTCGTTGCTGTTGTTGTTGGTGACGGAATTGAGTTGAGCAACTGCGTGCGATGGCGCCGCGGTGTGCCAGCAGGCGAGCAACGCTAGGCCCAACAAAATGGAACGAGTTCGGGTTGATCGGCCGATTCGGTGCCATGCGAATAGCATGGCGCCGAGGGCGGCAAGCATCGGCCCCGTTGGCTCTGGCACCTGCCCGAGCATGGTCAAGAATGCTCCCTGTCCGTTCTGGGTATCGAAGGCATCCGCGAACAGGCCGATGTCCTCGAAATCAATGGCTCGATCACCACTTATGTCGCCGAGCGCGTAAGTTTCTGGCAATGTGAGCGAGGCGTGGTCCGAAGGCAAATTGGCGAGAAAGGTCGTATAGTCTTGCTCGTCGACAGAACCATCGAAATTGAAATCGCCGGCGACGAACTGGCTAAAACCGCCAGTCCCCGGCACGTAGAAGACATCCACCTGAGTTTGCACCTGGTTCCCGTTATCGTCGATGAGGAGCGTCATCTGAATATCCTCCACCGGGTACTTCACCCACGTATCTCCAAAATCGATAGTACCGTTGTTGACAACCGTGATGCCACCGAACACCGGACCTGTTTCCAACTCGGAAAGATTGGTGTGGTCGGTGGGATTGGTTAGTTCCGTCCAGTTGGAATTGGTGTCGGAGATCGAGTTCCACACGGCATCGGCCGGATCGAGGGTTTCCGCGACCGAGGAAATGGTATAGCCCACGATGTTCGAGATGTCGGCCCCTGTGGTGTTCGAGAGGGTGAGGTTCCCGGTCGTTCGATCGACGAACAGCTTTGGTAGTGCTTCTGGAACGGTGGCAAATGCCAGATCATCCCAACGCGCCAAAGCGCTGTTGTTCGCCCGAACGTATTGAATGGTTAGGCCCGATGGGGCCTCGTAGCCGAAGAAGGTATCGTCCGTGCCATTTCCCCCAGCGGCGGCCGTTATGGTTTCTTGGTTGAATTCGAATGTGCTACTATCGCTCAGGCCGATCTCCATGCCGATGGTGTAATCACTCGGGCGGTACAAGGCCGTAATTCCGAAAGCAATCAGTGGTTTGTTGAACGTCATCCGCCAGTCACTTCCATCTCCGCTTTGCGAACCGAAGATTTTCTGATCGGCGTCCGAGGAACTCGAGCCGGAGATCGATTCTAGTGTCGAACTACTGGAAGTTACGGAGAAGGTAGGGGCGCCAGTGCCACCTGCGTACAATTCGCGAGTGATGACCAGGGTCCGATTTGCCGCCGCGCCGTAGACCGCGTTCAGTTGCGTTCCATTTGAGTCGGCATCGCTTGCCCCAAAACCCAAGGTGCCGGGCTGAAGGATGTCGAAAGAGATTACACCCCCATTTCCGGCCGAGAATGCATCGGCGACGAGTGTGCTGAAGTCGGCCAGGTTGATGTTGCTGCTGGCCGCCAGTGTATCTACAGAATTGGCCTGGTTCGTGTTTTCATCGTAGACGCCAGTCGTCACAAACTTGGCCAACGCGGAGGGCGAGGCAACTAATCCGCCAATCACACCAACCAAAGCCAAAGCAACTCGATAGCGAGCAAAATGGTAAAGCATGGTTTCCTCAAAGTCCCGAAAGTTGAACGAAGATTGCGTTGAGATGCGTTTACAAACCGAGAGAGGCATCGTGGGTTTCGATGGCTTGACCCACCTTTTGCTTTGAAAACTGGTCAGCCTCCACGCGAGGTATGGCATCCTTGCATGCCGCACGCGTCCAAAAACATTCAATAGTTGTTATCCTTGTTTTGCGATTTCGCGACGCCTCTTGGTGAAGGCCGCGGAACAAGCGATTGCCAGACCCAGTCCAATCGCCGATGAGCTGGCCGGCTCTGGGACGATTACGAAGGCCATGTCGTCCATGCGAGCGAGTCGGCTATTATTGGAACGGACGTATTGAATCATCTTGCCTGCTGGCGCTTGATACCCGAAAAAGGTGTCATCGCCACTCCCGATGTCGATCGTTTCCGAGGCAAATGTGGCGGTTTGCGGGTTTCCGCCGCCGACAAGATCGACAAGCCCAACCTCGAAAACGACGGTGTACGATTGACCCGCGTCCGTGCGGCCGAGGAAGGTCAAACCGAAAGCAATGACCGGTTGGGCGGTGGTTCCCGACGAGTCGGTGAACGTGAGGCGAAAGTCATTTCCATCGCCGCTTTGCGAGCCGAGGTGGAGTTGTTCGGCATCGGAGGCACCGAAGCCGGAAAGAGATTGAGTGCCACCTGCGACACTTGGGGAAACGCTCATGGTTGGCGCGGAGCCGGAAGATCCGTTGTACAACCCCCGATTGATCCGCATGGTGGCGGATTGCGATACTCCATACACAGAGTTTATTTGAGTGGCCAAAGTGGAAATATCACCGGAACCAAGCCCCGTAGTTCCTGGTTGTGTGTAGTCGAAATCGATAACACCGCCCTCGTTTGCCGCGAACGCGTTGGCCACCAGCGTACTGAAAGCCGCCAGAGTAATGTTGTTGCTTGCGGCCTCGACATCGACCGCATTCGATTGGTTCACGGCCTCGTCGTACACGCCCGAGGTGATAAACGCAGCGCGTGCGTCTGGGCCAGTTGCCAAACAAGCCGGTGCCAGGGCGACCAAGGCCACGGCTGTCCATCGTTGAAATCTCATTAGCCATCCCTCCCAAAAAAGGAAAATGAACGAAACTTGCCCCAATTCTTGCAACACTACGGCCCAGCCAGCGGGACGACCGCCAGAGGCCCCGACGAGCGGTGAGATGCCATCCGCTTGTGCGTACGAAGCTCCACGTGCTCCTCATTCCATTTCACCTGCTTGTAGTGCCCGGCGACTTCTTGCGCGCCGAGCGCGCGATCGTAAATTGCCAGTTCGTCCAATTGGCCCACGAACGTTACGAAATCGCTGGGGGAATCCTTGGCTCGCTCCAACATGCGAGTTCCGACCACGACATTCAAGGGCCCCTGAAATCGCGTGGGGTCGGTTTGGGTAGCAGTCAAGGCGCCGTCCACGAACAACCGCATTTCGCTTCCTTCTTTGACGGCCACCACGTGGTGCCAACGACGCGGTTGGTAGAGCACTTTGG
The DNA here is from genome assembly GCA_020849945.1 of Pirellulales bacterium. Lineage (GTDB taxonomy): Bacteria > Planctomycetota > Planctomycetia > Pirellulales > Lacipirellulaceae > JABDGM01. Next base: position 5,022 of record JADZFK010000004.1, on the reverse strand, counting down.
CGATGCAATTGGAGGTCTCTGGAACCTTTTTGCCCGGCGGAGTGCTGTGGAGGTAACGAAATCTCTGTGAATACTTCTTGTCGTGGATTTTGAAATTCACGGCCAAGGTTTCCAGGGAAAACGCATCCTTTCGTTTTCGGTCGAGAATTTCCTCCACGAGCGACACCATACCTGCCCTGTGAACATGGCTCGGCTTGGCCCACAGTTCGACCGAGTAGTCTCCATTGCCGCCGAATTCAAGAGAATCCTTGCAGATGGCATAACCATGCTGCCCGGGTCGCCCCAGTTCAATCGACCAGTTGTCTTGGCTGCCCGCCAACTGCACGGCCCCGCGAATCGAGAGCGCGTGGTGCGTTCCCATTTCGTTCGGGACCACTTCTCCGTCGATCGATTCAAAGCGCCAGTACGTGATGGGCTGCGATTGCCGCACCGCGCTTGCGTAATCTCCGGTAACAGGAAGCGGCCCCGCCATGGAGAGCCTAGCCGAAAAGCCAGACTCTCGTGCAGGTGACCAATCGCGGACCCGAGATGATCGGTCATCGTAGCTAACCCGCAGGGCTCGCCCCATCGAGACCACAACCCTTGAAAGCTCGGAGCCTTTGGGGAGTTGGTTCTCCTGGCAATACGATTCAAGCAAGTTATCGCTGACCTCTGCTTCTTCGATGCCTGGGTCATCCTCGGGTAGCGGGCTCACGAGGGCGTTGCCGGAGAAGGCATGCACTTCCACACTATTTCCACCGATCTTAATGCCTAGTTCGCCATCGGAAGCCGCTACCTGGCAACACGAGGAACGAATCCGGAATTCCCCCACCGACCACGGAACGTGGGCAGTAAGCTTGCCATGCTGCAGCACCAGCGACTGGGGAGAAGTAAGCACCAATGCCGTTGGCCCCTCGATGCTCAATGCGACACCGTTTGCCAGGCGAAACTCGGCGATACCTTCGTAGAGGGCAAGTTCGTCGCCAACTTCAACCCCGGCCCCCACGACCATCTGCACTGGCGTTACCCCACTCCAGTTGCAACCATTGGAAGACGCCAGCATGGCGACAGGAGTATTGGGGGTATGGGAGGCATCAGGAGACTGGCCTTCTTTGGAAACATTCCAGGCGAAGCCGCGGTGATGCCAGGCTTCCATGCCCGCAGCTCCGACCAGGGCCGCCAGCATTATCAAGCAAGCCAACCACTTCCAACTTACATTCGACCGTGGCAACACCCTGCCCAAGGATTGTGGCCGCATGTGCGGAACCGTGCGAGCATCTAGTTGGCAGATGTCGGCAAATTCAGGGGCAAGCGGATTCACACGTGGATCTGAGCTGGCAGCCGCCGGAAGAAGGCCATGCTCAAAATGCAGCATCGCATGCAATTCCAGGTAGCGGCGGTACTCATCGCGTGCCGCGCGATCGTTGGCCAGCAGCCGCTCGAGCGATTGAAATTGCTCTTCAGTCAGCGAGCCATCCGCCAGCCCGCACAAGAGCCGCTGTATTTCACTGTGGTCCGATGAATTATCGTTCATGATCTCGACTCCACTGCCAAACGACGTTCAATACACCCCAACAAGCCCCGCCGTATCCGGTGCAAGTAAGTGGAAAGTGCCCCCGCTGCCTGGCCGCGCGATTCGGCGATCGAAGCAACTGTTCTGCCGTCACCATAGCGACTTTGCAGCAAACCTCGTTGCTTGGCTGGTAGCTGTTCAAGGCATTCGCGCAAGGCCTTTAAGCGGGAATGATCATCCTTCAACGGCGGCACGGATTCTGCGGCAAGTGTCTCGAGTAACTCGCCACTGAATCGCAGCCGATCTCGCAGCTGCTTCTCACGACTACTGAGCACCTGAAAATAAGCCACGCGAAAAGCCCATGACATGAAACTGCTACCAGTGGAAAACCGATCTGAATCTCGCCAGAGAACCAGATTCGTCTGCTGCAAGATGTCCCAGGCGCGATCGGAATCCGGTACAAGGGTCAGGATGTACGAATAGAGCCGCCGCTGTGCCTCCAAGATTTGGTCGGCAATATCATTCGACGAGCGAGACTCTTCTGGCATTCGATCGAACTCCCGTGCCGAGGTACCCTGGCCAAGCGAAACCAATTCCAGCGATCGGATGCCCCGAAATTCTTTCCCCGCATAGAAATAGGGCGAAACGCCGGATATTACATCGATTCACCAGTTTTTTCTCCGGGGCAGATGCAAGCAGCTTGTTTAACAGCCCAGGCAGGAGATATCCGCTTGCCGTTCAAGCTACGTGCGGACAACGCAAGGCGAATGACTTGGTGGGAGAGGTTATGCCGCTATTGATTCCGCACTGACTTCTGTGGGAGGAGTCTCCGATGCCGATAACGCCAGGGCCGAGCGATTATTCAATTTGGGCGAGCACGTTGGAAACCAGCCCGAAGCGTCAGCGAGGTAAACGCCCACTTTCCCTCGCTGACGCTTCGGGTTAGTAAGTCCTCACCGTCCTGAACATGAATAACTGATCGGCCCTGCCGATAACGCTCGCGATGTTGACAAGTATTCGGCCTTGGAGAGACTTCCCACTTTTGGTTTTCTGCAGAGCCAGAGCCTCCCCGTTTCGAGTTAGCGATTGGTTGCCACCATGCACGAGGTCTTACGCATCCGTTACTTCCGGCCATTATGGAAGCGAAAAAATCTACTTATCAATTGAAGTGGTCATCTCATTTCACGAGCAAACCGCACGGTAACTGTACTGCCCGCTTGATCCCCGGCAGGCAGGGAAACACGACGTTCTTGTGGGGCAAGCTTCGATGATCGCAACCGAACGGTAAGCGACGATTTGCGGTGAGTCGGCTCGGCAAGATGGACCACCAAGGAGTCCTTTTCCCGTTCCAACAGAATCAAACAGGGATGATCAACCTCCAGTTCGATGCCATCTTGCAAGGCCAACTTCTGAGCTTCAAAGAGGGCTGCCAAGCTATGTTCACCGTTATTTGTGGATAACACATGAGCGGCATTGTCTGACCGAACGATCGTGGCCACGGGCGCATGGCTCCTTGTCCGCATCATCTCCACGGAGTGAGCCGGCAAGACTGCGTACCCATATTTTGCATTGCGGGGCGACTGACCGTGATTCGTCCAAAGCGAAAATACACTCCCTTTGGCCGCTGCCGCGCGGCCTGGGCCGTGAATGGTTCGCCAGTTGCTGCGTTTATCCTGGGCATCCAGCTCCCAATGCTGGGGCCATAGCGGTAGGTAGCCCACGGATCCATGATGAATCCAGTCAACTTTGTTCCACGAAGCATGCTTACGTTGCATTTCTGTCTCGTTGCCACTCACACTCACGGTGACCGGCCCCTCTAACCGGCATTGATTCACCGATGTAGTGACCTGACCCGGTTCGTTGCAGCGAATATCCGTTCCAAGGCACACTACCGCGTCGTCGAGAAAAAAGTAGCTCTTTCTTGCAGCCAGGCCTTCGTGACCATACTCCATTGCGGCCAAGCCCCATCGACCGGCCGAGACCCCTCCCACGAAGTCGCTGCTGCCACGACAGCGGTCCGCACTTGGGTTTAACGATCCTTCGACCATTCGGCAGGTCGTTCCCGGGAGCTGTTGCCAATTCCAGAGAGGAAAAATATCGAGGTATTCGGTTCCCGTTACGTAAAAGAAGGTAACTCCGTCTCCCAGGTGCAGTCCCTGCAAGTTGTCGCTGTTGCACGACTCGCTGCCGATTACCCGCGTGGAACTCATTTTAACCGATGAATACCAGCTCGGCTGGCGATGAATCGAGATGTCTGAACTCCAGTAATGCTTGTGTCCTAGCAGCTTATTATCACGATTTGCATCCTGACTATCCAAAACACGAACAATCGCGTCTGCCTTTGGTGGGGCAAGTTGATGAAGGTCGCGCAGTTGTTCAAACAACATCCTCCCGTTTTTAGCCTGGATTCCCGGAAAGAGTTGCCGACCGCAAGCGCTGATGTCCATCTGGCCTCGCCACAATGTCCACGCGGCACCATCCACGAGATAATTGCGCAGCAGCAGAATTTGCTCGCTATTTAATCCAAAGGATGTTCCTTTCCAGATCGTGGCCCATTGGACCATGTCTTTGCCGTACTCGCGGCCATAGGTGCCCCACTGTTGCTGTGGACCATGCTGATGAAAGGAATAGTCGGGTTGGACTCCCGAGCCCGCGATAATACGAAGCTCACTGGTAATCGCATCATGGGCCTCGTGCATTAATGCCGCATCCTTCTCCAACATGCCTCGCATGAAGGCGATTCCTGCGAGCCAGACTTTGTTCTGTCCTGAAGAGCCGATCCTACTTCGATCCAACAACTGCCGCATGGCCTTGTTCCGTGTCTCTGCCGGAAGGTCGTCGCCCATTAGAATCATTGTCGATGCCACCATCATCGGAACACCGATTTCATCGTTCCACCAGTTGGGATTACGGTAATCCTGTTCCAGCCAATGCTCTAATGCTTTCGCAATGTCGCTACGAAGCTGTGTTGCACCCTCGCGTTGGTGGCCTGGCGTGCGATATTCCCGTGCCATCTCCAGAACGCGACTCAAATGGTTTCGTGTAGGCCAATCACTGCGGCGCTGACTCGAATAATCAACGTCCTGCCAGCTTCCATCCGCGCGCAGCGGACTAAGGATCAGCTCAGACTTCGCAGCGTGGTCCGGGTGCCCGGTGTAGAAAGCAATAAAGTTGCTTCGCAGGATTTTAAGTTCAGGGGCTTCACTCGCATGAATTTCCCCGCACACCATCAAGGTAATTGCAGTTACCAGCACAAGCCGAAATAGGAACATCTGGGGTATTCTCCTATATCTACAACCCCTGCGACACATCAGCCGAATGCTGTACACATGACGCTAAGAGGATATAAGTATCGTATTATAACCAATTACTTGGCCGAAGGAACTGAAATGGGGATGTTCTGCAGGGCCGATCAGTTTTCGCTTTGGCACGCAAAATCAAGGCCGTCACTTACCGATGGCACGTCGGAAACCTCGACATTCGCACTGCTATCGCGTTGACCCGAAAATGCCGGTTCATGGTCCAAGTTG
>JADZFK010000003.1 GCA_020849945.1 Pirellulales bacterium | reverse complement strand
GGAGTACGGTCCTAGACGCTCGTCGTGCAGCCGGGATCGGCCCATTCGGCGCGAGTGAGCAGCTTTTGGCGGCCATCTCCACTTCCTCTGCAGCGAAAGTGGCTGGTGCGCCGGAGCCACACAACCCGCGCCGAACAAATCCGGTTGTCCCACGAACACCGACACGATTTGCATCGTCGCGTAGATGAACCTACCAGAAGGCGTGGCCGATTTCCACAAGAATTTTTGGCCACCTGAAAGTTGCGAGTTGCGAGTTGCGAGGGGGGGAGGGCCAGGACGGATGTTGTGTGGCGGTAAGAGTTTAGGCGCGACGCGGAGCGGGCGAGAGGGTTGTGGCACGGACTTTAGTCGGTGAGGTGGCTCGCGCGGGGCAAGCAACACGGGCTGAAGTCCGTGCTACGGGCGTGTAGAGGGCGAAGAGGAATGGTTCAAACAGGCGGCCTGGCGGCCGCCGCTAACTCGAATTTACATTTTATTACAAGCGCGGAGTTGGGATCGGTTGTACGAATTGCAGGGGCGCAATTCCCGCGCGGTCAACTATAATATCGAGCAGTCTCGATTGATTCATAAGTGAGCAGCCAATGAACGTCCGATTCGTGTTCCGATTATTCACGATACTTGTATTGTTAACGTCCATCGCACGGGGGAAGGGACCTGTCGCCGTCGAGTCGCTGTTGCCTGCGATGACGCGCGAGCACCGGCCCTGGGCTTATTGGTGGTGGATGGCAAGTGCCGTGGACGAGGAGAACATCACTCGCAACCTGGAAGCATATCAACGAGCAGGGCTCGGTGGTTTACACATCGTGCCGATTTACGGAGCCAAGGGATACGAGGATCGGGCGATCCCGTATTTGAGCCCGCGATGGTTGGAGATGCTCGATTACACGGTGCGGGAAGCGGATCGATTGGGTCTTGGAATCGATATGACGATGGGAACGGGGTGGTGTTTTGGGGGGCCCTGGATTGCGGGAGCCAATTGCAGCGCACAAGTGCGGCACGAAACACGGCCGCTGAAAGTTGGAGAACAAACGATTGAGTTGCCGCATGGCGAGTGGCAGGCCGTGATGGCGTATAGCGCTCAAGGGGAAACCAAGGAGTTGACCGCGAGTTTACGAACGGCGAAGACAGCTCGGATCACGATCCCCGGTGAAGGTTGGCAGTTGCTTACGGTGTGGACGATGCCCGGTCGGAATGTGAAGCGCGCGGCGTCTGGCGGGGCGGGCCCGATGCTCAACACGTTCTACCGGCCGGCCATAGAAGCCCACTTGGAGCATTTTTCGAGTGCATTGGAGGGCTACCAAGGTCGGTTGCCTCGAGCGATGTACCACGACTCTTACGAGTACTTGTGTAACTGGTCGCCGCATTTGTTGGGCGAATTTGAAAAGCGGCGAGGCTACCGTTTGGAGCCGCACCTTCCTCAACTGTTTGGAAAAGGAGACACGGCGAACCGAGTTCGTGCCGACTTCAATCGCACGCTTTCCGAGTTGATGCTCGACGACTTCCTTGCGCCGTGGGTACGGTGGAATCACGACCGGGGCATCGTAACCCGAAACCAGGCTCATGGGTCGCCTGGGAACCTTCTCGATCTTTACGCGGCGGCCGATATCGCGGAAACCGAGTTTTTCAATCGGCAACGGGATCCGCTGTTAGCCAAGTTTGCAACCTCGGCCGCGCACGTTGCTGGCCGAAATCGGGTTTCGAGCGAGACGGGGACTTGGCTGGAGGAGCACTTTCACGAATCGCTGGGCAAGATGAAAGAGGTTGTTGATTCGTTGTTCCTCACGGGTGTGAACCATGTGTTTTATCATGGGACGTGCTACTCGCCGGCGGAAGCGGCGTGGCCGGGGTGGGTGTTCTACGCTTCGACACAGATGAATCCGCGTAGTGCCATTTGGCACGACGCCCCGACCCTCAATCGGTATGTGGCTCGATGCCAGGCGGTGCTGTGCGCGGGGCAACCGGATAACGACGTTCTGGTTTACTGGCCGATTGAAGATTATTGGCATAGCAAGAACTCGCTGGCACCGATGTTCGTTGTCAGCAATCGAAGCTGGTTGAAAGGCCTAACGATCGAGAGCACTGCACAGCAACTGTGGAAGTTGGGATATGCGTTTGACTACATCTCCGACAGGCAGCTTCAGCAAACGGAAATGGGCGAGGAAGGGGTCATTCGGGTTCCTGGCGGCAAGTACCGCGCGGTTGTGATCCCGCCCTGTACGCACATGCCCCTTGAAACGTTGAGCAAGTTAGTAAGGTTGGCCGACCGTGGCGCCACGGTGGTTTTTGTGGGGGGATTGCCAACCGATGTCCCTGGGCTGGATTCATTAAGCACACGCAGGCAAGAACTTGCCAGGATATTGGCAAGCATCCAAGCAAGTCGGCGGCTGGAAACGGCGGACTCCTTGATTGGCTATCGAGTTGGCACGGGTCGGATATTGGTGGGGCCTGTCGAACGCGCGCTTGCCTCCGCGGGAGTTGCACGCGAGACATTCGTTGATCTTGGGCTGCAATTCATCCGAAGGCGTGAAACCGATCGTGTTTGGTACTTTGTACACAATTCATCGGGTACTCAATTCGACAACACGATCGAGCTGACATCCGTGGCTCGGCAGATTGTGTTCATTGACCCGATGACCGGCAGGAATGGAGTGGCGTCGATTACTCATGAGGGTGCACGTCCCCGGTTGAGGCTGCGGCTTGAATCTGGCGAGACGCGCCTCGTGTGTTTGAGCGACAATCCACTTCACGAAGTGCCACGCTGGCGAGACTTCGAACCAATCGGCGAGCCTATGCCGCTTACAGGCGGTTGGCAGTTGGATTTTATTGACGGGGGCCCCGAGCTTCCCCGATCATCGACGCTCGCTGCTCTCAAGAGTTGGACCGAGTTGGAAGACGCCGAAGCCAAGCGATTTGCCGGCACGGGCCGTTACCGCCTGACCTTCAACTCGCCGCGCCCAACAGCAGAACATTGGCGTTTGGATCTTGGGGAAGTGCATGAAAGTGCTCGAGTCAAGCTCAATGGCCAGCAGTTGGGGACGTTGATTGGCCCCATCTACACGGTTGACATTGAGGCCTCGGCGCTTCAAGCGGAAAAGAACGAACTGGAAATCGAGGTGACGAACCTTTCCGCAAATCGAATTGGCGACCTCGATCGGAAAGGTGTTTCGTGGAAACGGTTCCATGACATTAACATCGTGAACAAGGAGTATCATCCTTTGGATGCCAGCGGCTGGCCGCTTCTTCCATCGGGCCTCGTTGGCCCGGTCACGCTGCAACAGCTGGAGTAAAAGGGGTCAGGATTCTTTCTTGTGGCTTGCTGGTTGACGTTTGGGGCGGCGGTTTGTTATGTTTTGGTCATGCCACGATCGAAGCGACATTGCCCCGGGGGGATGGTCTTCCACTGTATGAATCGAGCGGTGGCTCGACTCACGATTTTTGAGAAGGAGGCCGATTACCAGGTCTTCGAGCAGGTGCTCGAGGAAGCGCAGGAGCGGGTGCCGTTGCGGATACTGGCTTACACGCTGATGCCCAACCATTGGCATTTGGTCGTGTGGCCGCGTGACGAGGACGAGGTAGCCAACTTCTTTCATTGGCTAACGATTACGCATACCATGCGTTGGCACGCGCACCACCAAACGGTTGGCAGCGGCCATTTGTACCAGGGTCGATTCAAGTCATTCCCGGTGCAAAGCGACGAGCACCTGCTTGCGGTGCTGCGTTACGTGGAGCGCAACCCCTTGCGGGCCGGGCTTGTGAAGCGAGCCGAAGCGTGGCGTTGGGGAAGCGCGTGGCACCGCCGCGAAAAGGACGCGATTGCGCGGGAGCTTCTTTCGGCGGGGCCGATCGCGCGGCCGACCAACTGGGCGGAGCACGTTAACCGTTCGCAGCCGGAGGCGGAGGTTGCGGCGATGCGTCACTGTGTGCAGCGGGGTTCGCCCTATGGTTCCGATGTTTGGATCAAGCGAACGGCAACCCGGCTGGACCTTCATTCTACGCTAAGGCCCCGAGGGCGCCCTCGAAAAACAAAGTCCTAACCTCTTATATCCGATGTTGCACTGGATGGATGAACTTGTGAAGAGCGGGCCCATCGTTACGGATGGCGCTTGGGGAACGCAATTGCAGGCCCTTGGTTTGCCAAGCGGCGAGTGCCCCGATCTTTGGAATCTGGTGCATCCGGAGCTTGTAGAACGGGTGCCGCGATCGTATGTCGAGGCGGGGAGCCAGGTCGTGCTCACGAATACGTTTCGGGCCAATCGCATCGCGCTGGCCGATTACGGCCTGGCGGATCAGGTTGCCGCGATCAACCAAGCAGGAGGCGAAATCTCGCGGCGGGCGGCTGGTAACGAGGCGAGTGTCTTCGGGTCGATCGGCCCGTGCGGCAAGATGCTCTTCGCCGGGCAAGTGGCCGAAGAGGAACTGAGGGCGGCATTCACCGAGCAGGCGCAAGCACTCGCCGATTCCGGCGTCGACGGCCTCGTCATCGAAACGATGGCCGACGTGGACGAAGCCGTGATTGCCTTGTTGGCGGCAAAAGCCACGGGGCTGCCTGTCGTGGCATGCACCGTTTACGACTCGGGAAAAGATAAGGACCGGATCATGACGGGCAAGACACCGGAAGCCGTGGCCCAGGAGCTTACAGCCGCGGGTGCCGATGTCATTGGGGCCAATTGTGGCCAGGGCATTGCCTCGTATGTATCGATATGCCGAAGGTTGCGAGGCGCGACCGATCGGCCAATTTGGATCAAAGCCAATGCGGGCGTGCCGCAAGTGGTCGGCGATCAAGTCGTTTATGGTTCCTCGGCCGAACAGTTTGCCGAGCATGTGCCGGAGCTAGTTGCCGCGGGAGCGAGCTTCATCGGTGGTTGCTGCGGCACGAATCCCGACTTCATCCGCGCTTTGAGGCACCGGATTGGCCGATGAACTCGCGCGAACGGGTACGGCTGGCTATTAATCACCAGGAGGCCGATCGAGTGCCGATCGACCTGGGTGGTACGCGTCAATCGGGCATCGCGGCAGCCACGTATCATCAACTGAAGCAGATGCTTGGTGTGCAGTCGCCGACGCGAGTGTTCGATATCTATCAAATGTTGGCCGAGGTGGAGCGGCCGATCCAGGAGCGTTTTGGCGCGGATGTCGTCGGACTTTATCGTCCTTCCGTCGTTTTCGATATTCGTAATGAGAATTGGAAGCCGTGGGAGCTTTTCGACGGCACGCCGGTGGAGATGCCGGGAGGGTTTGAGCCGGTTTTCGAGGAGGACGGCGACATTGTGTTGTTGCGCGAGGGCGAGTCGATCGCGCGGATGCCGAAAGACGGTTTCTATTTCGATCGATTGGAGACGTTCCCTGGCGCGGCTCACGTCGATCTTTCGACATTCCAACCGCCGCTGTTGCCCAATGAAGATTGCGACCACCTGCATCTGCAGGCGGAAGCTATTAACCAGAACACGGATTTTGCCGTTGTCGCCCCGCTCGGCCCGCCGTACGAACTGTTTTACGGCCTTGGTACAGGGAATTTCGAATCGTGGATTTGTACGTTTGCCACAGAGAGTGAGTATGTCGCGGAACTGTATGAAATCCTGGTGAATGCGTGGCTAGAGAACCTGCGGCGATTGGCGGCGGCGGTGGGAGACCGTGTGCAGATATTGCAGATTTGCGACGACTTCGGCACCCAAACGGCCCCGTTTCTTTCCGTGAAGATGTTTCGCGAGCGGCTGCTACCGTTCTATAAACGCGGGCTGGATTGGATTCATGCGAATACCGCCATGAAGGTGCTGCTGCACTCGGATGGCGCAATTTTTCCGCTGATTCCGTCGATCATCGAAATGGGCGTCGATATTCTTAACCCGGTGCAAACCAGTGCGAGCGGCATGGACCCGGTGCGGCTCAAGGCCGAATTCGGCGACCGGCTAACCTTTTGGGGCGGCTCGCTCGACTGCCAACAAACGCTTCCATTCAGCACTTCCGAGCAGGTTGCCGACGAAGTGGCACAACATGTTCGCGTCTTCAAACCTGCCGGTGGTTATGTCTTCGCACCGGTCCATAACATTCAAGCCGGCGTACCGCCAGCGAACGTGGTGACGATGTTCGATACGGCACTTGCCGAAGGGCGCTACGGCTGAGCATTGCCGCAGGCAGAGGTAAACTAGACTGCCGCGACGGTTACGTCACCCTTGGGCGGCAGTCGGTGGAAGTGAGTGGGGTAACATTATTGGATGGAAGTAGAGGTCCGGCTTGCGCTTTCGGCCGAGGCGGCCGGGTTATATTCCGCGGCACTCGTTAGGACGCCAGCAGCCGGCGGGCGAGTGCCACGGCGCCCGCGGCGCTGTTGCTGTAGCCATCGGCGCCGATCGTATCGGCGAAGTGTTGGGTGACGGGTGCTCCGCCGACGATTACACGACAGCGGTCTTTGAGCCCGGCTTCTTGCACGGCCGCGACGACGCTTTTCATTCCGACCATCGTTGTGGTGAGCAGGGCCGACACGGCGATGATATGGGCACCGCGTTCCTTGGCTTGGGCCACGAACTTTTCGGCCGAGACATCGACGCCCAAATCGAGCACATCGAACCCACCGCCTTCGAGCATAGCCGCGACGAGTCCTTTGCCGATATCGTGCAAATCGCCCTTCACGGTTCCGACGACCACCCGCCCGACCGGTTCGATGCCGCGGGCCGTGAGCAGCGGCCGAATCAGCTCCAAAGCGCCTTTCATTGCGCGGGCCGAGATTAGCAACTCGGGCACGAAGTATTCGTTGGTTTCGAAGCGACGGCCAACTTCGTCCATGGCGGGGATCATGAAGTCGGTCACCAGTTGTTGGGGATCGACGTCGGCCGCCAATGCGGTGTTTGTCACCTCTACGGCCGCTTTCAAGTCACCATTCAGCACGGCATCATACAAGCGATTAAGGTCTAGGTCGGAAGTCGCCATGATTGTCTTGCAAAGCCCACGATAAGGAATACGGTCGATTTGTAGTATCCGATTGCCACCAACGGGGCAACGTTTGTGCGCCCGTTATTGCTAGGCGTGCCGCCCATTATATATGATTTTGTGTAGAATAGAACTCGTAACGGCTTGAAAAGAGCCAGGCTCGGCGTCGTGGATTATCGAAGGTATCCGGAGATTCAACGTCAGACGGTTGGAAGTGGCTGGCGAAGGCTGGCGGATTCCCGGTCGCACAACCGCCGACAACCGTCGGCGGTTAACGAGATGATAGCTGTCGGATTCCCGGCTCCCTTTCGATCATGGGGAATGAATACCGTGGATTCTAGCGCAAACCTTTTGGCGCGGTTAGGGACGGGGCCGCACCGTGTGGACCACGTGCCCGCGGTGATCGACCGTGGCGAGGTCCTTCGTTATCTCGGATATCCTCAAGAGGCCGAGCCAACCGAGCGAGTTTTATCGGCATTGGATGAATGGATCAGGAAAGCGGGACGTCGGGCAACGCCGCGGGCCACGTATGTGGTCGTTCCCGTTGCGCACCTCAATAATCGCCAACTGAAGGTGCGGCTGCCCGAGGGGGGCGAGATTGCATTCAATGGCGCGATCGGTGAGTTTTTGGGGGCGGCGCAGTGTGTGGCGGTTTTCATTGCCACGGCCGGCTTCGGCGTCGAACGGCTGGCGACGGAGCTTATGAAGCAGGGGGATCCGTTGGCCGCCATGATCGTCAATGCGGTCGGGGCGGAACGAGCGGAGGCGGCGGAGAGCGTTGTGATCGACGAGCTTCGGGCCTGTGCCGCCGAGCATCATTTCGCCCCCACGTTGCCGTACAGCCCAGGTTACTGCGGAATGGGGATTGCGGAGCAGCGGACGCTATTTAGATTATTTGGCGATACGGATGTTGGCGTTACGCTGACCGAAAGTTGTTTGATGCAGCCGATCAAGTCGGTATCGGGGTTGATTGGCTTGGGTCCGGCGGAGCGTGTCGAGGCGTTCGGTTCGCCATGCGATCGCTGTGAATTGTACACGTGCGCGATGCGTCGCTGAGCGATCGTTCGCAAAGTAGTAGCAGAGAAAGGATTGGCGGAGAAAATGAACGGTCGCGAGCGAATGTTGGCGATGTTGGCGGGCCAGCCCGTGGATCGGCTGCCGCTGACACCCATCGTCATGCAGTTTTGTGCCGACCAGTGCGGCGTCAAGTACGGCGACTATGTGAAGGACTATCGCGTGCTCGCCGATTGCCAGATGCGTACCGCGGAGAAGTTCGACTTCGATCTGGTGTCGAACATGTCGGACCCGGCCCGCGAGGCGTTCGACTGCGGTGCCCACGTGGAGTTCTATGAAGATCAACCGGCCGCACTGGTAGATACCGATTCGCTGTTGGCCGACAAAACCAAGCTGGCAACCCTAAAGATTCCCGACCCGTTGGGTGGCGGTCGGATGCACTCGGCGATCAAGGCGATCGAGGTGTTGAAATCTCAGATGGGCCGCGAGCGTTTGGTGCTGGGTTGGGTTGAAGGGCCATGCGCCGAGGGGGCCGATTTGCGGGGCATCAACACACTGATGGTCGATTTCTTCGACGATCCCGTTTTTGTGCGAGAGCTTTTCGAATTCGTCGTCGAGATGGAATTGCGATACGCGCGTGCCCAGATCGATGCGGGGGCCGATATGATTGGCATTGGCGACGCGGCCGCCTCGCTTGTTGGGCCGCGGTTCTACGAGGAGTTTGTGTGGCCCTATGAGAAGAAGTTAGTCGATGGACTTCACGCGATGGGTACACGGGTGCGGCTTCACATCTGTGGCAACACAAGCCGCATCCTTGAAGGCATGGGTCGGCTTGGGTGCGACATCGTGGACTTGGACTATCTGGCACCGATCGAAGCGGCACGACGCGCGATGGGACCGAACCAAATCCTACTCGGCAACCTCAACCCCGTGGCGACCTGCCGCGATGCTTCGCCGGCGGAAGTGGCGGCTGGATTTGCCGAATGCCACCATCAGGCCGGCGCGCGATTCATCGTTGCGCCAGGCTGCGAAGTCGTGCGCGACACCCCCCTAGACAACATCCAGGCCATGGCCAACTACGCGCGCAACCACCCAGCAATCACGTGATGAAATCGCAGCGAATAAGCCAATGCAGCGGTTAGCCCACCAACGGCGGGAGGAACGAAGGTGCGATTCGTACCGGGAACCGATTTGTGACGGACACAACAAGGGTTCGTGGCAGGGAACGTTGGGGAGGGGGGCGATTGGTTGGCAAGTTCGCGCTCCGCTTCGCGTCGCGGCTAAACGTTCAATCCGCGCGCAACCTGTGTTCTGGCCCTCGACCCGTTTACCGCGCTCCGCTTCGCGTCGCGGCTAAACATTTCTATTCATGGCGGGCACTTCGCCGCCGGCGGTTTCCTCGGCGATTCGCGGAAACGCCAGCGCCTTTCCGTGCCGCTACAATCGCTATGACCGAACCTGACTGCGGTTAGTGTGTTTGCCGCGTCTTGTGGGCGACCTAAGTTTGTGGTGGAGCTTACGGTGCGAAAGTCCCCGAACCGTCCACAGGAGGGGGTAGGCTCTGGCGATTACAACTTAGGTGCATGGTCGATCATGAGCACGCAAGCGAACGAAGAGGCAATGCCGCAGACTGCCGTCGAGGATGGCGACACGAGTCGATTCGATGCGCTGATGGATCGGATTCATCAGCTTACGAAGGCTCAGTCTTCAGCGCAGTCGCGCGTGATGCCTGAAAGCGAAGTCGCCGGAGCGGTGAGGCCGCGTGAGCTCGTGGTTGGCAGCGGCAGAGAGCCGTCGGACGGCGAGTGGTATCCTGTCGAGCCGGCAACGTTGAGTGCGGGTGGGTTGACCGAGGGCGCGGTGGAGGCCCTTGTTCTAAAAACGCTCAATGGTCGTGCCGAGGCGACGGGGCGAGACCTTTCCGAACACTTAAAGCTTGCGTTCCGCATCATCGATCCGTTGCTTCATTCGATGAAGCAAGATCGCCTGGTTGCGCACAAGGGCGCGGCCCCCATGAACGATTATGTCTACCAGCTTACCGAGTTGGGACGCGAGCGGGGGAAGAAGTTTTCGGAGCATTGCACGTACTTTGGCGCGGCGCCCGTGCCGTTATCGGCATACATCGAAAGCGTTCGCCACCAGACGCTGACTAACCAGCACCCGACGGAAGAAGACCTTCACCGTGCGTTCGAGGACTTGTTGATCGACAAGAAGATGCTGCTGCGCCTGGGGCCGGCGATCAATTCGGGTCGGGGCATGTTCTTGTACGGAGCGCCGGGGAATGGCAAGACGAGCATTGCCGAGCGAATCACGAAAGCGTTTGGCCAGACCATTTGGATTCCGCGGGCGATAGGCATCGACGGCGAGATCATGCGTTTGTTCGATCCCGGCATGCACGAGGAGATGCCTTTGCCGGCCAACGAGGGCCTGCTCGATAGTTGCAAGATCGATCCACGATGGATTCGGATTCGCCGTCCCACGATCGTCGTCGGTGGCGAACTAACGATGGACCACCTGGAAGTGACACTCAACACGTCCACGAACGTCAGCGAAGCGCCGATTCAACTCAAGAGCAACTGCGGCACACTCGTGATCGACGACTTCGGCCGCCAGCGCATGACGACCGATCAACTGTTGAATCGCTGGATTGTGCCGCTGGAAAAGCGTTACGATTTCCTCAGCCTGGCCAGCGGCAAGAAGATACAGGTTCCGTTCGATCAGTTGATTGTGTTTTCAACCAATTTGGAGCCGAAGCAGCTTGTCGATGATGCGTTTTTGCGGCGGATTCCGTACAAGATTGAAGTCATCGATCCGTCGGAAGAGGCCTTCCGCAGCCTGCTCCGGGTGATGGCGGGGAAGCTAGGGGTCGAGTACAGCGAGGAGGCCGTGGACTACCTGATGACAAAGCACTACCGGGCCGCCAACCGGCCGCTGCGATGCTGCCAACCGCGCGACCTCATCTTGCAGGTGCTCAACCTTTGCCGCTACACGAACCGGCCTGCAAAGCTGACGCCAGAAATGTTCGATTTCGCCGTCGAAAACTACTTCGCCGTGATGTAAGAACGCTGTCGGCTAGTCGTGGGGCGTTGCGTGCGGGCGTTCACGACGCCTGAAGTGGGCCCGCGCGAAACCAGACCATACCCTGCTTGGGCATGGGTTGTGTGGATGTTCAGATTTCCACGCGAAGGTTGTTCGAGTCGCCGAACGATTTTAAGTTGTGGATGCCTAGCGTTTCGAGCATTTCGACGTAGAGGTTCGACATGGGCATCGAGCGGACTTTGTGGAATCGCCCGGTGTGAAGTGCTCCACCGCCCGCGCCGGCCAGGATGACCGGCAGGTTCGTGTGGGAGTGGGCGTTGCCATCGGCATTGCCGCCCGCGTACACAATCATCGAGTTGTCGAGGATCGATCGGCCGTCTTCTTCCTTTGTGGCAGAAAGCTTGTGGAGGAACCGAGCAAATCGCTCGATGTGGAAGCGGTCGATGCGGGCGATTTTGTCGAGTTTGCCGGCGTCTCCTTGATGATGAGACAACTCGTGGTGTCCTTCCTTTACGTTGACTTGGGGGTAACTGCGGTTGCTGCCGTCGTGGGCCAGCATGAGCGTGGCAAAACGAGTGGAATCGGTCTGGAAAGCCAGCACCAGCAAATCGAAGAGTACATCGAGCCGATCTCCAAAACCTTCTGGCGATTCGTTCGGCAACTGCCATTCGGCAGGCGGCTGGGCCTGGAGCTGGTCAACGCGGGATAACTGCTGCTCCACCTCGCGCAAGCTCGTCAGGTATTCTTCCAGCTTGAGCCGATCGCGCGAGTTCAGCTTGGTCTCGATCGAGCGAGCGTCCTCACGAACAAAATCGACGATCGAGCGGGTCGTTTCGCGCCTTAGCTCGACGTTTCGCCGGCGCTCTTCGGCTGTTCCACCGCCAAACAGTCTTTCGAACACCTTTCGCGGGTTGTGTTCGGCGGCCAGGGGCGTTGTGGCTGAACGCCACGAAACATTGAACTGATACGCGCAGGCATAGCCGCTATCGCAACTACCGGAAGGGCGATGAGTTTCGCTGGTCAGTTCGAGCGAGGGGAAGCGGGTGAAGTGGCCGAGGTGTTGGGCTGCAATTTGGTCGACCGACGGTCCGAGATAGATATCGGAACCGGCCGTCTTCTTGGCACGACATCCGGTGAGGAGCGTTGCACTTGCGCGGGCATGGTCGCCAGGGCCATCAGCTCCGGCCGTAGCATGGATGTGATCCAATCCGGAGATGACCTGTAACTTGTCCTTCAGGTCCGCCAGGGGGGCCATCGTAGGCGGTACCGTGAAGGTGGTGCCCAAACCTTGCGGCCACCAGTTCTGTTGATTCACACCATTGGGGATGGTGACAAAAGCCATACGTATGGGGAGATGGCTGGCCGAGGCGGCTTCCCCGTTGATAGCAGCGGGCTGGGCCGCATGCGCCGCTTTGCTCAGGAGCGAGGGCAACGCCGGCAAGGCAACACAGGCTCCCAT
>JADZFK010000002.1 GCA_020849945.1 Pirellulales bacterium | reverse complement strand
GGGGTAGGGGTATTGCAATAATCGATGATTTTGCTCATGGTTGCGAACATTTAACCGCGGGGGTGGGGGATTGTCGTGGGGTGGGTGATTCGCCAGGCCCCCGGTCATTGACCGGGGGCTAAATGGGGCGATTGCACACGATGCGCCACGGAGCGTGTGCCCGATGTGGGGGCGTGTGGAAAGGATAAATTGTCAAAGAGCCGTTGGCCGCTGGTTCGGCGTGCGGGCATCTTAGCAGAATACGGTACACGATTCCACTAAAATTCTTGGCCACTTGGTGGGTCGAGGGCCAGAAGGGAGGTTGGGTAGGGTTGGGTGTTTAGCCGCGACGCGGAGCGGAGCGCGGGGCGGGCGCGGGGGTTGTGGCACGGACTTTAGTCCGTGAGGTGGTTTGCGCGGGGCTGGCTGCACGGACTGAAGTCCGTGCCACGAATTGCGGACACGCTGGAAGAGGTGATTTGTTATGCGGTCATTGGTCATTTGACATTGGTTCATTTCTGAAATGGCCAATGACCAATGACCAATGACCAATCTGAACTCTCCGTGCCTCGGCGGGTGCCACTCGCCCCGGCGAGTGGCCCGGCGGCGTTGGTGAAGATATTCGTACTGGCCGTGTCGTCGTAGGTACGGTAGGTCAGGCTCTGCCTGACACGGTGTTGCGACAATTGTCAGGCAGAGCCTGACCTACTGAACTGTCTGGCGGGCGTGCCCGTGGTGACGGCGCTTTGATGGCTCTGCTCGGTCTTCGTCACCCGGCCATGCGTGCTGTGGAATGACCACTTATAGGGAGGGTGGTTATTGGTTATCAAGGAAACGAGCTGCGTTCCCTTTGATTGGTACCGATGAAGGAGTTCTGCTGTTTGTTCTAGTCCCAACAAAACAGCTGCCTTCAATGGTGTCAAAGTTGCATAAACTGGATCTCGGTGCTCGCTGTTGGCACCGTGATCTATCAACCACTCGATTAGATCCGATCAATCCCCATACTGCATCATCACGTCGTGTAATGGGCCGGAATCTGAAGAATCGGGAGATATAAGTGAAGCATCATGTGCCAAACATATCCCAGCGAGATACAGTCTTCCATTCTCCAATGCACGGCAAAACAGACTGTGAAGTATTATCTCTCCATCAAAATCGGACAGAGAGTTGGTGAACCGCTGATCCAGATTCTTCTGAAAGTCATCGAGCGGACCGGGACGCGAGCTTGGGTTGTAAGCTGCTCAATGAGGGCGTGAACTTTGCGCCCGATCGGTATCCGCAAAGAAAGCAGCCGGCCCGATACTTCCTTTATGCTTGGCCGGATATATATCTACTGGCCAAGCACGCAACTGATTCCTTTGCTAAGAGCCAGTAAGAAACTTACCGAACCTCGGCGCGACTCGCCTGAGCCCAAAATGCATTTGCAACAAGATCAAGTATTGAAAGCATGAAAACTATCACTTACTATCACCTTAGTTGACTGTGCAAGAGTCGGAATTGCCAGCCGAATGTAATCCGGCAAGATCGGCCAGGCCTCCACAATTTCAGCTAACCCGACTGCTGAAAAAAGTTCGTCAGTCGACTCGACGTCCACTTGTACAGTATCATTTGACGCTATTTGTTGCCTGGCAATGACTGGGCGGCGCTGCCCAGACGCTGCCACGCCGGGCGGCGGATTTTGCAACTCTAAATCTTGTAAAGAAATAGAAAATGGAGGCGGCGGGAGTCGAACCCGCGTGCCGTGATCGATTCACGCTCGCTTCTACGTGTGTAGTCGAAACTGTTTGATCTCGCCGCCCGGCACCCCTGTCGACCGGGTTACTTGGCGGCCAGCCTGGAACGGTTTTTAGTCGCGGGCGTACCGGGCGATGACCTGCAACGAGCCAGAATTAGTGACGGGCTTTTGGACCGCTCTGGCGGCAGTCCTCAGCCCGGGCAGCCGTTAATTAGGCAGCCAGAGCGTAATTGCTGTTGGCAATTGTCATTGTGATCAGCTTTTTACGTGGACCACTGATCAACCACGACACGCCACGCGCGCTGCACGGATCCGGTCGAACCCAGTTCGCCCCCAAATGTAGCAGTCGTGTGGTAAACGATCTTTGATTATAGGTCGGCCGCGTGCTCTGGAAAAGTGAGCTTTACCCCGGGGTAGGGCCGATCCTTTATTCAAATTGGGCGAGTGGTTTGGAAACCAGCCCTAGGGGTCGGCGAGGGAAAAAGCAGACATTCCCTCGCAGACGCTTCGGGTCTGTCCCCGAAGATGAATAACGGATCGGCCCTGAGGGAACCGAGGGGGGCTCGCGGGGGGTGTGGATTATTGGATAATGATGGATCCGCTGTTCAATGACGCTTTTGTTGTAAGCGTTCGAGCCAAGGGCGCAAACCGATGAGCGATCTACTGCCAATCAACCCCGTTGCCAAGCCCGTTTGTGGGCGAATTCGTCCGCCAGGTTCGAAGAGCATCACGAACCGAGCGCTGGTGTGCGCTGCGCTGGCCGAGGGGGATTCAACCCTTACGGGGGCGCTCGATAGCGAAGATACCCGCGTGATGATCGAGGGGTTGGGGCGGCTGGGGATTGCGGTGGAGTCGCGCGAGGAAGGGCGGACGCTGGTGGTGCGGGGTGCGGGGGGCCAGGTGCCGGCGTTGGAGGCCGACTTGTTTTGTGCCAATAGTGGGACGACGATCCGATTCCTCACGGCGCTTGCAACGCTTGGGCACGGTTCGTTTCGGTTGGATGGGGTGGCGCGGATGCGCGAGCGGCCCGTCGCGGATTTGCTGGACACGCTGAATCAGTTAGGAGCGCGGGCGACGAGCGAGTTGGGCAGCGGCTGCCCGCCGATCGTGATTCATGCGAACGGCTTGGCGGGCGGCACGGCCACGGTGGGCGGAGATATTTCAAGCCAGTTCCTAAGTGCCGTGCTGATGGCAGCGCCGGCGGCGCGAACGTCGGTTGAGCTGGCTGTGCGAGGCACGCTGGTCTCGGTGCCGTACGTGATGATGACGCTCGAAGTGATGCGTGCGTTCGGAGTGCGGGTGGAGGTGGATTCGACACGTTCGAAGTTTGTCGTGGCGGCGCCACAAACGTATTCGCCCCATCCGTACGCGATTGAGCCGGATGCTTCGGCGGCTAGTTATTTTTGGGCGGCGGCCGCCGTGACGGGCGGCGAGGTGACGGTCGAGGGCCTTTCGGCCAACAGTTTGCAAGGGGATGTGGCCTTTGTGGAATGCCTGGAGCGGATGGGTTGCGAGGTGCGTCGAGAGTCGGACGCGATGACGGTGGTAGGCGGGCCGCTGACGGGCATTGAAGTGGATATGAACGCGATCAGCGACACGGTGCAGACGCTGGCCGTGGTGGCGCTGTTTGCCGCGGGGCCGACGACGATTCGCAACGTCGGTCACATTCGCCACAAAGAAACCGACCGACTGGCGGCCGTGGCGAGCGAGTTGCGGAAGCTAGGCGGGGAAGTGGAGGAATGGCCGGATGGGCTTCGGATCGCACCGGGCCGACCGCGCGGCGCGACGATTGAAACCTACAACGATCACCGGATGGCGATGAGCTTCGCCCTGGCGGGGTTGCGAATCGCGGGCGTTCAGATCGCCAACCCGCGGTGTGTGGAGAAGACGTTTCCGCGGTTCTTTGAGGAACTGCGGCAGATCGTGGAGGGTGTTAATTGAGCGGCTTAGATTATCGGTTCGGAAGGCGGGCAGGAAGCCCGCCGCTAAAGGGAACCGATGGCGATTATTGGGCAGGGGCTAGCGAGGGCGTAGGGGCAGAACGTCGGAATCGACGGATGCTCCGGTGCCAACCGGGATGCCGAGTTGGGAAGAGCTAGCCGATTGGAGCAGTTGTTCGGCCCGTTCCAAAAGCGTAAGACCCGAGGGTGGCGGCGAATAGCTGGCCGAGGAGGGGTCGTAGGCCTCGAACCGGGCGCTGCAGTGTTGGCAAACCACTTGCTTGCCGAGATACATGATGCGGATTTGAAGGTTTCTTCCGCAGGTGGGGCATTCCTGAACGAAGTAGGTGCTACGCGACATTTCGGCATCTCCTATACCAGATTAACCCGCGCGAGTTCGCGACCAACCGTCCTAAATGGCAATATCAGTGTAACGGAGCAGGCCCGTAAATTCAATTGTTGAGGGGCTGTGAGTCGTGCCGAAGAGGAAGGAGTGGGGGAGCTAAATCGTTGCTGAGAAGCAGTTTGTGGGCAGGCCGATTTCTGGCCTTTTTTGTTTGCTTCGCCGATTCAGTTTTTTTCTTTCGTGCCAGGGTGCTGCGATGAGCGAAAGTAGTTTGCCTATTTTGCCAGGCTTGACGGCGTCGAGGTGCCCTTCAGACACAGCAATTTGCGAGCCGGTTCGCGGGGCGGCACGGAAAAATCGTTGGGATCGCGTTCGGATTGCTGGCGTGGTGTTAGTTGCCTTGGGGGTGGCCCGGGTGTGTGGTGGGCAGGTTCCGGCGGCAAAACCGAGCGTAGAAGCGGTGATTCGGGCCGTTGAAGCTTGGTTTGCGGCACAGCCGGGGTACGAGCCTGGAGACCTCATCACGCGATCGCAGATTACCACGGTGCTTGGCAAGCTCAAGCTGGCGCGGGTTGAAGTGCCAAACGGGGCCGCGATTATCGAGCGCGGTTTGGCAAAGGATTCATTTCTGGTGCGAGAACTTACAAAACCGGCAGGCCGCCAGTTTATGAGAAAGGTTGGTCGAACGCCCGGCGGTTTTGCTCACCTCGATCGGCTGAGCACGATCCCGCGAGGGGAGCAGTTGATTCGGGATTTGTCGCAAGACAAGGGCGGCGACAAGCTGGTCGAGTACCTGGCGACGACCCGAGGCGGAAGCAAGTTGGGCGGCATGATGGCGGGCGTACCCGGCGGGCAGAACCTCAACGCACCCACGAATCGAATCTACACGGTGGAAGAGTTGGCGAAGGCGATTCGCGACGCGATGCTGAGCGGACCGTGAGCGAATGACGAATTCCCGAATGACGAACGACCGAACTCCGTCATTCGTCATTCGTCAGGGCCGCTCGGCTCGCGGCCACAACCTGATTGCAGGCTGTGCAAGTTCATGCCGCGGTTATCGCATGGTGGAGCGAGGGCGGAAGCCGTCGTTGGCGGATTGCGGCACATCGTAAGTTGGGAAGCGCACGCGTGGCGCCGGGTCGCCGGGTTGTGGAGAGGGCGAGGGGACCGCGCGGAGTTGAACGGCCATCGGATTACTGGGTAGTGCGATCGGCACAAATGGCGGCTGCGGTGCGGTGGGTGCGGCCCCTGCGAACAAACTCGGTTGGGTGGCTGGGAGCGCGGCGACCTGCATGTTTGCACCCGACGAGGCCGGCGGCACCAAGTAGCCTGGCGGTGGCGCGGTAGCGGCAAGGCTTGGCGATCGCCAAGGCGATTCGACCGGCGGCGGCGAGTTTGGTATCGCGCCCGGTTGAGGCGGCAATGCCATCGCATTCATTGGGGCGCTTGTGTACGAGGCGAGCGCTATGCCGGTGTGAGTCGCTGAAACGTGCGATGGATCAGACTGCGAAACCTCGGCGGTGGCAGGCAGCGTTTCGATCGGTTGAACGCCGGCGTTCGTTGGCGTGGCGGTTGCCGCGAGCGAGTCGGCGGGCGGGGTGGTTGGCAAAGGGAATCGCAGTTCTTGCGTGTCGGTGGGCACGGCCACCGGGGAATCGGTGCCGCTTGCAATGAGCGGCGAATGGGCGGCCGCTGCGGCGGGCCACGTTGCCGTTGTGGCGGCGGGCACGTTGTTTCCCCACTGAAGCGAGCGGCCACTTGCCGACAGGGTGCTTGCCGTTGAGGAGTTTAGTGGGGTGCTCGGGCTTGGCTGCGAGGAGGTTTGCATAACGGGCAGCGGATCGCCCTGGTAGTACGGCTGAGCCTGACCCGGAGCAAGAGATCGCGTGGAAGGGGGCGGCACGCGGCTGGGCGCTAAGAAAGGATTTCCGGTGCTATTCACCGAGGTGGATTGGCACCCTGCCACCAACAGGCACACCATAAAGGCGCACCGAGTGGTGAGAATCGCGTTCGGATGAAGTCGTTTCATCCGCGAGGTTCCTTTGCGGCCAAAGCCGTTCGAGGCGAGATGAGGAAAAGCCGGGACCGCAAGGATAGCGGTTGTCCGGTTTTCGTCCAGGCCGAACGAGCCGCTAGCAGTGCTATCGCTTGCGTTGCTGTAAGAAGTTCAACAGCAAGTTTCACCACGATGGCACGGCGGAACACTCCGCATTCCTTTCAAACACTGGTTATGAGACGCTGTCGCGGCTAATAGACGGCGCTCATGGCCCATTGTTTGTGCGATTGTCTCTAGCAAAACTGGGGCTTCCCCGGTTATCGAAGGCACGAGAGAGTCTTCGCTTTCGGGTTCTAACGCGAGGCCAGGACCTCCAACACAACATCACACTTCTTCGCCCCACTTTTCCCCTTGGTTGCTTTAGCTTTGCTGGTGCGAATGACAAATTTGCCCCCAGCGGCCGCAAATGCCCGGATGAGTTGATCCATCGAAACATCGGATGCGGCTCGTTCAATCTTGGCCACGCGCGGCTGAGTTGTCTTCAGCTTTGAACTAAGGTCCTTCTGGGTCAGTCCATGAGCCTGCCGCTGCTGCCGAATTGCCAATGCGAGTTTCACTCGGGCATCGAGCAACTGACGCTCCTCACTGTCCATTTCCAGGAAGTCAGCAGCGTCGCCAACCTTCCAGCCAGCAGCTTCAATAGCCTTGCGTTTAGCAGTATCCATCGTTCTGACCTTCGCACCTATTTCTTTTTTGCGGCCCTTGCCGCCTCGTCGTAGTGGCTCAATCGATCCTTACAACGTTTGATAACTTCATCCGGTATCTTAAGTGTCTTCTTCGAGTACACATCGAGCACCAGAGAATCGCATCTGAGTCGGCACGATACATGATCCGCCAATTGTGTTCCGCGTCTCGTACTCGCAGCGCGCCGCAACGCCGGCCTACGTTCGGCAATTGTTCCGATTGCGGCATGCCCAACTGCTCACCTTCTTGAAGTAGCCGCAGAAGCATTCCAGCTTCCTGTCGTCCTGTGGCCGTAAATGGTGGAGTTTTGATCTCGCCGTGCAGCCAAGCCAGTGGTTTCCGCGATGGCTCGTCTGATTTGCTTCCCTGCTGTTTCGCCATCTCGGGAGCTCTCACCTAATTAGAGGATATATCGGATACGATATATTGTCAAATCAGGAATTCGGCCAAAATGCGCGTCGCAGATACTCCCCAAGGCAGTATCGTTCCCGAAATTTCGGATTTCGGGCTGAAAACGAGTATCTCCGCTCGGAAAAGTCGCTTGTAACTTCCGGGTTCCTTCGCAGTTTCCCGTCCAACCTTTTCGTCGTGTCGTTGTGGTGAAAAGGACAAAGTGCAGTTGTTAAAGTGGTCGCGGTTTCTATTCGCCCGTGCGGGCGACAGTACGCGAAGCGGTTGGTTTCGAGGTGGCGGCGGATTGGCCGCGCGTGACGAACGGATTGATGATGACCAGCGGTTGGATCGAGTGGGCTGGTTGGTTGGGGGCCGAGGCGGCGTGGTCGGCAGGGGCCTTGGCTGGGGTGGGTGAAGTTGCGGGGGCGGGGGCGCTCGGGGAGGGCACGAATGGATTGTCGATCGTTAGCGGCTGAGCTTCGGCCGCGACTTCGGGAGTCATCACATGGGGTGGGTAAGCGAACGGGCTGTAGCCGTAAGTGCGTGGCACCGGCACACTGTAATATACGGGCGGAAAGGCAGCGAAGTGCGGAACTTCGTAACGCAGCGAATTGTAGAGGTAGCCGTAGCCGCCGTCCCAGTAGCCGTAAGCGCCGCCGCATTGGGCTGCTGCGGGTGAAGAAAAGCTCGTGGCGAGGGCGATCAACGCCAGGGTGGCAATCGAGAGAAATCGCTTCATGGTAGGTTCCCGTTATGTTCCTGGAAGGAGGGATGCTCGTTGCGTTTCGGAGTGGCTGTGGGGAAGAGCAGGTTCCCTTATTCCAGGCTAATTGGTGGCGAGGGTGAGTTCAACAAGGGGGACCGCGAGCCGCAATCCGCAATCTGCTTTCCGGCCCTCGACCCTCGGCCCTCGACCCTTACATGGTTTCACGAAC
Source organism: Pirellulales bacterium (assembly GCA_020849945.1). Lineage (GTDB taxonomy): Bacteria > Planctomycetota > Planctomycetia > Pirellulales > Lacipirellulaceae > JABDGM01. The sequence goes on along the minus strand of JADZFK010000002.1, from coordinate 35,415 downwards.
GTGGCTGGGATGGTTAGGATGGGACGGATGGGGCCAGCGGAGCTAACAACTGGGGTGAAGCGTCGGGCGGCGGAGCTGGGGTTTACGCTCGTTGGGGTGTGTCCGGCCGTTTCACCGGCGGGGGTAACGCGGCTCGATGAATGGCTGGCGGCGGGTTACGCGGGGCAGATGCGGTACCTTGCCAATCGGCGCGAGGCGTATGCCGACCCAGGCCGTGTGCTCGAGGGTGTGCGAAGTATCGTCATGCTCGGGATGAACTACCACACGGCGGGGCCGGCCGGCGCGGGGCCGGGCGAAGGCCGGGTGTCGCGGTATGCCTGGGGCGATGCGGATTACCACGACATCATTCACGCGAGGCTCGAACAACTTGGTGCGTACCTGGTGCGGCATTCGCCGATCGCGCGTGTTCGCGGCGTGGTCGATACGGCCCCGATCTTGGAGCGGGAGTTCGCGCGGCTTGCGGGGTTGGGGTGGATCGGCAAGAACACGTTGCTCATCAATCGCCAGGTGGGAAGTTGGTTCTTCTTGGCAGCCCTGCTGACCGACGTGACGCTAGAGTACGATACCGCATTCGAAGCCGATCATTGCGGCAGTTGCCGAGCGTGCCTAGACGCCTGCCCGACTCAGGCATTTCCTCGGCCGCATGTGTTGGATGCGACGCGATGCATTAGTTACCTCACGATCGAACTGCGCGACCAGGTTCCGATCGAACTTCGCCACGGCATGGGCGAATGGGTGTACGGCTGCGATATTTGCCAGGAAGTATGCCCGTGGAATTCTAAGTCGCCGAGTTCGATGGAAGCGGGTTTCGTGCCTCGTGGGGAGGAGAATCCAGTCGATCTAATCGCGTTGTTTGAATTGGATGACGCCGCATTTCGACGGCGGTTTCGGCAAACGCCGTTGTGGCGGGCACGTCGGCGGGGGCTGTTGCGGAACGCGGCGATTGCACTGGGGAATCGGCCATTGGCGGGGGCTGTTGCGGCGCTTGCCCGTGGGTTGAGCGATGAGGAGCCCGTGGTGCGAGGGGCCAGTGCGTGGGCGCTCGGACGCTGCGAGACGTCGCCAGCACGCGTGGCACTCGAAACGCGACTCGAGGTGGAATCGGATGCCGAGGTGCTCGCGGAGATTCGTGCAGCGATTGGCGGATAGCGAATTAGGTGAGAACGTGGCGATGATAGATGTTATTGACTTGGCTGTGGCGAGGACGTGAGAATCGCGGGTATGAAGGATGAACTGCCAGAGTTGCGAATTGGGGCATTGCGGCTGGATTTTCCCTTCGTGCAGGCCGCGCTTTCGGGCTACAGCGATATGCCGATGCGGGTCATCGCCCGGCGGCTTGGTGCGTCGTACACGTTGTGCGAAGTGATGCTGGACCGTTTCGTGGTGGAGTTGAAGCCGCGGCGGCGTAATCGGCATTTTCTGCACGTGGCGGAAGAGGAGCACCCGACAGGCGGGCAGTTAATGGGGGCCGACCCGGCCGATTTCGCACCGGCCGCGCTGCGGCTCGTGGAGAGCGGGTTCGATGTGATCGACATCAACTTCGGTTGCCCTGTGAGGAAGGTGCTGGGGCGATGTCGTGGCGGATTCCACCTGAGCCAGCCGGCGGTGGCGCTCGAGATCGTTAGCCGAGTTCGCGATGCCGTGCCGTGCGAGGTGCCGGTGACGGTGAAGATGCGGCGCGGGATCGACGACACGCCGGAAAGCCGCGAGAAGTTTTATGAAATCTTCGACGGCGCATTTGCTCGCGGCGTTGCGGCTATTGCCGTGCATGGTCGAACCGTGATGCAGCGATACGAAGGCCCTTCGAGTTGGGAGTTCTTGCGCGAGCTGAAGGAGTACGCGGGAGACCGCGTGGTGCTCGGCAGCGGTGATTTGTTCGACGCCGCGGCGTGCCTCGAAATGCTGCGTCTAACGGGCGTCGATGGCGTGACGGTCGCGCGGGGGGCGATCGGCAACCCGTGGATTTTTTCGCAGGTACGTGCGTTGGCGGCCGGGTTGCCGCTGCCCGATCCTCCTTCGATTAAGGAGCAGTGTGAGGTGATCCGCGAGCATTATCGGTTGGCGGAGGAGTTGTACGGCGCGGAGCGATGCCTGCCCGACATGCGGAAGTTTGCGATCAAGTACTCGCAGCTTCACCCCGAGCACGAAAAGGTGCGGGCCGATTTCTGCGAGGTTCGGCACGCCGGAGGCTGGCGCGACGTGCTTACGCGGTGGTATTCGAACGAAGGCCGTGGGGTTCACCCGGACGTAGGAGGATGCGGGGGGCAGGATGCGGGGAGCGGGGAGGGCGGGTTACAAGTGGCCGAGGGTGATGGCGGTAGGTGCGGCGTTGCCGCCGCCGCTAAACCCTCGACCCTCGACCCTCAACACCCGACCCCCGACCCTAACGACTAACGACTTCTTCCCGCCCTGCTTAACGAAACAGCGGTACGAAGTTTTTGAGTCGCTCGCTGATGCTGGGGGATTCAGGGGTCGGTTCGGTGGGTTGCGTGGGGGGTGTTTGAGATGGCGTGGCTGCCACGGGTGGTGTGGAAGGGGGCGTGTATGCGAGCACGAATCGTGGCCAATAGGATTCCAGAAGCAGGAGGGTGTCCTTCGTGTTGCCGGCGTCGTGGGCGGCTTGAACTTCGTGCGAACGCTGAAGGAGCTGCAAGATTTCGGCATGCGAATTCTGATAGAACTTGAGCGGGAAGAGGAGGTCGTGGAGCTTGACGTTGTCGAGCCATACTTCGCCCTTGCCGTGCAGTTCGAAACGGATGCGCATTTTTCGGTTGGAATCGAGCGGGAGATCGGCGAGCCAAGTGGCGAGCGGTCTTCCCCAAGGTTCGCCCTCGCGGATGAGCAGCGAGCCTTGGATCGGGGCCGAGCGTCGATAAAGCTGGCCATCTTGCTCCGATTCGACAACGAGACGGAGATCGGCATCGGGCGCGAGGTTCTGTCCGCGCGCGAAAATGGAAACGGCCAATTGCCCGGCGGCGGGGATGGGAATGTCCTCGCTTTCAACGGCGGCGAAGGGGCCGTCGCTGCGGAGATAAAGGGAGGTGTTTCCCTCTTGAGGCAGGTTGGGATCGAGGTTGGCCGAGGCCGCGTTGGCGGTCTTGACGACGTGCCAACCGACGAGCGGTGCGTTGCCAATCGCTTCGAAGCCGGGGTTTGTAAGGGGATTGTACGGGTGGGGCGAAGCGAGGTCGCGGTTGGCGAGCTCCTCAAGCGATTGTTGAAGTTCGGCGATCGCCTCACTGGGTAAGGTCGTTTCGACCGCGGCCACGCGAGCACCTGGGTTGGGGATGCGGACGGCGCGGATATCGTAGGGTTCGAGCGCAATGTTCCAGGCTTGTTTTCCGGCGGGCAATCGTAGGGTTTGCAGGAAGCCGGAGTCGCGAGCCGGGGCCGCCGGCCACGATGGGGCAGGCCCGGCGGGCTGAGGAATCTCGAGCGCAAGTTGGGCATCGCATCGCCACGGCGAGGCGTTCATCACCAGCAGCGTGACTTGCCCCGGTTCGCGATACGAACGGACGACGACTGACTGTTTCGCGAACTCCTCGACTTGGGCACTCGAGGCGGTCGGAAGCGATCGAATAAGATTGCGAATCGAGCGGAGCGAGTCGTCGTCGGCAAGCGGGAGCATTTCACCGCCATCGAGCAGGATGTTGGGCTGGCCATTCAGCAAGGCATGGAGATAGGGCTGGCGAGCCGCGGGGCCCGCGGGCATGGGCAACTCGGAGAGGGCGAACTCGCGGGAAGATCGCATGGGGATTTGCGCTGCGAGAGAATCCAGGCGAGGGCGAATCGGGCGGTGGTAAAGGGTAGTCGATCGATCGGTTGCGGAAGTAGCTTCGAGCCAATCGTGTTGGCAAGCGGCATTGAGTTCGAGATCAACGGCGCGATCGGCCAGCGGGGCGGCGGGGGCAATGTAGTGCGTTGGGCACAGCACGAGGCCTGGCACCTGTGCCAAATGCGCGGGGTCGATTCCCATTTCGCGCAGGGTGGCCGGGACAACGTTTTTGGCTAGCAAGTTCGGGCGAATCCGTTGGCGGATATGTTGGTGATCGAAGAGCCGATCGGTCGTGAGAAGCAACTTGCGGTTCGAGTTGCCGCGGACGGTGGTGGCGAGCCGAGCGTAGAAGTTGGTGAGTTGTTCGATTCGCCAAGCCTGCCAGGCATCGGCATGTTCCCGGGTAAGGCTGGCAAACCGCGAGGCAAAGCGGTTGGGGCCGTCATCGGCAACGACCGTGCCGGTTTCACGCGAGAAGCGGGCGGTGGTGTCGTCATCGAGCGCCCATTCGAGCGTGGGGAGTTGAGCGTAGCCATCGCTGGAGAGTTGGATCGCTACGCCGCCGAACGATGTATGATGGCCGTAGCGTGTCACGACTTCCTCGACGACCTCGGCCATTGCCTGCTGAACCTGCGGGTGGAGGATGTTGTAATACGGGGCGAGGCCACGGGCGCCACGGTTGTGTGCGAGCCAAGAAAGCCCGTCTGGGCCAATGAGTTCGATGCCGGTAGCTTGCGGGTTGCCGGCGCGGCGGAGCGGTTCGAGCCGCGCGAGCGGGAAGTTGAAGGAGAGGGCGGGGATCATCGTCAGCCCTTCGCGATCGAAGACGCGAAGCAACAGTTCGAGGCCATCGTGATCTTGCACCTCATGGGCGAGTCGCCCCGATTCGTAACGCGGCGTAAAGGATTGCAGCGAGCTGGGGAAGATGGAACTGCCCTCTGCCATGACGTTGACGACCACGCCGTTGTAACCGCCGTGGTGGGCGAACTCGGCAAGCCGGGTCGAGTTTTCATAGTGGGTTTGATAATCGGCGAGTGAACGGGTGTCGCCCGGCATCTTTGTCGGCAGGGCGGCACCCGCGGCACCGAGCGATTCGCCGAGGAACGGGCGATTAAGATAGGCGGCGACCAGCGGTTCGTGCAACGCGGTGGGGTTGGGGGAAGCGGAATCGGAGGCAAGGGGCGCTCTTGCGGCGGGCGTGTTTGCGGGGGAGTTGTCCTCCAAGGGGCCGATGCGCCGCAGGACGCGGATTTGGCCAAAGTGGCCCGCGGCCTTGGGGTGCTGGTTCGCTACGACCAAGAGCGGCGTTTGGGTCCGCGGCCAAAACAAGATTTTTTGGGTTTCCTTGCGGCGCGTCTTCAGCCCGAGGCCTTCAACGAAGACACCGGTGTTGCGTTGGACGCCTTCGAGAGTGCCGGTGGCGTTCGGTTCCATCAAGCTGAGCGTGAGGTGTTGCTCGGCATCGGCCGGGTAGGATATCTCCAGTAAGTGGGGAACGCCGGTTGCTTGCAGCGGCAAGGTATAAGCTTGCCAGGCCGGCTCGGTGCCGGTTGGCGTGGGGGGGAGTTCGATGAAGCGCCCGAGGGCAAGATCGACCGCGCCAACACGAACGTTGCCGATCGCGCCGCGATGCAGGCTGCTCATGCCGGGAAGGCGGCGAAGTTGCGTCCAGGCCGGGAGACGTTCAACCCAGCGCGGATTCGTGGGATCGATTTCGAGCACAGGCTCCCATCGGCCGGCTTCGCCCGTTGGTGACGCTTGCGGCGCGATGACTACGACTTGGAACGACCGCACTGCAATCGCGGCCGATGCGCCGGGGAAGAACTTATCGCGCAGGTAGCCGCTCGATCGTGATACGTTCACGTGAACCGTGTAAACGCCTTCCGGCACCTGCATGGGCACCATGACGCTGGCCTGGGCCTTTCCTTCGACCGAGACGGCCAGCCGCTGATTGTCGGTCCACAGGGCGTCGTTCTTGCGAGCGGGCGACAACGTGGTTTGTAGGTCGAGCGTCGTGCCGTGGAGCGAGGCCGGTACCTTGGGCGAGACGGAGAACTCGAGCCGTTCACCCGGTGCGAAAATGAGCGGCTGCCGCGAGGGCGATCCCGCGTTGGCGTCGCTAACCATTTCTTCGTGGTGGAAGGATATTTCCAGATTGGCGTCATCGAGAATGCGAACTTGAAGTTCATTGCCGCGGTCGTCGAGCCGCTGGCGATAAGGCTTGCGAGCCAAGCTGGCTAGCGGAATCTGCATCTTCGTGGGCGGGGCCTTCGGATCGGAAGCCAGCTCGACCAGCAGCGTGGCGTCGTCGGCCGCCGTGGCTACCACCTCGATGCCATCCACCTTTCGCGGATTGATCGATTGGACATGGACCTGGGCGCGATCGATCCAAATCGAACCGGGCGAATCGGGCTCGTTGCCGAGTAGCTTCAACTCGGCGAGCGTCCCGCGATCGATTTGCATCTGGCCGGTCCACGCGGCCTCGGTGCCGCCACCCCAGGTGATTGTGAGCCGGTTCGACTTGGAAACGGGCGTGATATCTTGTCCCCAAGCCGTTGCCGCCAGCACGATGCAAGCGCACACGGCGAACGCCCACCGCACAAACGCGGCAACAAACGACATCGGACATGCAGGTCCGGTCATGGAAATGCGTTCGAGGAACACAAGGATGTCAACATTCACGCCCAACGCCCATTTAGCCCCCGGCGAGTCGCCCGGCGCAATCAAGCGGCGCAATCGCCCGTTTGCCCGCGTCCAACGAGGCAACGCGGCATCCGCGATGAGCGGGCCGATCGCCTTCGCTAACGACCGAGGAGGCAACAGGTTTTCGCCACCATGCAAGCGGCGGATTGTAGTGGGATGTGCCTATACCGACTAGATCGGCTTCAGGGCGTTCCTAGCTCGAAAAACGCGGGAGGAGCTGCGGATAGGGAATTCGAGAAAAGACGATGCTATCGATGACAGTGCCTGGAATCTCGGCGTTTCCTTCGAACGTTCTTTCCCAGCCAAGATGGCCGGGCTATGTCTGGGGGATACGTTCGATCAATTGCTCGACGATCTTGGGGCAGAGTCTTGCCACGTCGTTGGCTTCCCAGCGATCGTCGGGGCAAACGAACAGTTCAAGGCGGGCATCGGCCGTTTCGTCGCGGGCGGAACCACCGGAGAGCCTTTGGCCACGCAAGCACCACGAGTGCGTTCGCACCGCGAAGTCATCTTCCGTCGAATCACATGCCAGTAGCGATTCGCGCCACGGAACGGCTTTCGGGCCCGTAAGCGGCAACAGGCTCGCGCCATCGTAGGGGCCGATTGTTGGTTTGCTCAGGTCGATCGCTTGTGGCTCGAGGTTCATAATGGGGATGCCGATCGAATCGCGCAGCGTGGGTAGGACATCCAGATGAGTGACAAGTTGATTGGAGCGCGCGAGGCTGCCGCGGCCATCGGGGAACCGCACGAGCCACGGGACGTGCAGTTGCTCGGCGGGGAGCCGGGCGTCGGGGCCGCCGATCTGGCCGTGCTCGCCCAGTGGGTAACCGCGGGCACCGAGCAGCATGACGAGCCATGGTCGAGCGGAATGCTCCTCGGCCAGCAGCGTTAGAAGCCACTGCCAGCAGGCATCGAAAGCAATCACCTGCGCGGCGTAAGCGGTAGCGTGGCGAAACGAAAGGTCCGGGTCGTCGGCCGGGGTGAGTTGCAACTGGGGCGGTAGCCAGATCTCGAGCGGCGTCGGCTCGTGTTCGTCGAGCAGCGGCACCTGCAACTCGAGCGGAGCATCCCACGGGCCGTACATGCCTTGGGCGTGCAGCCAAACCAATCGCGGCGGGGTGCCTTGGAAGTTCGCTTCGCTTGGAACCTCGTGGTTGCGGGCTTCGTCGTTGAAGGTTTCCTCGGCGGCCAAAGCGAAGAGGCGAGCGAAACGGGTGTCGGCCAAATCACTTGCTCGCGTGGGGGGCACTTCGCGGGCCGAGGCCTCCGCATTCAAGCGGCAAACATCGAACTCGCTCGCTGCGGCAAAGTGGGGCAGCAAGGGTTCGTCGGTTACGAGCGAAGTGCGATAACCGAGTTCGCGAAACATGCGTGGCAGCGAGGGGGGGCCGACCGCGTGTTGTGTGCCGTGCGAATGTTGGGCCGCGGCCCAGGCGGAGTGCAGGGCGTGCCACAGGGCATCGTAAACATGCGAGAGCCGCGAGGCCGGGGCAATACATTCGTCCAAGAGCAGGGATTCGGCCGCGAAGCGGTCTAGCGCGGGCGTTGGGTAGGTGGTGTTGCCATACGCGCCCAGGGCAGAGGCACGCAGACCATCCACAACAACGATCAGCACATTCGACAACTTCATGGGCCGAATATAACAACCCGGGGCCGCGACCAGTAGCCCGCCTTCGTGGGGCAGACTAGTTGTTCATTTTGAAAAAGCAATGTGAGGTTGAAGGACAATGTGGGAGGCGTCTCCGACGCCGATTTCGCGCGAATACCGAAAACGGAGGGAAGTGCGACGTCTCGACGAGGTCGGAGCCCCTCCTACAAATCAATCCAGCGGCAAGTGGGAACCAGTTCTATCGGGGGCACAAGTCGGAATCGTTGATCGCCACCGGGGCAGATTGCCATAAGTTCACCGTAAGGCCGGCGACCATGAAGAGAAGTAGTTCCTGGGCGGGCAGCAGGGTGAGGTCGTGAAACACGGCGGAGCTAAGATAGCTAGCCAACACGGCGAGCATGAGGACGCCTTGCGATCGCACCCACGCAGGGGAGCCGGGCTTGCCGGCGAGCTGCCAAGCCGCGCGGCCCCAAGCGATAAAGGCGGCCGCACAAGCGGCGAATCCGACGATGCCCATTTCGGTGACGATGCTCAGGAGCGTGTTGTGATGATGCAGGCCGCGGATCGATTCCAGCTCGACCGTTTGTCGGCGGTCGGAGAGGTAGGGCATTTTGCGGTCGTAGAATCGGCCAAAGCCAACGCCGAAGGTGGGGTGATCGCAGAACATCTGACTCGAAATGTAGGCGAAGGACGCCCGTTGGTTTACCGAGTGGGCGGCTTCCTCGGCGGTGCCTTCCCGACGAAGGCCCATGACGGCGCTCCACGAAACGGCCGCCAGCAGCAAGCCTGCCACGGCCGTGGTGCCGAAGATGGGAACTCGCCACGCGCGGGGGATCGCAAACCAACCGACGATCGCGGCGGCGGCGGCGAAGCCGATCCACGTTGAACGGGTGTAGGTGAGCAGAACGGTGAGCGTCATGAGCGGCAACGCGATCAGTAGCACGAATTGTTGCCAACGTTTGCGGGCCTGGGGCAGGAGCATCCCTGCGCAAGCGGCACATGCGGTGAGATAGATTCCCAGGCCGACGGAGTTGAGTTCCGGCCCGCGGGCACGTCCGAAATGAATGCCGAGTTCAGGATTCGCAATGTACTTTGGGAAGACGAGTGCCCAAGCACCGGCGACTTCGAAGAGGCCTGTGGCCGCCAGATAGACGCCGAGCATGACGAATGTGGCAAGAAGGGCAAGCCAATCGCGGCGTGAGACGGGCAACTGGCGGACGAGCGCGTAGGCCACCGACGGGATCCAGAAGCTGGCGACGAGGCGTCCCCATTTGGGCGTAACGCCCGGGATCATCTCGGGCGAGCCGCTCAGGATGGCACTGCCGGTTACGACGAGCAGCATGGCAGCCAGCGCCCAGTCGGCGGCGCAAGGTGGGCGGAGCGTGAGCGTTCCGAGCCTCCACTGCCAGGCAAACGAGGCCAGCAAACCGAGGAGTAGCGCTCGATCGAGCGTCAGCGGCAGTGGCCCGAGTCGGGCGTTCCAGAACTCATGGCCAAAAACATAACCTGTGACGATCAGCAGCCCGCAACCAACCAGCAGCGAACCGCGTCGTGCGAGGACCATGCCCCACACCACCGCTGCCAATGCCAGGAGTACGGCGACAACCGGCACGTTGCTCTCCGGAATGGAAGGAAGATGCTGTTGAGTCAAACTTCGGTGGTGGCCGGCGGCAAGAGGATCGACCGTGTCACCCTGCGAACAATGCGGTACCGCTTGGGAACACCCTCATCAATTATGGGTCAGAAACAGTGGTTTAGCGGGGTAGAATTTCGTTTGATCGGCCCCGCAGAATACAAATAGCCGACCCGTTTCGGGTCGGCAAGCAGCACCAGAAACCTCTGCGTTTTCTTCAATCGTTCTATCCCATCCAAAATGGGCGGGCTATGTTTGTTGCACAGCCAGACCGGTTTCGTCAGCCCGATTGGCGGCGTCCCTGAACCAGATCGATAGCTTCTTGGAGCGACTTGCCGCGAAACATACCAAAAGCCTCTGCAAGTGTTTTTGGGCGTGGTGCTTCCGGCGTGGTGGGGGCCTTCAGATGCGCAGAGACGTTTTCGAAGGGTGCAAGTTGGGTGGTCGAGCGTGGCGGGACCTTGGCGAGCAAAAACACGCAGCCGAGGCCCAACACCATACCAGCGACACCGCCCGCGGCGATGAGTGATTTCCGCGCCAGGCCGACGGGCCGAATGCCGGCTTCGACGCCGTCGATGCGGCTGATGATGCTGGCACCTTCGGCACCGGCGCGGCGAGCGCGGGCATCGGCCAGGTTCTTGCGGGCGGCTTCAACCAATCGCGTGTGATTGCTCACGGAAGCCAGCAGGTTCGTGTACTCGGCACGCCCTATCGCGAGTCCGGCGATCCGCTGGCGGGCCTGTTGCTTGTTGGTGACGAGCGAAAGTTCGCGGTCGGCACACAGTTCACGCTCGACTTCCAGGCCCCGAATGGCCACGGCGATCTCTTGGTGAAGTTGTTCGCGAATCGAGCGTTCGGCTGCGAGGGCGGAGATGACGAAAGGGTGCTCTTCACTGCGGCTGGCGGCAAGCTCGGCGGTGCGAAGTTGGGACGCCACCAAGGCATTCTTGAGTTGGCTCACCGCCGGTTGCGAGGCCAGGAGTGTGTTGGGGGTGGCCAGTAGTTGTCGGGGGTCTTCTTGGGCGGCGGCGAGCAACTTCAGAAGCCGCTCGATTTCGTTCAGTCGCGATTCGTTTGCCCGGCGATCGGCTTCGATGCCGTTAAGTTCCAGGGCCACTTCGCTCTGGTTGCCCGAGTCGGAGTTCAAGTTCCGCAGTTCGGTCAGGTCGGCGCCAATGGTCGATTCAAATCCCGCAAGTGTGGCCGTGTGGGTGGCGAGGTCATCGCTGGCCATTGCAACCGTGCGTTCGAGTTCGGCGATCATGCCTTGGGCGCTCTGGTCGCGGAGTTGTTTGAGTCGTAGTTCGAGTTGGTTGCACAAGGCTGACACGAGTGCCGCGGCGCGGTCGCGGTTCGAATCCTTCACGGTGAGGTAGAAGACTTCGGTCTTCCCAAACTCGGCGCCGCCGGGGGGCCGCATGTCGATGCTTTCGCGGAAGTCCTCGATATCGAGTGCGGTGGGCCAGTGGGCGCGAGAAGCGTTCGCGGGGCCGACCTCGCGCAAGGCCGCTTGGAGCACCGAGTGACTGCGAGCAAGTTCAAGGACAGTTTCTTGCGAAGTCTTCATTTCAGAGAGGTCGGCGAACTTGCCGAGCCGTTCTTCGGAAACGCTGGCGACTTCGGGGCGAATGATGAGGGCTTGGGTGGCCAACCACTTGCCGGGCGCAACGAACGAATACACACCGGCTACCACGGCACCGAGCACCGCGGGGATGACCCACCAGTGAACGTGGGAGCGAACGAGTCGCACGAGGTCGGCCGGCTGAAGGGCATTGCCCGGGGTTGTTGAAGCACAGGCTGATTCGATCTGAGGCATCGAGTCGTTTCCTTTCAAGTTCCTCGTAAGCCCTTTCGAGCAGGCGACGACTTTGAGGTTGTGGTTCGATCCGTTGGTCTGGCTGGGAGAAGGGCAAAGGCCGTGCCTGGAGCGCCGGCCGGAGGTCGGTGGACTGGGGGACGTAGCGAAAAACACCGAGAAATACAGGCGATTTCGCCATTCCTGCCCAAGGCGGCGAGGGGGGCGGCGGGGCATTCGCGGTGCCCAGGATGCGTCGCCGTTTCGCCACGTGTGGTGAATCGGCAACACCGCTTGTATGCCGCTCAGGCCGTACAACCGGAACTCGACCACCTACGAGCGTGGAAACGAGTTTGCATTCGCTGAGAATTACGGCAGAGTTTCAGGACGGCAAGGTCTCGAACGAGTGGTTGCGAGCAACGGTACCCCACTTGCATGGATTACACGACAACTCGGTTCGGCCGCGCCGCCAATCAAACGGCAAGAATCAAGCATCGATGATGGAGCTTCAACGAAAGCCATGCGCGTGGTACGCCTGAATACCTGGGATCGACTTGCCGAGCTCGAAGCGAGTTGGAACTTGCTTGCGGCCGACATGCCGATGCGCTCGTGGGACTGGCTTGCCACGTGGTGGAAGCACTATGGGCCGCGGCCTGCTCATGTGTCGGAGGGAGAAGAACGAGGCGCCGGGCGTGGTGGAAGTATCGGGCTATTTGTGCTGGCCGTCTACGACGATGGTTCGGAGGGGCGGTTGGTTGGAATCGCACCGTGGGTGCTGCGGCAATCGGCCGTTCGTGGACGCGTGGTTCGGTGGCTGGGGGATGGCGAGGTTTGTACCGATCACAATTCGATTCTCTGCGCGCCCCACGACGCCCGGCGAGTAGCCGCCAGGCTGGGCGAAGCACTCGCCGAAGAGTTCGACGATTGGGACCGGATGGAACTCTCGGCGGTCGACGCGGGAGATGTTGCGGTGAGCGAGCTTGCGGCGGTGCTTGCCGAGCAGGGTTGCTCGGCACGAACGTGTGCGGGCGACGCCTGCTGGGTGCTCGAATTGCCGCCAACCTGGGAGACTTACTTGGCGGGGGTGTCGAAATCGCATCGAAAACAACTTCGGCAACTCGAGCGTCGCGTTCTGCAATCGAGCCGTTGTGAATGGCATACCGTGGAGAACGCGTGCGACTTCGAAAAGGCCTGGCCAATTGTAGTAGATTTGCATCAACGACGGCGTCGTGGATTGGGGGAGGCAGGTTGTTTTGCCTCGCGCGCGTTTCACGATTATCACCACGAGGTTGCCAGACGTTTGTTGAAACGCGGTTTTCTGCGAATGAGCTGGCTCGCGCTGGATGGCAGCCCGATCGCGGCCGAGTATGGTCTGGCTGGCAGCGGCACGACGTTCGCCTACCAAGGTGGCGTTGATCCGGATCGGTTGCCCGAGGAGCCGGGGCGGCTTTCGACGATCTTGTTTTTGCAGCGCGCGATTGCGGAAGGGCACACGCGTTTCGATTTTCTGCGGGGCAACGAGCCGTACAAGCTTCACTGGCGAGCGGCGACGAAGTCGATGCAAAGCTACCGAATCGTGGCGAATCGCCCGATGGCGAGGCTGCGTGGGAGGGCGCTGGCCGTCGGCGATGCCCTAAGCGGGCTTGCCCGGCAGGGCGTTCGGCGACTGACGGTAGAGGCCTCGCCACCACCGACGAACAACACCACCGCGATGCGTGGCAGCGTGGTGATCTTGCCGAATTAACCGCGACCTTGGCCAAACCGATTGAGTGTGAGCGTGTATCCTTTCAACGATCCGACGGAAATGAACCAGCTTGCCCGATGATTACCTGGAAGAATATCGCACTGGGCGCGTACTACCTGGCGACGCTTGGCGAACGGCGTCGAGCGGCGGCGGAGCGGGTTGCGCGCTATCGAGAACCTGTGCGAATTCTATTCTGTCACCGGGTTGCCGACACGCACCCGACCCCGTGGTCCCTTTCGACGAAAGCGTTTGCTGCCCAGGTTCGCTGGCTCCGCGAGCGGTACGACCTGGTGACCCTGTCGGAAGCGCAGGACCGAATTGCATCGGGGCGAAATCGGTGGCCAACGGCCTGCATCACGTTCGACGACGGCTATGCCGACAATCTGAAGTTTGCTTTTCCACTCTTGCTAAAGCATCACATTCCCTTCACGTGTTTCGTTTCGACGGCGCATGTGAGCGGCGGCCTGCCCTTTGCCCACGACGTGCAGCGAGGCCAACCGCTCGAGGTGCTTTCACGCGAGAACCTCGTGCAACTGGCCCGCGCAGGAGTGGAACTTGGCGCCCACACACGGACTCATGCCAACTTGGGCGGCGAGATGCCCGCGGATCGGCTTCACGAAGAACTCGTCGGTTCCAAGGAAGAACTTGAGAAGATGATCGATGGGGCGGTGAAGTACTTTGCATTTCCGTTTGGGTTGCGCGAGAATCTTTCCGCGGCGGCCTTCCGCATGGCTTACGAAGCAGGATTCGAAGGCGTGTGCTCGGCTTACGGCGGCTACAACTTCCCGGGCGACGACCCGTTCCATCTCCGCCGCTTTCATGCCGATACTGATTTCATGCGGTTCGTAAACTGGATGACCGTGGATCCGCGGAAGTTACGGCAGCATCAAGAATATGACGCGGGCAACTTTCGCACCGAGAGGCTCGTTGCGTCAACGCAGTGATTCAAGGATAAGTTTCGTTGAACCCCGAGCCAACGGCGAGGGAAACCCACAGCGACGAGATGCGTGGTTTCGACTCGCCGTTGGCTTGTGATTCAACAACCAGCAGGTCATTCGGCGCCCCGCGCTCGATCGCGGATGTGCGGGATCGACAGGATAATTGGGAAAATCGTAACGGCAGAATAATCGATCATGGCCGACGGCGTTACCGAAAATCGAAGTTTGAAGCCCGACACGCTCGCGGCTAGTGTTGCCATTTTGTTGGTGGCGAACATGGTGCAGCGGAGCATTGGGTTTGGCCGCGGTATCCTGTATTGCCGGTGGCTATCGCCCGAGGAGCTTGGTACGTGGGAGATGGCGTACAGCTTTCTGCTGTTGGCCGCCCCGATCATTGTGTTGGGCTTGCCAGGTTCGTTTGGGCGCTACCTCGAGCGGTTTCGCCTGCGTGGGCAGCTTCGCACCTTTTTGACAAGGGCAACGGTGTGGACGGCAACGCTCGCAACGGTCGGGATGGCGTGCATTGTGTGGAATGCGTCATTCTTTTCACAGCTCGTGTTCGGCCGCCCCGATGCGACGTCGCTGGTGTTATTGGTTGCGTGTTCGCTGATGACGGTGATCTTGCACCACTACCTGGAAGCCGTGTTCTCGGCGCTCCGGAAGTTTAGCATTGTTTCCACGATGCACTTTATCCAGAGCATTTCCTTTGCCGCGATTTCGCTAACGCTGTTGTGGGTGTGGAAGTTCTCGGCGGCGAGTGTCGTGGTGGGTTACGGGGCGGCGTGCCTGCTTTCGGTATCGGTGACGTTGGCCTGGAAAGGCCCGGCGGTGCTCGAGGCGGCGGAGCCTGATGACGGCGTTTCGCACCGCGAGTTTTGGCCGCCGCTCTTGCGCTTCGCGTTTTGGGTTTGGGTGACGAATTTGTGTTGTCACTTGTTCGGCGTCGTGGATCGCTACATGCTTCTGCACGTGAGCGGCTTAAAAAGCGCGGCCGCACTGACCTTGGTCGGGCATTATCATGCCAGCCGCATTGTGCCGGTGTTGTTTCTTTCGGTCGCCACGTTGCTTGCCGGCGCTGTCACACCGTACCTGAGCCACGATTGGGAGGTCGGTGATCGCGAGAACGTCTCGCTTCGGTTAAACGGCGTCCTCAAAGTGACTGCCTTCGCGTTGCTTGCCGGCGGTGTAGCCGTGTTGTGGATTTCGCCGCTGATTTTCCACGTGGCGTTCGGCGGGCGTTACGACCAGGGGCTTGCCGTGTTGCCCTGGACGTTGACGTATTGCGCGTGGTACTCGCTTCTGCTGGTGGCGCAGAATTTTTTGTGGTGTGCCGAGAAAACGCGGCTGGCCGTCGTACCGCTCGTGGCCGGTTTAATGGTGAACGTGCCGATGGATTTGGCCCTGATCCCCACGTGGGGGTTGTGGGGGGCCGTGGTCGGTACCACTTGTGCAACCGGCGTGGCCTTGGCTGTCTTGTACTGGATCAACCGACAAGCCGACATGCGGCTCGATCGCGGGATGCTGTTGCTGACGATCGCCCCGGCCGCCTTGTGCTTGGGGCCTGTCGGCGCAACCACCATGCTGCTCATCGTGGCATGGCTGATGCCATTCTCGCATACGCTGGTAACGCAGGCCGAACGCGATATCGTGGCCAGGCTACTCGATCAGCTTCGCACACGCTGGAGATCGTATTGGTTGTCACCCACCGAACCCGCGGAGCAAGCCCATGCAATCGAATAATCCCACCTCGCTCTCTGGCGAGATGCCCATCGCTTGGCCCACCGCGGAATTTGGGCTGGGCATCGCTAATACCTGGGATGGAAACGCGGAAGGGGTTGGCCTTGCCACGCCGGCGGCCGAACCGCCCACGTCGAGCACGATCGGCGCGCCGAGAAACCTTCGACTTCGCGCCGCCGAGCCGTTGCGAGTGATGTTCATGCAGACCGACATGCGAGTTGGCGGCGCGGAAACTGTAACGGCCAATATCCTCCGCGGCCTAGATCGAAGCCGGTTTTCCCCCGAGCTGTGCTGCTTGAAGGAACTCGGCGAGTTGGGCGAAACGTTGGCCGCGGAGTTGCCGGTTCACTCGAATCTATTGAGTCAGAAATACGACCTGCGGGTTTGGCCGCGGCTCAAAAGGTTGCTACGCGAACGGGGAATCGACGCCGTGGTGACCGTGGGAGCAGGAGACAAAATGTTTTGGGGTCGGTTGGCGGCCCGCCGCGTCGGGGTGCCGGTGATCGTTTCGGCAATTCATAGCACGGGGTGGCCCGATGGTATCGGCAGGCTCAATCGCATGCTTACGCCACTGACCGACGCCTTCATTGCGGTTGCACCGTCGCACGGCAAGTTTCTGGCCGAGCATCTAGGTGTGCCGCGCGAGCGCGTGGCGGTGATTCCGAATGGCGTGGATACGCGTCGTTTCGCCCCGTTGCCCGACGTGGCTTCGATCCGCCGCGAACTGGGGCTTGGGCTTACCGACCCGGTCGTGGGGATCGTGGCGGCGCTGCGGCCCGAGAAGAACCATGAGATGTTTCTTCGCGTGGCCGCCCAGGTTGTGCGCGAACTGCCGTCCGCACGGTTCCTCGTGGTGGGCGATGGCCCATGCCGCGCAGCGTTGGAGCAGCAGTCGCAGGACCTCGGGCTTTCAAGCAACGTTCAGTTTCTGGGTACCCGAACCGATGTGCCACGCGTACTGGCTGCGATGGACGTGTTCACGCTAACCTCGCACAATGAGGCGAATCCCGTATCGATCTTGGAGGCGATGAGCGTGGGCCGTTCGGTGATCGCCACGAACGTGGGGTCGATCCACGAGGCCGTTACGAATGCCGAAACCGGCTACCTCGTTCCGCCAGGCGATGAGAACCAATTCGCGGCCCGGCTGCTCGAATTGCTAAACGCACCGCTTCAATGCCACTTCATGGGGGCGGCCGGCCGCGAGAAGGTCGTCCGCAAGTGGTCGGTCGAAGTAATGATTTCCGGCTATGAACGACTCCTGGAGACCATTTACGCCCGGAAGACAATGCCGGAGAATTGGAGGGGAGTCGTTAGTCGTTAGTCGTTAGGGTCGAGGGTCGTTAGCGGCGGCGGCAACGCCGCACCTACCGCCAATACCCTCGGCCACTATTACTCTGCCCCCCGCATCCCGACCCCCGCATCCCCAATCTCGCATGTTCACCGAGCTTATCCTGACATCCTTGGCTCGATTCCTTAGCGGGGCCAGCGTGCGCTGGATCGATTGCCAGCCGGATACGTGTCAGCGGGTTTACTTTGCGAATCACACGAGCCACTTGGATATGATCCTGATCTGGTCGGCGTTGCCCCACAACATCCGTCGGCTCACCCGACCGGTGGCCGCCAAGGATTATTGGGATCGAGGCCCCCTCCGCCGCTACATGGCCAAGACGTACAATGCGCTGTTGGTCGATCGCAAGGAGATCAAGGTCCATCAAAGCCCGGTCGACGTGATGCTGCGCGAGATCGGGTCCACCGATTCGCTGATTATTTTCCCAGAAGGCGGCCGGCAAACGGGAGAGACGGTAGGCGAGTTTAAGAGCGGATTGTATTATCTGAGCAAGAAGCGACCGGACCTGGAACTAGTGCCCGTTTATATCGACAATATGAACCGCATTTTGCCCCGGGGCGAGTTCCTGCCCGTGCCGCTCCTCTCGTGCATCACGTTCGGCCCACCGTTGTGGCTCGAAGCCGGCGAAAGCAAAATCGATTTCCTCACCCGCGCCCGCAACGCCGTCATCCAACTCAAGGAGAATGATTAGTCGTTAGTCGTTAGAAAGTACTCCCGCATTAGCGGCGGCGGCAACGCCGCATCTACCGCCTGTTAGCTGTTAGCTGTTAGCTGTTAGTCCTTCGTCCTTAACTCATAACTCATAACTCGCAACTCAATGGTTCCCCGCGACTGGATATTGGCTGCTATTGTGGTCACGTTGCTTGCAGTGGCAACGGTGGTAGGGCAGCTTGTACAGCGTCAGCCGCAATTGGGGTTGAACACGGCCGCGTTGACGACGTTCAACCGGCGTGTGCGGGTGTGGTGGTTGATCTACGCCATACTGCTCGTGGCGTACTATAGCCCGACGCTCACATTGGTGATCTTCTGCGCGATAAGTTTTGAGGCACTTCGAGAGTTCATTACGATTACGCCAACGCGAAGCGCCGATCATCGAGCGCTTTTCTGGACGCTGTTCATCTTCACGCCGTTGCAATATTTGTTTGTGGGGTCGGGCAAGTACGAGTTGTACAGCATTTTCATCCCGGTGTTTGGGTTCTTGTTCATCCCCGCAAGGGCGGCGCTGGCGGGCGATTACAAGCGATTCCTGGAGCGCGTGGCCAAGGTTCAATCCGGGCTGTTGATCTGCGTGTATTGCTTGAGCTTTGCCCCGGCGCTCCTGTATTTGCAGATTCCAAAAGCCACGGCGGGTGAGGCCCCTCGGCTCCTGTTCTTCTTTGTCACGCTCGCGCTGCTCAGCGAGGCCTTTCAATTCATCTGGAGCCAGTTGTACGGCCGGCACGTCATTTCGCCGGCGATCAACGAATCACGCACGTGGGAAGGATTGATCGGCGGGGCGACCAGCACCGCCCTGGTCGGTATGCTGCTGCACATGGCGACGCCGTTTCCGTACCTGTGGCAAAGCGCGTTCATGGCGATGGTGATCGCCATCATGGGGTTTGCCGGGGCCATGACGATGTCGGCCATCAAACGCGATCGTGGCGTCCGCGATTACGGCACACTCGTCGAAGGGCACGGCGGCATCCTCGACCGCATCGACGCCATTTGCTTTGCCGCACCGGTGTTTTTTCAGATAACTCGGCACCTGCTCGGCGCGGGGTAGGTCCCGCGCGAGTCGCCACGCCCATGACTCGTGAAGGGCGAACATCCTTCGTCGACTCGGGGCGGGGCAAGATTCACCAGGCCGGGCGCACCCAAAGTCGAGAATCGTTCTATCGCCGTATCGTGTCGCGGTGATGGGTCGAATCGTAAACGCTGCTGCTCACAAACACGGGCGAGTTGGCGGTCGGCTCTTGATGTAAGACGGCTTTAACAGGCCTGCCGGCGGCTGCGTAGATCGACTCGTTCGGCGATGCGACCGTGATGGCTGTGGGGCCGGTTCCCTGCGGGATGGGTGGCGCTGCCACAGCCCCGGCGGCGATGGGCGTCAGGGGCGACGCCTTGCCTCGCGGATCGGGGCTTTGCAGGCGAACGCCGGGCACCGCGGCAAGTTGTGTTGTGCTGCCGGGCTCCGCGTTGGCGGCCAGTTGCACGCCCCCGGGGGTTGTTGGGCCGAGCGTCGGGCGACCCTGACGCACCCAATCGTTCCAATTGTTCTGCATCGCCAGCAGCGAATCGAACCTGTAGTGTGCCCGGACGGCTCGCGGCCAGTTCTCGTCGCGCATGCCGTCGGCCAGGAATTCCAAGAAGGCTTTGCGGCCATGCTGTTCGATCAGCCACGCCGAAAGTGAATGCCCCTGGGCGTACAACGGCAAGACATCGCGAGGATACTCCTTCATGGCGAACATTTGGCTGAACGGAATTCCTCGCCCCGTTTGCAGGTACGCGATCAAGTTTCGCTCCTGCTTGGAAATTTCACTGCGATGTTCCACTGTGGTGCAAGCGCCTTCGTCGGCCCACCGCGGAAGCGGCTGGCGGAAGTGCGATGCAAATATCGTGTGCGTCACCTCGTGCGGTACGACGGAGTCGAGCAATCGCTCGCGCGAACCCTGTATGTCCATCTTCCAACCGTAAACCTCGCCGCGATCGAAGATGAACGTCGTCTTGCCGCCCGCCCCCATGCCCGGTGCTACCTGGGCATGAATCGGGCAGGGTTGCGACCAGCTCGGCAACTCCTGGCCAAGCCATTCGACCGCCAACTGGGCACGGCACGCTTCGGCTTGGTCGCCAATCTCCTGGGCCAGTTGAGGCGAGGGGGCCGCGACGGTAAAGTTCGCCGTTCGATAGCCAGCCCCGAACACCGCGCTCGGCACAAACAGCAAAACAAACAGCAAAATGAACGAGACAACAGCGGGAAGGGTCGAAAGAAAAACGACCCGGGCGATACGAGCTTCCATGCTCTGGTGTCCTCCGTGCGACTTCCATGTGGCACGCCCGATGTTGCCGAATTCCTTGGCAACGAATTGGGCGTTGGCGGACCTCGTCGATCCGCGGTTGCGGCTCCTATCGCCGCGAAATCTTCCTGGTTCGCCAAGAGCAAACGCCGGACCAATGCGCGGATAGCACTCGTGCCCCGCGCGCTAAAGCATCGTTGTTCGATAGCGAGTACAGGTCAATCTCTTCTTACGCACCCTAGCGAAGCCGGGTTCATCCGCCTTCTAGGATTTGTAAAGTTTGCACACTTTACCACGATGCCGCCACAACCACCTAGGCCGGTTTTTGTGCCAAGCAAGGGCCGCGAGCCGAGCGGCCCTGCTGAATGACGAATTCCCGAACGACAAATTACCAAATGCTGTCATTCGTCATTCTTGTCCGCCCTCGGCTCGGCGGACCTACTGCCTTGCTAGCAAGGCAGGCTGGGGCCGCGAATCAGCGCTAGGATCTTGCCGCTTTGATCTGGTCGAGCATTCGGCCGGGGGAACCCATGATGTTGTAGCCGCCATCCAGGTGGAGTATTTCTCCGGTAATGCCCGAGGACATTTCGGACAGCAGGAAGGCGCCGCACCGGCCCGTTTCTTCGTGTGTGATGTTGCGGCCCAGAGGGGCCATCGCTTCGTACAGGCCGAGCATTTCGTCGACCCCCGCCCCGCGGCCCGAGATGGTTTGCAGCGGTCCTGGGCTTAAGGCGTTGACGCGAACTCCGCGAGCGCCCAGGTCGAAGGCCAGGTATTTGACGATCGAATCGAGGGCGGCTTTGCAGACGCCCATGACGTTGTAGCCAGGCACGGGCCGCTCACCGCCGTAGTAAGTAAGCGTGAGGATGCTTGCCCCGGGGTTCAAAATATCGCGGGCCGCCCGGGCGAGGGCGATCAAGCTGTAAGCGCTGATCTCCATCGCCAATTTGAAGCCCGCTCGGCTTGTGTCGATCGTGTCGCCATTCAAATCATCGGGCGGGGCGAACGCGATGGAATGGAGCAGGAAATCGAGCCCGCCCAGCTTTTCCTTGGCCACCGCCATCAGGTTTTCCACATGTTCGTCTTTCGTGACGTCCATCGGGTGAACAAAAACCGCTTGCGGATTCCCTTCAATAAGCTTGCTGACGCGGCTAAAGTTTTTTTTCCGCTCATCATCGGGTTTGTCTGGCATATAGGAGAACCCGCAGATGCCCCCGCCGCTAAATATTTGCTCGGAAATTGCCCAGGCAATCGATTGTTTGTTAAAAACGCCTGTAATCAGGCCCTTTTTGTTCTCGAACAGCGGTTGCATCAACGCGCCTCCAAAAGTGTCGCAAATTGGAATAAAGTAGTGTTTATGTGGCGTATTTGATACGCTAAAATGCTGTATAATTGACTACAGAGGCTTCGGTTGCTAGCGCAATTCAACAGCTTGCCAAGGGTGCCTCTTTCGATGGAGGTGCCAGTTTCAGCGGCCGGCGAAGTGACTCCTGCCCAAACTGCAACAAGGTGTCTGCATCAATCTCAATGACTGACATGGTACCGAACCTGCTCCGGCTGTCTAGCGAGGTTCCTGGAGTTACTGAATTCTGGGAGCTGGTTGCCGACCTGATCCAGCAGTCCCTCCACGCCGAATCGGTGGCGGTCGTCCAGGCCACGCCACCGGAATGGAGCCTCGTTTGCACGCGTGGCGTTGGGCGTGGGCAGGTTCCCCTGGAGTTGGCGGCGGAATCGCTTGCGAATGGGTTCACTGCCGGCGAACGAGGATGGTTTGCCGGCCCACTGCTGGGCGAATCCCGCTCGTTCGAGGGCAATTCGAGCTATGTCCTACTGGTACGATCCCCTTGCAAGGAAGCCCAATTTGCTTCGTTGTGCAATCGAGTCTCCGACGCGTTGGCGATCGTTCTGAATCGCGTTCGTGCCGAGGCTCGCGCCGATCGATTGCAAACCATTCTTGCCATCACGCACGAATGGCACCAGACAAATGAAATGACAACGCTGCTCATGCGGATGGCGGAAGCAGCCACGCGATTGCTCGAAGCCGAGCGCGCGAGCATCTTCCTGTGGGATCGGCCGAACAAAACGATCGTGGGCCGCCCGGCACTGGGCGTTGCAAGCGGAGAGTTGCGTCTGCCCGATCATGTGGGCATCGTGGGGCAGGTGATCCAAACCGGAGAACCGCGGCGGGTTTCGGGCGAGCTCGACGCGCGTGAGATCGATCGCGCCGTCGATCGGCAAACCGGCTACCGCACGCGAACGATTTTGTGCGTGCCGTTGGTATCGCCTCGTGGCGAACGACTGGGTGCCTTCGAGGTGCTCAACAAGAAGACCGGGGCATTCAGCTACGAAGACCAACGCGCCTTGGTGGAGCTAGCGTCGTATGCGGCCGTGGCGCTACAGAATACCCAACAGCTGACCGACCTGTTGGAGCGGCACGAGCGGATGGTCTCGGAAGCAGCGCGGGGCACCGAACTGGTGGGCGAAAGCCCGGCGATTCAAGCCGTAAGGGCGACGGTCCGGCGGATTGCCGAAACCGACTTGACCGTGCTCTTGTTGGGAGAGAACGGGACGGGGAAGGAAGTCGTCGCTCGCTCGATTCACTTTGGCAGCCGACGTCGCAAGCACCCGTTCCTGGCGGTGAACTGCGCCGCACTGGCCGAAACGCTGTTGGAGAGCGAACTGTTCGGCCACGAAAAAGGAGCGTTTACCGATGCCCACGAAGCAAGGCCGGGCAAGTTCGAGTTGGCGGAAGGTGGGACGCTGTTCCTCGATGAGATCGGCGACATGAGCCTTGCGGGGCAAGCGAAACTGCTCCGCGTACTCGAGGAGAAGACGATCGTGCGCGTGGGCGGCAGCCGACCGATTCACGCCGATGTGCGGATCATCGCCGCGACGAATCAGAAGCTGGCCGAGTTGGTTCGAGCCAAGCGATTTCGGGAAGATTTGTACTTTCGGCTGAACGTGGTCTCGCTCGAATTGCCGCCGCTCCGCGAGCGGGGCGACGACGTCCGGCTGCTGGCCGACCACTTCCTCAATCATTTCTGCCGCCGCGCGGGCCGCCGCGCGCTTCCGTTCAGCGGCATGGCCCGCAAACGCTTGGAAGCACACGCGTGGCCCGGCAACGTCCGCGAGCTGCGAAACCTCATGGAACGGCTGGCATACCTAACGAGCGGCGAGCGGATCGAAGCGGAAGACCTGGCGTTTATCCTGTCGCCCTCGGGCAGCAGCGAAGAATGGTTCAGCAGCTCACTCGACCTGAACGATGCCACGCACGCATTCCAGCGGAAGTACATTCAGCGGGCCATCGAGCTCGCGCGGGGCAACGTCAGCCAAGCCGCTGCAAGCCTCGGTGTTCACCGTTCCAACCTGTATCGCAAAATGAAACAACTGGGGATGGAAACGAGCGAGCTTGCGTGAGTTGTGAGGGCAGTGGTGAGGATCGCTCGTCGATGCGTGGTGGGTGGGAATCGAACTCAAACGCGTAGGGTTACGGTATCGATTGCTTGGCGAAGGGCGACCAGTATTGTGTCCAGTTCTTCTAATGAGATTGCCAACGGCGGCATGACATAGAGAACGTCTCCCAGTGGTCGCAACCAAACGCCAAGCTCGAGGGCGGCGCGGCACACCTGCCAGGCCCGCCGCTGCTCGACGGGGTAGGGCAGGCCGAGTGCCTTGTCGGGCGTGAGCTCGAGCGCCCCGATGAAGCCGCGTTGCCGCGTGGCGGCGACGTGCGGGTGATCGGCCAACAGGTGCAGATGTTCGCCGAGACGGGCAATCTTCGGGGGAAGGTTGGCCAGCGTTTGCTCTTCGTCGAACAGGTCGAGCGACGCCAACGCGGCAGCGCAGCCAAGCGGGTTGCCGCTAAACGTGTGTCCGTGGTGAAGCGCGCGACCGGAGAGGTGCGTGCCGAGAAACGCGCGGAAAATTTCGCCACTGGCCAGCGTGGCTGCCAATGGCAAATAACCACCGGTGAGGCCCTTCCCCAGGCACAGCAGGTCGGGCACGACGTTTTCCTGCTGGCAGGCGAACATCGTGCCGGTACGCCCGAAACCGACGGCAACCTCATCGGTGATCAGCAGAACGCGGTACTTCTGGGTCAGTTCTCGCAAGCTGCGAAGGTATCCGGGCGGGTGCATCACCATGCCGGCCGCGCACTGAACAATCGGCTCAATCACCACGGCCGCCACTCGATCGTGGTGCTGTTCGAGCAGCCCTTCCATCTCCTCCAGTGCCGACTTCGCAACAGATAGCCCGGCCGTTCCGGCCGCGAAATCTTCAGCTAATTCGGCCGATGAGAGAGGGCTTCCCTTGAGGCCTGCGGGCCGAGCCGAGACGGCTTGGCTATCTAATCGTGCGGTCGGCATGGGGGCGCGGAGGACATCGAACAGCAGGGGTTTGAAGAGCGCGTGGAACCGTGGGATGCCGCCGACACTGGCGCTGCCGAGCGTATCGCCGTGATAGGCTTCGCCCAGCGCGATGAACTTGGTCTTCTCCGGCTGGGGGCGGTCGCACTGTTTCCAGTATTGAAACGCCATCTTGAGCGCGACTTCGATGGCCGACGAACCGTCGCTCGAAAAGAAAACATGTTCGAGGTTTCCTGGTGCCAGGTCGGTCAGGCGTTTCGCCAGTCGGGCCGTCGTTTCGCACCCCATGCCGAGCGCGGTCGAGTGGGCAACACGGTCGAGCTGCTCGCGGATCGCGGCATTGATACGAGGGTGGTTGTGCCCATGCACGTTGCACCACATGCTGCTTGCCCCGTCGAGGTACGAACGGCCATCGAGGTCGAAGAGCCGGCAGCCTTCCGCCCGTGCGATGACGAGCGGCTCATATTCGGCCATTTGCGTAAAGGCGTGCCAATGGTGGTGCAGGTCCCAGTGGCGTATTTCGTTCTTCATTTCGGTGGAGCCATGTGGGATCGAAGGTGCCATGTGGGAGGCGTCTCCGACGCCGATTTCACGCAAACTTCGTAACGGGTGGTAATGCGATGCTCCATCGGGGTCCGAGACCCCTCCCACAAATCATCCCAGATTCAAGTACTGAACGACCATGAAATCCTGAAGGGGGGAGTCGTCACCAAGTGACGCGAACCGGCGCGCCGACCTGGACGCCGAGCATGGCCGAGGCGTTCTCATCGACAATCGCAAGTTCAAGGCGTTCGGTAGAGCCGACATGGGCCATGAACGTCATCGGCGGCTGATCGCTGAAAGTGGCGAAAATACCTTGCGTTTCGTGTTCTTCGCACGCGATGAGAACCGTATCGCGGCGCGGAACGCGATCGAGCATCTCGCGGGTAATGTTGGTGATGAGGTTGCCGAACGAGTCGACCTCGACGACCTCGCCTTCGATGCGATTGGGCACGTGCTGGGCCTCCGGCCAGGTAAGTTCAATCCAATGGGAAGCGGGCGGGCCCAGTTCCTCGGGGGGAAGCCCCAAGCTCAGCCGGGCGGCCGCGGGCGCCATGATATCACGCCCGTGGAAGGTGCGAGAAACCTCGGGCAACCAGTGCTTCGGATTCTCTACCGAGATCATCTTAGACGGCGATTCGATCGTCGCCAAGCGGCTGAGGACACCGTTATCCGGGGCGATAAAATGTTGCTGGCCCATCTGAGCATAGATCACGCGGCGTTTGCCACCCACGCCCGGATCGACAACAACGACATGAATCGTACCCGCCGGAAACCATCGCGCGGTTTCGGCAAGCGCAATCGCGCCGGCTCGGATGTCTTGCGGCGGCACCGCATTCGTAAGATCGACGATTTGCACGCGAGGATTGATCGAAAGTATGACGCCTTTCATCGCCGCCACGTACCGGCTGCCGATGCCGAAATCGGTCGTGAGCGTGATGATGGCCGGAGTCGCTTCTGCTACCGCCATGATGACGACCTGCCTGAAAGAAAAGAGTGCGCAAGTTGTTCCAAGACCGGTTTACCACAACGATACGAGGAACACGACGAACACGATGGGGGAAACTCGCCGCACCATTCGTCGTGAAACAGAACGGGGCCACGATTCGCGAGGTTCGCTGGTCTTTCACCTCCCGTGCGGAACAGCCTTTTTCGCTATCGAACTGTCGCGTTGGCTGAACCTGCTTTCCGAATCCGCCATCGTGTTCTTGGTATCGTTATGTCGCTATATCGTTGTATTGAAAATTCGGTCGCGCTACAGAGCCGTTTCGATTAATTGTAAACAGATTTCCCGGAAGCGTGTGGGGTCAATATTGGGATTTTGCTTTTTTGCCTGACCAATGAGGGCCCCCACTGCCTGGGCCTTGCCGGCTCGAACGTCCGAGATCGTCTTCGGGTTCGCGGCCAATAGCTTGCTGGCCAAGGCAATCAGTTCCGACTCATCGACGGCCGCGATCCCCAGCGACTCGAGCGCGGCTGCCACATCCACTCGCCGTTCGATCATCGCCTGAAAGACCTCTCGAGCGCGGGGGCCGGGCACATCTCCCAGCTTGATCTGGCGGATCAGTTCAGCGAGCCTTGCGGCCGGCAGGCCCAGCGAATCAAGGGTGGTATTCGTTTCCTTGAGAACCCGCAGAACGTCTTGGGTGACCCAATTCGCGGCGGCCTTGGCATCGCCCGCCGACTCGGCCACTTCCAGGAAGTACACCACCACGGCCTGCCCCTGGTTGATGAGCACGTCGGCATCGTAGGACGAAAGGGCGAAGCCGTCCTGCAGCCGAGCACGAAGGGCGGCCGGCAATTCGCCAAGCGAGCCACGGACCAACTCAACCTCGGCGGGCGATACGGTGACGGGGGCCAGGTCGGGGTCGGGGAAGTAGCGGTAATCGCTCGATTCCTCCTTGCTCCGCTGGCCGCGCGTAACGCCGGCCACATCGTCCCAGCCGCGGGTTAGTTTCGGTACTTCGCCCAGTTTACGGTGCGTTTCCTGCCATTCGTGCCATAGTCGCCCGGCTTCATATTCGAGCGCGCGTTCGACTGCCCGGAAACTATTCATGTTCTTGATTTCGACGATCGGCGTGGCGATGGTGTGCTTGCCTTGGTCGCTGGGGCAACCGGGCCGCGGCGGATCGGTTGAAGATGCCGGGATGTGCAGGTTGATGTTGGCATCGACCCGCAGGCTCCCTTCCTGCATGTTGCAATCGGAGACGCCGATGTAAGTGAGTAGCAGTTTGAGTTCGCTCAGGAATGTCTTGGCTTCGAGCGGGCTCCGAAGGTCCGGCTCGGTGACGATTTCGAGCAGGGGCGTACCGGTGCGGTTGAGGTCAATGAGGCTATCCCCCTTCCCGGCGACTTCGTCGTGCAGGCTCTTGCCGGCGTCTTCTTCCAAGTGGGCCCGCAAGATGCGCACGCGCTTCGTGGCGAACGCCCCTTTAGGGTCGCGGATATCAAGGTGCCCATGTTGCGACATCGGCAAGTCGTACTGGCTGATCTGATAGTTCTTGGGCAGGTCCGGGTAGTAGTATTGTTTGCGATCCCACTTCGTAAAAGCGGGAATCTCGCAATCGAGCGCCACCGCCGTCCGCAACGCCAACTCGAACGCGCGACGATTCATCACCGGCAACGTGCCAGGCATGCCGATACACACCGGGCACGTCTGCGTATTCGGCTCAGCCCCAAAACGCGTGCTGCAGCCACAGAATAGCTTGCTATCCGTCGCCAACTGCACATGCACTTCCAGGCCAATAATGGTGGTATAAGTTTCGCTCATGGGCTTATTCACCACAGAGGGCACGGAGAACACGGAGAAAGAAAGGAGTTACTTGGGAAAAGCAATCAATATAATGTTTGCATCGTGACTTCAGTTCGCAATTCGTGTGATTCCGTTCTTCAGAAGTTCCACGTTGAAGTTGATAAGCAAACCAACTTTCTTCCGGCTTAGCTTTAGGTAACTGAGCAATTGGGCTTTGTGAATGGGTGCAATTGTATCTACCGATTTGAGTTCTACAATTACCGTTCCTTCTACCAACAAATCGATTCGATAACCAACCTCGACCACAACCTCTTGGTATCGAATTGGAAGAGGAACTTGATTGCGAACTTCCATGCCGCGATTCTTCAATTCGAAAAGCAAACACGCTTCATAGGCAGACTCCAGCAACCCTGGTCCAAGCACACGATGCACTCGAATCGCCGAGTCAATGATCTGGCCCGTAATCTCATTCAGTTCCATGAATTCACATAAGATTAGGAGTCTTGTAGCCCCTGGGTGTTCAATCTTATCTCTCTTCAGTATTCTCCGTGTCCCCTGTGTTCTCTGTGGTGAAGAAATAGAAACTACAATTCGGGATGGGTCGTGTTCCACGTGGTGGCTTGTTCGTACATGCGTGCTCCGCGGAGGAGGCGGGCTTCGGCAAGTGGCGGGGCGAGCAATTGCAAACCGATCGGCAGGCCCGCGGCCGATCGCCCGCACGGCAGGCACAGGCCTGGCAGGCCCGCAAGGTTGGCGCTCACCGTGTAAATATCCAGCAAGTACATGGCGAGCGGATCGCCAGCCAGTTCGCCGATCTTGATCGCCGGGGCCGGGGTAATCGGTCCGGCGATGAGGTCCACCTGCCCGAACGCCCGGTCGAAATCTTGCCGGATCAGTCGGCGAACCTTCAGGGCCTTCAGGTAGTAGGCGTCGTAGTAACCGGCGCTCAGCGCGTAGGTGCCCAGCATGATTCGCCGTTTCACCTCGGGGCCAAATCCCTCGGACCGCGAACGACGATACATCCGCACCAGCGCCGAATCGAGCCGGTCCAGGCCCTGCCGATCGCACGCCGTTTCCAGTTGCTTCCGGTCGGCCGCCAGTTCGGCAAGCATCTCTTTTTCATTCGTGCGATGGCCGAAGTGAACACCATCGTATCGCGCCAGGTTGCTCGAAGCCTCGCTCGGTGCGATGACGTAATACGTGGCCACCGCGTACTTGGCGTGAGGCAACGAGATTTCATGGAGCGTGGCCCCGAGCGATTCATACACGCCGAGCGCCGCGCGCACGGCGGCTTCTACGTCCGCATCCAATCCCTGGCCAAAGTGCTCGCGGACCCAACCGACCCGCAAATTTGCGAGCGGCAAACCAACTTCTTTCGTGTAGGCAGGCACCGGTTCGTTGAGCGACGTGGCGTCGCGCGGGTCGTGTCCGGCGATGGCTTCGAGCAGCATCGCAACATCTTCAACCGATTGCCCGAACGGGCCAACCTGATCGAGGCTGCTGGCGTAGGCAACAACGCCGTAGCGGCTCACGCGGCCATAGGTGGGCTTCATGCCGACGACGCCGCACAGGCCCGCGGGCTGGCGGATCGAGCCGCCCGTATCGGTGCCGATGGCGAGCGGCGCGAACCCCGCAGCCACCGCCGCGGCCGAGCCACCGCTCGAACCCCCGGGCGTTCGTTCCAGGTCCCACGGGTTCCGCGTCACTTGAAACGCCGAGCTTTCGGTCGAGCCGCCCATCGCGAACTCATCCAGGTTGGTGCGGCCGATGAGCACAGCATCGGCCGCCCGCAGGCGAGAAATCACGGTCGCGTCGTAGGGGGGGCGAAAATTCTCCAGGATGCGCGAGGCACAGGTTGTCGGTTGCCCACGCTCGCACAAAATATCCTTCACCGCCACCGGCAACCCGCCGAGCGGGCCAACCGGCCGACGCTGGGCCCGCTTGGCATCCACCTCGGCCGCCTGCCGCAAAGCACCCTCCGAATCAACTCGCAAAAACGCTCCAACGCGAGCATCCAACGCGGCGATGCGATCGAGATACGATCGCGTTAGATCGACCGACGATACCTCGCCCGTTTCCAGGTTACGCAAGTGCTCGGCGGCAGATTGTTCAAAGAATGGCATGGAACGCGTTCGCACAAAAAAACCAACTCGACCCGTGCCTTTGTTTTACACGGGCCAACGCGAAACGCAAAGCCACCGCACGAAAGTGCAAAGCCTCGCGGCTGAAAATAAGAATGCCATCGGGCGAAGGTTACTCGCCCAATACGGCAGGAACAAGATAGCCGCGGGTATCGTGATGCGGCGCGTTGGCCAAGGCTTCCTCGCGCGGCAGGCTCTCAGAACTCGAATCGTCGCGGAAGACGTTCGTGATTTCAATCGCATGCGCCATCGGCTCGACGCCCTCGGTGGAGACCTCCGCCAACTGATCGACGTAACCCACAATCTTCGCCAGATCGGCCGTGATCGTGTCGAGCTCGGCATCGCTCAGCCGCAGTCGGCTGAGGAGCGCGACTTTCTCGACTTCAACACGTGAGAGGCTCATGCACTACTTCTTGGCGACTTCGTGAGGAACCTTGAACGGAGCCGACCGAACGACCTTCGTCACGCCGCCGCTGCGAATGCACTGTACGCACACGAGCACCGCCTTGTGCGTGCCGTTCGGCGTCGAAACTTTCACCCGTTGCAAGTTCGGCTTAAACTTACGGCGGCTGATGCCCGTCACCTTCGTACCGACACCGCCCAGGTACTTCTGCTTACCACGGGTGGTTACCTGATTGCCCAGTTGAGCACCCTTGCCACAAACACTGCATTGCCGAGCCATTGCGCACCTCGTAATTGCAAACCGAGTCTCACCAAACTCCGTTATGTACCGTTCGTAAAGAACCCGTAAGTATAACGGAATTACCAGGTTCCGCAACTGGCAAATTTTTCGAAATGCTCGCCTGAAGGCCTGTTGTTTTCATTGACTGCGGTACTAACGCAAACGATGGCGCAGCCGTGGTCCATCCTCTTTTCAACGGCGGCCCGCGCGTGCCTTCTTCGTCTGCAAGATGGTTCGGCCGTCGAGCCGGTCCAAGAGTTCTATGAATTTGGGGCGATTCCGGTATTTCTGCCGAATGTCCGCCACCATCGTATTCCACTCCAATTCGCGGTCCAGCGCTTTCATGATCGGTCGCATCTTCTTGAGATACCCCGCCGCCGATTCATAGGCAGAGGCCTGGGCCTGCGGCAATACGCCCTCCAATCCCTTACGGTAAATATCCAAGGCCAATTGGGGATGAGATTCGGCCACCGCCGCGGCGACGCTATCGTCGTATCTCCTGGAATACCCTTGAAATCCCCGCGCTCCACCCTTCCGGCCTTCAACCATCTTGTCGTACCAAGTGAGCACATCGTTCGGCTTCTTCGCGGCAATGGCCATATCGAGCAAGATGTCGTAGTGCGGCCCTTGTGGCGCGTACCTCTGTTCCTGCGGTTGCATCAGGGGCACAAGATAATCCAGCACCGGAAGCGGCCACGCAGAATCCACGCGAAGCTTCTGCCCCTCTTTGGGCGAAGCGATCCAGTCAAACGGCGACTTCCCCGTCTCCAAGAACTGGACCGCCGCCGCTCGCACCTGCTTGCCGCACTTGGCCTTTTCGGCAACAGTCATCAGCTCGTCGAACGAGCTTGTTCCGGGCCGATCGAAGAATTGCCACGCCGCATGGGCGGCAACCACATTCCACTGTTTTCGGTTGCGCGAAACCTCACACAACAACGTGGCCAACGACGAGGCGATCCCCGGCGACTTCTCGCGGGTCTTTTCGATGCCTTCCTTGGCCCAACGCCCCGCGTCCTCGAACCGCTTGTTGGCAATCAGATATCGGACCAACCGAACGTAGCTTTCGGTCGCCCTCGCTTCGGTTTCGTAAATCGCCGGCAATTCCTCCTCGCGCCCAGCATTCTCCAATGCGCGGATCATCCAGTCGCTAATACGGTCTCGCTCGTAGTTTCGATGCCACGCATCGCCTTGGCTCTTCGTTGGTTTCGGAAGTCGTTTGGCTAATTCATCGGCTACGACCGACCATTCGACGGGCTTCCATTTCGCGTCGAGAATGACGTTTGCCGAATCGTCAACCATGTCGTACTCGTCTAGCAGGCAAGCATCGATGGCAAACAGTATCTTCCGCGGGCCGGTTAGCGTCGACTTCTCGACCGCCGCGAACATCACCGGAAGGCATTCGGCCGCCGCCATCGCCGTTTCCCCTTCGTCGTCCGATTGCCCGACCTGGTCGTTCGCCCGCTTGATGAACTCGCGCCCCAGCTCCACGACTTGGTCCGCATGGCCAAGCTCGACCAATCGCTCGAGCCGGTGTTTCAGCCGGCTGTAGTCGGGCGTATGGCCATCGCCCTGCCAATGGTTCCGCCAACCGAATTCCTCAGTTCGATCCCGTATTTCCCTCCGCGCTTCGTTCACAAGGCGGTCCACGTCGCCTTCGCTCAGGGCAAGCCGTTCCCGGAACTCCTCCCGCAACTCGGGAAATCGCTGAACGAGCGAGAGAACTTGTTCCGCTAATTCCTCGCGGCTCTTGGCAAGGATATGCTGCTTGATCTTTTCATCCCATTCGGCCCGAGTTTGTTTCCGGGGTGGCCGACCTCGCTTCGCCGGCTTCGCTTTGATGACTACCTCGTCCTCCTTTTCCTCATCGTAAGACTCCTCCTCGTCTTCTTCCTCGTCGTCCCACTCATCAAAGTCGTCCTCATACTCGTCCTCGGTGCTGTTCCATCGCGGGTCGTTTTTCTTTGCCAAGGGAACGGCCACGCCGTCCGTCAAGGCTTGCAGGTAAGCGGCGACGGTCGCCACGGCATGCTTACAGTTGAGGCCGACCGGGCACGTGCATTGCGAATCGATCTTGTCGAGTTTCTTGCCGGCAACGAGCCAAACCGAAACAACGTAGCGTTCGCCGCCATGTACCGTCGCCAGCAATCGCCCGTCCTCGGAGATGGCCAGCCCCTTCACTCGGCCTTGGTTCTCATAGGAACGCCCCCGCGATACGCTGCGGCTTCCCGCCCAACGGTCCAAATCATCCCACGTTAGCGAGGCCCAACCGTTCGCCGCTTTGTTCTCCTGCTTCTTCCCGCGTTTTTCGCTAGACATAGGGCAGTTCCCTTTCCTGCTGACTTGCTTGACGACCTAACTTCGGCGACCGGCCATCCGATGCCTCTCGTTCACGGCAATGGAACAGGCCGGATGCCATCCGTCTAGTGGTTTAGGCCATTGGTAAAGGCTTCCTTTGAATGTATTCATCTCGCTCCGAGCTTGTGATGAAATGTAGATTCGCATTAGCGGCGGCCGCCAGGCCGCTGTTTTATTGATGACTGCGCTACCAATGAACCCTTACGGGGTGTTTAACCCGGAGCCAACGGCGACGGGATTCGAGGTTCTCCCTCGCCGCTGGCTCGGGGTTTAACGAACAATGGGTCTTTCGCTGCGCATGGATCAATAACCGGTTAACTCCACCACTTGCTTCCACCACTTGTACCAAACCGCCCGCCCACTTTTCAAGCAAGCCGACCGGCACACAGGGCCAATCAATTATCCAATTTGGGCGAGTGCATTGGAAACCAGCCCGAAGCGGCAGCGAGGGAAAAAGCACACATTCCCGCGCTGACGCTTCGGGTTCGAGAGTCCTCGCAGCCCCGAAGTATAAATAACGGTTCGGCCCTGGGCGTTTCCCCCCGCCAATTGCAGCCCCCTCATTCTGGCGGCATAATCAGCTACGCTCGTGACGAGCCATTTACATGTCTTCTCCTCGTTTCCATCACCTTTCGTTGCGATAGGGACCGCCATGCCGCGCCTCTCCGACCAGGAAAAGCAGGATGTTATCCGCCACTTGCAGGCCGATAAGCCCCTCCCCGAAAAGTACCGCTTCCTCCTCTTCGACGACCATCGCGAGGTCGAGCTGGTTTGGAACGGCAAGACCAGCGAAGTCACCAACGTCGTGCTGCCCTTCCAGACGATCGAGCACGTGGACGAGCCGCGCGCGGAAGGGGGCAGGATGCAGGATGCGGGGGGCAGGGACAAGCAATCGTTAATGTTCGATTTGGACGCCCGCGGACGGCAGCTCAAGGGCTGGACCAACAAGCTCATCTGGGGCGACAACAAGCTCATCCTCTCCAGCCTGCTGCACGGCCCGCTGCGCGACGAGATCGAGCGCGAGGGCGGCCTCAAGCTGATCTACATCGACCCGCCCTTCGACGTCGGCGCCGACTTCAGCATGGACATCGCCATTCCCTCAGCAACGGGGGGCGACGACACGTTCACCAAGAACCCCAGCATCCTCGAAGAAATCGCCTACCGCGACACCTGGGGAAAAGGCGCCGACTCCTTCATCGCCATGATCTACGAACGACTCATCCTCATGCGCGATCTGCTAGCGGAGAATGGCAGCATTTATGTGCATTGCGATTGGCGAGTCAATGGATATATGAGGATGGTTCTCGACGAAGTATTTGGCAAAGATCGCTTCCTTAATCACGTAATTTGGGGATATAAAACTGGCGGGATCCCGGAATCTCTTGGTTTCTCAAAGAAGCACGATGACCTTCTAGCATTCACTAGAAACGAGACGGCCGTTTTCAATCAACTGACTCAAAAATCGTATGTCCCAACACTTCCAGAACCACATACCGACTCGGGGAAACGCCTAGGCGTTGCGCGAGATCAAATCTGCGAATTGTGCGGAGTCGGTGAGCCTGGACAGAAATATCGAAATGTCATAATGCGTGACGTCTGGGATGACATTCAGTCGATTTTCCGCAATGACGAGCAAGGTACAGGTTACGCAACACAGAAGCCCGAGGCCTTAGCCGAACGTATCGTCCGTGCCTCCTCCAACGAAGGCGATTTAGTTGCTGACTTCTTTTGCGGCTCAGGGACAATGGCCGCGGTCGCCGAAAAGCTTGGCCGCAAGTGGATCGTCGCCGATCTCGGCAAGTTCGCCATCCACACCACCCGCAAACGCATGATCGGCGTCCAGCGCTCGCTCAAGGCCGAGGGCCGCAACTACCGCGCGTTCGAAATCCTCAACCTCGGCAAATACGAACGGGCGCATTTTGTTGGGATCAACCCCAACCTCCGCGAGGCCGAGCAAGAGAAGCAGCTTGCCGAGAAGGAGGCCGCGTTCGTCGACCTCATCCTGCGGGCGTACCGCGCCGAGCCGGTGGCCAACTCGCCCGCGTTCCACGGCAAACGCGGAGGCCGAATGGTCGTCGTCGGGCCTGTCAACCTCCCCGTCACCCGCCGCTTCGTCGAGGAAATCATCCTCGAATGCCGCAAACGGAACCTTACGAAGGTCGATATCCTCGGCTTCGAGTTCGAGATGGGCCTCTTCCCCAACGTGCTCGACGATGCCCGCGAAAAAGGGATCGATATCGCACCCAAGTACATCCCGGCCGAGGTGTTCGACAAGCGGGCCGTCGAAAAAAACCAGGTGGTGTTTC
>JADZFK010000001.1 GCA_020849945.1 Pirellulales bacterium | reverse complement strand
CGCCGGCGGCGTACCGGGCGACTACAACGGCAACGGCGTGGTCGATTCCGCCGATTACGTGCTCTGGCGCAAGGGTGGCACCCTGCAGAATGAAGTCGTGACGATTGGCTCGAACACGCCGGAGGATTACACGGAGTGGCGTGCCCGCTTCGGCAATACGAGCGGCAGCGGAAGTTCATTGGGCGGCGGGGCAGCCGTTCCGGAACCGACCTGCGTTGCCATGATCGCAACGCTTGCCCTTGGGCTGGCATGCTCCGCACGACGCGGAGTTCGTGGGCAGGTTTGAGCACTGTGGAAGTCGTGGAGTTTGTTTCGGATGGAGAATTGGTGGCAGCCAGGAGGCTCGATGCAAGGGAGAGGCGTATCATGACCGTGAAACCATTCGCCGCGGATCGAACCGCGCGCCGGGCAACCCAAGCTAATTTCGGATTGCGGATTGCGGATTGCGGATTGCGGTCGGCAGGGGATCTGAACTGCTTGACAAATCGTTTCGAGGTTGCATTTCGGCGTTCGGTAATCCGAAATCCGAAATCCGCAATCCGAAATCTGCTTTCCGGCCCTCGGCCCTCGACCCTCGACCCTCGACCCCTACATGCGTTCACCTTAGTGGAACTGTTGGTCGTGATCGCAATCATCGGTATCTTGGTGGCGCTGTTGTTGCCGGCGATTCAGGCGGCGCGCGAGGCAGCGCGGCGAACGCAGTGCGTCAACAACCTGAAGCAGCTTGCACTGGGTTGCCACATGTATGCCGATAAGACCGGCACCTTTCCGCCGGGCGGGAAGATCAGCAATCAACTGGCATGGCGGGTGTTCATACTTCCGTACATTGAAGAAAGCGCCCTGTACGACGAAATGCAATCGCTCAATGCGTTCAAGGATGGCTCGGTACACCTCGGGCCCAATAACGACGGTGAATCGCAGCCTACCGGGCAGGTCCACAAGGGTCTCTACTTTTCGGCCAAGTACCGCATTGGGTTGTTCCTGTGCCCATCCGCCCAAGAGTATGAACGTTCTGTAAAGGGATCGAGCACACTCACCGACGGCACGCAGTGCTATGTTTCGCACTATGCCGGCGTGGCCGGGCCTGTCACGGCACCGGGTGGCATCACGTACCATGAGAACCCGTTGTTTCCAAAGGCCACCCCGCCGAAACGTGGAGGTGCTTCAGACCATGGATTGCTCGTGTATGAGTATGAGGTCAAGCTGAGCCGAGCCACCGACGGGCTTTCCAAGACCTTCCTGGTGGGCGAATTGGTGGACCTGGACAAGACGATCGATTCGTGGGATGGCGATGCCTGGGTCCGAGGCGTGGGGATCGGTTACACAGCCCGCGATTTCATGGGTGCGTGCCGGAATCTGCGGTATGCGATCAATTCGCTCAAGCCTGTCAACGAGGGCAACAACGCACCGTTTGCGAGCCTCCACCCGGGCGGTACGCACTTTTCATTTGGCGATGGCTCAGCCACATTCATCACTGAAAACATCGACTTCCCCGTCTATCAAGCCTTCGGCAGCCGAGATATGGGGGAGGTGGTTTCGCTCCCCTGATAAGTGCTGGACGCCGGTCGTTGGTCGTTGGTCGTTGGTCGTTAGTGGTTGGTCGTTGGTCGGTGGTCGTTAGTCATTAGTCGTTGGTTCAGTCCGTCTGGAATTTGACAGTGAATCGACGGGGCTGCCGACGGAGAAAGTCGGCGGCTGCCCGTAAATGAAATGCAGACTTTGAACTAACCCTGCACTATGAAACCCCGCATTCTAGATATTTTCATGCGACACATAATTCATTGTCATTGGTTGATCGGCTTAAGTACGTTGATCTTGGTTTGTGGCGGCTGCGGCGAAAGTGGCCCGAAGCGTGACGATGTTTCCGGCGCCGTTACGTGGAAGGGGCAGCCTGTGCCGAATGGAGTGATCTTCATCAATCCCGACACACGGAAGGGCAACAAAGGCCCGCAAGGGTTCGCACTGATCCGAAACGGCAGGTACGATACGCGTGGCAAAAACTCGAAGGGCTGCTCGCCGGGGGCGAATGTATTCGCCATCCAGGGTTGCGACGGCCAGAACATCGGCCCGGGCCGACCGTATGGGAACAGCCTGTTCGCATCGGCACAGCTTTCGATCGAAATCCCCAGTGGCGGCGGCGTCATCGATCTCGTCGTGCCCGATACCGCGAAGCCGGCGACACAGCCGAGCGAATCCGAGTAACCTCGACGACGCGGTAGCCACGAAAAAGTGTACCAGGATCACAAGAAGCCGCAGTGATGCGGCCACGAACCGCCGGCTTCCGCCGCGGGACTCCAAACATTCGACGGCAAGTCTCGGACGGTCTCGGAATTTGTCTCAGAACTCCCCTCCCTTTTTGGGAGGGGTTGGGGGAAGGTTCGTGGATACCTGCCTACTTGGTCTTGCCTGAATCGGTACTCGGGTCATTGAGACAAAGCCTTTTGAATTCCTCTCTTTCCCCCGTTGCCTCCTGCTCAAAAGGCATGTGTGGAACGCAATGTGTCGGCACGGCGAGTCGCTCTCCGGCATTCGACTACTTGCCGATACAGAAGGTGCGGAAGATGCGGTCGAGCAGGTCCTCGGTGTAGACCGTGCCAACGACCTGGCCTAGCTCGTGGAGTGCGGTGCGAAGTTCGGAAGCCACGAATTCGTCGCCGGCGCGAGCGGCGGCCGATGAGCGAGCTTCGTCGATTGCCGCGGTGGCTTGGAAGATGCTTTGGCGGCAGCGGTCGGCCGTATTGGCTACGACGGCACTGCGTTCCACTGGCCAAAGGGCAACGAGCATCGCACGCAACGAGTCGTGAAGGGCATCGAGCCCTTCGCCCGTGGTACTGCTGGTTGCAAGTGCCGCGGCCCTGCCCCGCGCGGCAGTTGAAGCGATGATTTCAACATGGCCGAGTAGATCTCGTTGCCGAGAATCGACGAGGTCGGACTTGGTGAAGACGACCAGCTCGCAGTCGGGCGGCACGAAGCTCTCGAACCGCGTGGCGATGGCCGGATCGTTTTCGCAAGCGGGGATTGCAGGCATTGGGATGCACCAAATTCGCACGGCAGCCTGGCGGCGGCAATCGGCCGTGGCGGCCTGGGCGGCCGCTTCGATCGATGCCGTCGCGCGTGCCGTTGTAAACCCGGTGGCCGAGGGCCTTACGTGGGGGTTCGGGTCGATCCCGGCCGTATCCATCAACTGGCATTTCAAGCCGCCAAGATCGAGGGTCGCGGTCAGGTAATCGCGGGTGGTGCCGCTGGTGGGCGAAACGATCGCGGAAGTTGGCCCGACAACATTTGGCAAGGCGCTCGCCGCAAAGCGTTGCACCAAGGCATTGAACAAGCTGCTCTTCCCGGCGTTCGGTTCGCCTAGCAGCGCCACGCGCGGCAGCACCTGGGTCGTGTGGCGTTGCGTAAGCTGCGATGCGAGTTCGACCAGCGTGGTGTGCGCTTGTTCGAGACGTGCGAGCACTTCGTCGCGCGTGATGAACTCGATATCCTCTTCGACGAAATCGAGCCCGGCTTCCAACTCGGCCAAGAGCTGGAGCAGTATTTCGCGGAGCGCGTGCATCGGCCGAGCCATGCCGCCGGCGAGTTGGGTGAGCGCGGTGTGGAGGTCGCTCTCGTCGTGGGCATCGATAACGCCGAGTACCGCCTCGGCTTGCGTCAGGTCCAATCGGCCGGCCAGAAAGGCACGCAAGGTGAACTCGCCCGGCTCGGCCAGGCGGGCACCCGCGCGGCAAACGGTTGCCAGCACAGCCTGCAACACAGGCGGCGAACCCACGGTGTGCAATTCGGCAACTGGTTCGCGGGTGTAACTGCGCGCGGTGGGCCACAAGAACAGGTCACAGGGGATCGTAGATTCGTATCGGGTTTCGAGCCGAGTTTCATCCCGCGAAGCGCGATGAGTACTATGAGAATCCTCGCATTGCCAGCCGATGCGGAGGCTGCCCTCGATGACTTGGGGTTTTTTCAGTGATGCAAGCGCAACATGTTCATGGGGCTGAAACACATCTTCCACAATGCCCACCACCGAGGGCCCGCTGATGCGGACCATGCTGCGCGCTGCTCCGCCGCGGGCCGTGGCGATGGCACAGATAGTATCCTCAACGCGGTACTGCATGGCGAATAGGGTTTCACCTGGAAGGGTGCAGCCAGACGTGAGGCACACTCCGAGCTTGTGATGAAATGTTCATTCGAGTTAGCGGCGGCCGCTTGGCCGCTGTTCTCACCGGTTAGCTTTGCCACTTGTGCCGCTAACGGTTACCCACTTTCAAAACATCACAGCCGCTCCGCGAGTGCGTCACGGTTGAACAGGGAGTGGGAAGGCGAATTATTTCTTTCGATTGCGCTCGATACGGGGCCAAGAAGGAGTGTTCGCTGGCGAAGCCTCGGCTGGCTTGGCCTTGGGAAGCAACTTGCGTTCGGCGATGCCCCACAGGCTCGAAGTAATGAAATACAAGCACAAGCCGCTAGGCACCTTATAGAACATAAGGCCCATGAAGACGGTCATGTACTTCATCATCTTCTGTTGAACGACGGCCTGCTCGTTCGTTGGGTCGGGCATGGTCATTTTTTGGGTGACCAAGAAGAGAACCACGGTGATGAGGGGGAACAGGTTAAGGTATTGGCCGAGACCGAAAAAGCCCTGGCGGCTAGTAACGAAGTCGGGCATGATGGCCGACCAGTTCCAAAGCATATCGGGCGCGGCCAGATTCGAGCACCACTTGATGGCACTGCCGAAGAGCGGCGATTGGCGCAGCTCGACATCGACCGATAACGCTCGATAAAGCCCGATGAAGATCGGCAATTGCAAGAAGACGGGCAGGCAGCCGGCCATCGGGTTGATGTTGTGCTTGCGATACAGTTCCTGAGTGGCTTGCGATTTTTTCTGGAGGTCGTTCTTGTATTTTTCGTTGATCCGATCCATCTCGGGCTTGAGCGCCTGGATGCGAGCCATGCTTTTCGTTTGCTTGTAACTGAGCGGGAAGAGCGCACTGCGAACGAGTACGGTCAGCAAGATAATCGCGATGCCATAGTTGCCGACGATACTGTAAAAGAAGTGCAAAATGGCCAGCATCGCCTGGGCAACAGCACCGAAAATGGGCCAACCGTAATACAATATATCCTTGAGCGAGTAGTTCTTGTCGTTGGCCGCGTAATATTGAGCCAGCAGAGCGGGGCGTTTGGGGCCGAGGAACACGCGGTATTCGTCGGTCCAGGTGCCGTTGGGCTCGAGCGCGAGAGCCCCGCGGGTAAGGCGACAAGTGACGTTGGAATAAGCCAAATCATGATCGGCAAGCTTGGAACCGATGAGGACAGCCTCAGTGGAATCGAACCAAATGTCGTCGAGGGCGGCGAGTTTTGGCAGCATCATCGCCGCGAAGTACTGACCGTCGACGCCCACGTAGGCAAGGGCCGCTTCATTGCCGATAGGAGTGGCATTGCCCTTGGCGATTTGGGCATCGTCGAATGCATGCTCCTGGCTACCGACGACACGAACGGCAACATCGCGCATGCCGCCTCCACCCCAACGTTGACTGATCTTACGAGTGTACCACCAACCTTCCACGGGCATGCCCGTAGGGCCATCGAGCCGATACGCCACCTGCTGCTTTGCTGTTCCCGTGTTGCGCAGCTGAACGAAGAACTGGAGATGATAGGCCGGGTATGCGGGGTCGTCGCGTTTGTCGGCCGGGGCCTTTTCCAGCACGTATTTCTTTTCGAGTTCGAGCTTCAGTTCGGGAAGGGATCGGCGAAACGTGGCGGAGGTTTCGTCGTGGGCGACAAGCTCCCACGTACCGGTTTCGAGGAGATTCGACCACTGCTTGGCGACCTCCTCTTTCTCCAAGAGATTCGCGCCGTTCACCGAGGCCAGCGTAAGGAGGAAAGAAGGCCGATCGACGAAATTGGCCGGTAGGGCCGCGCCGCGAAGGTGGAAATTGTCGGCCTCGGGCCGGACAACGGCAAAGGGCCTTCGTACCAGGCGGATCGTTCGCGGTTGAGGCTCGGCTTCGCCGTGGCTCACCTGAAGCGTGATCTCGTCGCGTGGCTTGAGCTTGGCCAACGCAGCCGTTAGATCGCTCGACTTGTTGACGGGTTTGGGTTGTGAAGCACCGATACCCACGATGACATCGCCCGGTTCGAGCGGGGCGGATTTGCCATCGGCAGTGGCCCGCGCGGCCGGTGTGCCCGCCCCAACGACTCGCACCTCGGCACCGCCGCGGACATCCTTCAGCGCTAATTCGCCGAGGTAGCCAGTCCAATCGTGTTGATCGCGGAATCGCGAGCTAGCCATCTCCACGCGTTCAATGGCCGCGCCCGCGCTGGTAAGCGTAACGAGCATCCGATAGTCGCTGTCGAAATCGAGCGAGCCGATCGTTACGTAACGCACGGGGGCTTCACTCGCGGCAAGTTGGCCAGGTTGATCGGGCGCGGCGGCGGGCG
The DNA here is from genome assembly GCA_020849945.1 of Pirellulales bacterium. Lineage (GTDB taxonomy): Bacteria > Planctomycetota > Planctomycetia > Pirellulales > Lacipirellulaceae > JABDGM01. Next base: position 19,885 of record JADZFK010000001.1, on the reverse strand, counting down.
GGGCCGGGGCCTCCGCAGCCTCGGCGGCCTTGGCATTGATGGCGGCCTGCTGATCTGCTTTGGGGGCGGCCGGCTGGCCGCTCTTGTCGTCCGCAACGACGGGCGGATGCGCCTTCTCGCCCGGCTTGTTTGGTTCACCGCCCTTCTTAGCCTCGTCGGCCGTGGCCACTGCCGGTGCCTTCTGCGGCGGAGGAGGAGGGAAGAGTGTGCGAAACGCGAACATCGCAAGCAGCGAAGCCGCCATGAATACGATAAATCGCTGATAATCGAAGCGTTGAGGTTCCAACGTGCGGGCCTTTTCTTGTTCTAAAGTAGTGGGGCCGTTTGAATGGCGTCATCTCGCCGCGAGATGACTTTCCGGTCTCGGAGCGAGCGCATCGCTATGACTTCTTCAAACTGACCCACACCCTGTTCTAATCCAATTCTGGTCGGAATGACATCCAGCCACCGAGGCGACAGAGCAAATCAAGCGAAGTCAAGTCTCTGTGGCTATGTATGGAAATGAACGGCTCGGATCTCGACGTGGAATCGCGGAAAACCCCCGTGGCGGGCAAAACGGGCCGACCTACGATGCGGCCATCGGGCCGACAAGCGCAATCGAGCGAGTCCCGCTACCTTCCCTGCTTGATGCGGTCACCCAGGAAGTCGTCGAGATCGGGGATATTGTAGATCTTGTTGGCCGTGACGGTCGGGTCGTAATCGACACGGCGAAATGTGAGTTGCTGGTCTTCCTGAATAACGTAGCAAGAGCGGGGGTCGCCATCGCGCGGCTGGCCAACCGAACCCACGTTGCACATAAACTTCTGATCTTCGTAGCGGTAGGTGTAGCCGAGCTCATCGGGCGTGATGAAGTTGCGGCTTTCGGTAAACACGCCGGGCACGTGCGTGTGGCCCTGAAAGCATCCGTACTCGATCAGCCCAAAAAGTTTCTCCATCTTCTTCTGGTTGTAGATATCTTCGGGAAAGACGTATTCATTGACGGGATTGCGGGCCGAGCCGTGGACGCAGAGCCACCTGCCATCGCGATAGGTGCGGGGCAAGGCACCGAGGAAATCCCAGCGGCGGTCTATGGTCTCACGATCGCCACGAGCGTGTTCGAGTTGGTCGCGGGTCCAGAAGATGGCCCGTTCGGCACCGGTATTGAACCCTTCGGGATCAAACAGAGCGCCTTGGTCGTGGTTACCCAACAGGCAGACGCGAGATTTCTCGATGACGAGGTCGAGGCACTCACACGGGTTGGGGCCGTAGCCGATGATATCTCCCAAACAGAAGATTTCGGTTGCGCCCTGGTCGCGGATATCGGCCAACACTGCCTGGAGCGCTTCCAGGTTGCCGTGAATATCACTGATGATTGCCCGTTTCAATTCACGGCTCACTTTGGCAAAGGGGAGAGTGGAGCAGCGGGGTCGCCCGGTGACGGAATACGGTGCTCGACCGCTTTTTTCAGCCTGGCGGGGGGTAAACCGGTAGTGTAGAAGTCTCTACGGACAGGGTCAAGCCGCTGTTTAGAGGGGGAAAGTGGCTGCGAAGAGGCCGAAAGGGCCGCCGTTGCAATGAGTTCGCTCAAAGCCCTGCAACAGCTTGCTGAACCTTGAATGAGGCATCCTCCTAAGCCACCGACAGAAGTCGGCGAATATGCCGTGGCAAAACCGACGACTTCCGTCGACGGCTAACTCTCGTTCCACCGTCAAATCCCCGAACATCCTGGGAAAATCCCCAAGAAAGGATGTACAAAAAGATTGCGTATTGCAGCGAGTTCCTTAAGATAGTTCGGCAACCACCTGCGGAAGCCGGTGGCTGGACGTTCGCTCGATCGCCGACTTCCGTCGTCGGCTATCAATCAATTACCGTATTGTACTCGATGCCGCGAGTACCTTGATTGTGTTTCTTGCCATTTTTGATAGAGCACCCTTCAATGATGTGGAGACCAACCATGCAACCGAGTGTAACGAGGCGGAGGGGGCGAAACAGGCAATTCGGTGTTTGCCGAACGCTGCGATTTGAATCGCTCGAACCGCGAAACCTGCTGGCAACGTTCACCGTAACGAACCTCACAGATGCCCCTGTCTCGGCATTTAACAGCGCGCCGGGAACGCTTCGACAGGCCTTGTACGATGCCAATCATACGGCGGGAAACGATGTCATCGAATTCGCACCCGCATTGGCGGGCGGCACGGTCGAGCTTTCGCTGGTGGGAGATAATTCCCTCGGCCCCACCGCACTGGTCGTAACCTCGGACGTAACCATCCGCGGCAACGCCGGGGGGATCACGATTGGCCGGCAATCGGCTGGCCCCGAGATGCGACTTCTCTTGGTCGCAAACGACGGCGACCTAACACTCGAAACCATTACGCTCTCTGGCGGGGTTGCACGAGGTTCCAACGGACTCGACCCCGGGCAACCTGGCGGTGATGGACGGGGCGGCGCAATTTACAACTTGGGAACGGTTGAGATTGTAGCCAGCACCCTCTCGGGAAACTTCGCGATCGGCGGGAACGCCGCCGCGGGCGGAACGGGCGGCAGCGCATCGGGCGGTGCGATTTACAACGATCAGGCGACCGTGGTGATTACCAATTCAACCATCTCGGGCAATGGGGCGCAAAGCGGTTCGGGGGCCGTCGTGCCTAGCAACTTTGGAGGGGGCATTTATTCGTTTAATGGCTCCCTGACCGTGCGAAACAGTTCTCTCACCAACCAATCGGCGAGTGCGGCCCGTTGCATCTGTGTCGTCGCGGCAAACGGCACCGCCACGCTCGACCTGCGCAGCTCGATCGTTGGCCAATGGGGAGATGGCAGCTCCGCCCTCGAACTTTCTATCAGCCCCGATACGGGCGGGCAATTGGTTGTTTCAGGAGGCAACAACCTGATCCGTCGCCAGAACGATTTCGAGCAACTGCTGACCCTATCGACCGACGACCCGCTCTTGGGCCCGCTAGCAGCTAACGGAGGGCCGACAAAAACCCACGCCCTGCTGGAAGGCAGCCCCGCAATTAATGTGGGCGACAACTCACTGAACCTCTCCGCCGATCAACGAGGTGGATCGTTTGCCCGTGTCGTGGGGCCTGCCGCCGATATTGGCTCATACGAGGATCAAACGGCTAGCGGGCCGGCGCAATCGGGAGACTACAACCAGAATGGTTGGGTCGATGCCGCCGATTACGTGTTGTGGCGGAAGACGCTCAACGCAACCGTGCCCCCCTGCACCGGGGCCGATGGCAACGGCAATGGCCAAGTCGATGCCGGCGACTACCAAGTGTGGCGCAGCAACTTCGGCACTCAAATTCCGATGAACGCGGCGGCGACTGACGGCAACGTCATGCCGGAAGGCAACAGCATGCCGGAAGGCAACGGCACAATGAGCAGTTCGGCAAGTCTTGCCTTCGATGCTGCAAGTGCCCCAACAAGCTCGAACCAAGCCCCCGCTGACCCTGGACCCAAACCGCCCGCCGCTACGCCCCCCGCTCATCCGGCGGTGGCTGCCAGCGGGCCTCGGCTTCCCGGCTCGCGGCACGGCAGCGGCGGCCGCTCGGCAGCAGTCGCCAGATCGAACGATCTGGCCGAACGCTCGGCAGCGTTCGAGCTACTCGGCTTGGGTCGGCCGGTTCGCAAGCCGTTCATGCGGCAAGATGATGCCGCGGGCTTTTGCAGTTCGCTGGGCGGGTGTACCGAAGAATCGCTCGATAAAGCGTTGGCTCTCGTTTCTGTCCGCCAACTTCGTACCCTCGCCGTGGTGAAAACAGCGATTACCTAGCCCGACCACGTTCCCTGGCGATAGCGGATCAACCTGATTGTACTCATCTCGCTCCGCGCTCATGATGAAATGTTATTTCGCATTAGCGGCGGCCGCCAGGCCGCTGTTTTAACCGGTCATCTTCACCACTTGTACCGAAACCCGTTGCCCATTTTCCAATAAATCACAACCTCTCCGCGAGATGATTATTGTACTCCTCTCGCGGAGCGAGAGGAGTACTTTATTTTCCCGAAACGGCCCCACCTCTTGGCCGGGGAGGGGCGTTAGTCGGCGACGATTCGCTGCTGTTGCTCGCCAAGGCCCTCGACGCCGAGACGAACCGTTTGGCCGGCGCGAAGGAAGGTCGGGGGCTTCATTCCCATGCCGACCCCCGAGGGCGTGCCGGTCGAGATGATATCACCCGGGTGAAGCGTAAAGAACTGGCTGAGGTAGCTGACGAGTTGGCGAACGCCGAACACCTGGTTACGAGTATTGCTGCTCTGGCGGCGCTGGCCATCGACTTCGAGCCAAAGGTTCAGGCTTTGGGGGTCGGGGATTTCGTCCTTGGAAACGAGCCAAGGGCCGATGGGGCCGAACGTATCGCAGCTTTTGCCTTTGGTCCATTGCCCGCCGCGATCTTTCTGGAACGTGCGTTCAGAAACGTCGTGGACGATGGTATAGCCGGCAACGTAATCGAGCGATTCCTCCTCGCTTACGTACTTGGCGGCCGTGCCGATGATGATCCCCAGTTCGACCTCCCAGTCGGCCTGGGTCGACCCACGTGGAATGCGAACGTCGTCGTTTGGGCCGACGATCGCGCTCGTCGCCTTCATGAATAGGAGCGGCTCGGTGGGAAGCTTGGCACCGGTCTCGGTGGCGTGATCGGCATAGTTGAGGCCGATGCACATGAGCTTACCGATTCGCCCGACCGGTGGGCCAAGGCGTGGCGGCGCAGACTTTGGGGCAGCGAGCGGCAACGTGGCAAGATCGATCGCTCGAAGCCGATCGAGCGACTCCGCGGAGAGCGCCTCGCCGGCCAAGTCGGGAACGACCCCCACCAAGCTGCGAATGTTGCCGTCTGTATCAAGGATGCCGGGCTGCTCGCCCCCTGGCCGACCGTAGCGAAGAAGTTTCATGGCTGGTTGCTGGATACTGGTTGCTGGTTGCCCGCAGTTGACGACTAGCGACTAACGACGGACGACTAACGCCGATCGACTCTCGACCGGCCTTCGAGCATCGTGGATTCGGCTCTCGTCATCAAGCGAGCGAAGGAGATTTCTTTCAAAAAGTTTCCTGAAGAGAGAAAACTGGTCTTTACTAGCTAGCAGGCCATTGTAGAATTCTGTGGCGCGAAGTATTCTCGAAGTTGTGAGCTTCGTCGGCCGATCTAAAGGAAAAGTTTAGTTGGCCCGTTGTCGCCGGTGAAGTCGGCACAAGAGATTAGGAAAACGACGCGGATGAATTTTGCCCTCACCATTGGCATGTTGAAGCAGAGACGGCGTCTTCGCTCGACCCGGCCATCCCGTCGTTTGTGGCTAACCTGGGAAACTCTTCACATCCCGGTCGCGCCGTGCTTGTGCGGTTGGCGCGAGCATATCCGCCGTTGATTTTTTCGCCCCGGGGCAAGTTTCTGGGCTGTTGGCCGCTGGTTCGGCCAAATCGCTATTATCCAGCCCGGCAGAAGCCCCTCATGCCTGTCGGCTGCCCCCGTGCGGCGGCCGTTCAACCGTTGTTTGTTCTTTTTGTCGTTGCTTAATTGCATTCCAGCAGGAAGCCGGATGACCGCTGCGGCGGTCGACTCAACAGGCAGAAATTAGCTGCGATGCGCCCCTGGCCGGAATCGGCGACCACCCGGCGGACCCCGGCAGGTTCGAGTCGAACCATTTACCAATTAGGAGCCTAAACTAGGATGAAAGTTTCTTCCCAACAACTCACCGTTCGCCACCTCTTCAACGGCCGCTCGCCCCTGGCTGTGCTGAAGGATGCCGCAGACGCCGCGTTTGGAACGGGCGTCACGCCGCTGCGCGTGGCCGTGACGGGCAAGGGCCGCGGCGGCCATCAGTGCGAAATTGAGGCCGTCGAACCCAAAATGTACGGCTCCGATGATTCGGAAGCCTGCGTGTTCGATTACCGCCAACGACGCTTGGCCCGCACGAACGCTTTCAACGCCGTGATGCTGATCCCGACCGGCGTCGATTGCGCGATCGGCGGCCACGCCGGCGATGCCACCCCGGCCGCTCGGCTCCTCTCGCGCGTGTGCGACCAACTGGTCCTCCACCCGAACGTCGTGAACGCCTCCGACGTGAACGAGCAAACCGAAAACTGCTTGTACACGGAAGGAAGCCTGATCTGCCGGTTGCTCATGGGTACGGTGGGCCTCCGCAAGGTTCGCCAGAACCGCGTGCTGCTGGTGACCGAGAATCGCCGCGACGCGCCGAACGTGGTCGATCAAACGATCAACTGCGCCGAAGGCGCGCGGGCCACGCTCGGCATGGATATCAGCGAGGTCGTTGTGCTCGACCAAGAGCTATTCCTACAGACCGGCGTTTCCGATTCGGGCCGCGTCACCGGCCGGGTCGAACGGCTCGGCAATTTGATCGAACTGCTGAAGGATCGCCGCGATACCTACGACGCGATCGCCCTGGCAACGCGCATCACGCCGCACATCGATACGGTTCAACTCCATCGCTCGTACTTCGGCGAAGGTGGCCCGAACCCGTGGGGTGGCGTCGAAGCAATCCTCACCCACTTGATCTCCACCGTGCTCGATGTGCCCAGCGCCCACGCACCCACCATGAGCAGCGAAGCCCTGCGAACGGAAAGCTGGGGCGTGGTCGAACCGCGCAAGGCCGCCGAGGTCATTTCGACCACCTACTTGTTCTGCGTGCTCAAGGGCCTCAACCGGGCCCCGCAGGTCATGCTGAACCCGTCGGGCACGTACGATCCTTCGGTGCTGACGGCCGAGGATATTTCGGCACTCGTAATTCCCGATGGCTGCGTCGGATTGCCAACACTGGCGGCCGTCGAGCAGGGTATCCCCGTGGTGGCGGTTCGGAACAACACGAACCTTATGAAAAATGACCTTCGTGCCCTGCCCTTCCGCCCGGGTCAACTGCACTACGCAGCCAACTACTACGAGGCGGCTGGCATCCTGTCGGCCATCAAGGCCGGTGTTGCCCCGGCTACATTGGCTCGACCCATGCAACCGCTGCGGATCGATCGCGTCGGTGCCGTCGAGATCGAAGTCGAATCGGCCTCGACCAACGGCCACGCCACAAATGGTCACGCCTCCAACGGCCGGGCTTCGAATGGTCGCGCAAACGGCTTGGCAAGCGTGCAAGTGAACGGCAATGGCAAGGGCCGACGCGCCAAGGCAACCAATAGCACACCGGCCGTGGCCGATGAGCCGGTATCGATTGCGTAAGAATGCGTAAGAAACCGCGAGAGCATTCCCAACACGTTCCGCGAGCCCGATCGCACAGCAGATAGCCGAGCCGTTCCGGCTCGGCAAGATTTCACAACACCGATCCGGAACGGCTCGGCTAAAAAAATAGTTGAGGATGTACGGGTGAACTGCCGAGCCGCGATGGCTCGGCAGTTTTATTGGTATCCTGGATTTGTTCGGACCTTAATGTGCGGACTGGCAAGTGACGAGCCACCTCAATCACGAGCGAGCGCCTATCTTCGAGACTCTCTCGAACTATGCGCGAACGGGAATCTACGGATTCCACACCCCTGGGCACAAAGGGGGCCGATTCGCGGCACCCGAATTGTTCGAGCTGGTTGGCCGCTCGGGGCTAGCGCTCGATCTGCCGGCCATGACGGCCACCGACAACACGTTTCATCCTACCGGATGCGTGCGCGAGGCACAGGCGTTGGCAGCCGACTTGTTCGGCGCGGGAGAAACGTTCTTTCTATCGGCCGGCTCGACACTCGGCATTTCCACCGCGTTGTTGGCCACCGTGCCGCCCGGCGGCGCAGTCGTGATCCCTCGCAACGTCCACCGCTCGGTCGTGGCAGGACTTGTGCTTTCCGGCGCGTTGCCCCGTTTTGCTCGTCACGAAGTCTTAGACGAGTGCGGCGCGTTGGGGGTTTCCCTCGCCGCCGTTCGAGAAGCTCTCGATACAATGCCTCAGCCAAGTGCCGTACTGCTCACTCGCCCCAGCTATTACGGTATTGCCCGCGAACTGGCCGCCGTGGTTCGAGAGTGCCACACGCGGGGTGTGCCGGTCATCGTGGATGAAGCACACGGCGGACACTTCAAGTTCCTTCCCCCCGGTGGCCCGCCGCCCGCTCTGGAAGCCGAGGCCGACATCGTCGTCCAAAGCTGTCACAAAACGCTCGGTTCGTTGGTCGGGTCGGCCCAACTGCATGTGGGGCGTGATTCGCTCATCTCGGCCGAGCGAGTTCAACATGCGCTTAATCTTCTGCAAACAACAAGCGGAAGCTTCTTGTTACTCGCCTCGCTAGATGCCATGCGGCGATGGCTTTGGCAGGAAGGTACGTCACTGTTTGCGGAAGCGGTCGCCGCGGCATCTAAGCTCGCCGATGAAATCGACGCCATTCCCTCCCTGCGTGTCTTTTGCGCGGCTCGCGATGCCCGGCTTGCCGAACACGCCCAAGACCCGTTGCGGCTGGTCGTCGATGTGAGCGGCGCGGGCTGGACTGGTTTCGACGCTGAACGATTCCTTCGCACCGAACACCGCGTGGAAGATGAAATGGCCGACCACCGCAATGTGGTGTACGTGCTCGGCCCTCGCGATGACGAAGCCGCTCGCAGCCGGCTCCTGGCGGGCCTCCGTGCCGTAAGCAAACAGCCACGATCCAATCCCAAAGCTCGGCCTTCGTCCCTCGGGCCTCAACCCTCGACCAGCCTGCTGCAGCCGCCGATCCCGCCGTTGGCGATGTCGCCACGAGAGGCCGCGCTCGCCCGGCAAACGAGGGTGCGTCGAGCATCGGCCACAGGACGAACGTGCGCGGAAATGGTGATGTTCTATCCCCCGGGAATTCCACTGCTGATGCCCGGCGAAACGGTCACGGCTGAAACGCTCGCCGTATGCCAACAACTGCTCGCCGCCGGGGCAACCCCCTATGCCAGCGATCCAACGTTTGAGACGATCTGCGTTGTGCAATAAACTGGGGAGGTTCAATTTCGGATTGCTGATTGCGGACCAGGGTATCCGAGAAAATCGCTCGAACGTTAGGGATTTGAGGCCATTTTCATGTCGCAACATTCATCAAATCGGGGAACCTCGGCGGATTGCTCGGTGGGGCTGCCGGTTTCTTGGTATTTTGATCCCGAAATATTGGAGATCGAGCGGCGGCATCTGTTCGCGGCCGGGCCGCGGTATGCGGGCCACGTTTCGCTCGTGCCCAATGATGGCGACTACGTAACGCTTGGCGGGCAACAAGTGGGGCGACTGCTCGTGCGCCACAACGGGCAGCCACAACTAATCTCCAATGCCTGCCGCCATCGCCAGGCGGAAATGCTAACCGGTTCAGGCCACGCCAAGCACCTTGTTTGCCCAATCCACAACTGGGCCTACGACCTGGATGGCCGACTGGTTGCCGCTCCCCACTTTCCCGAAAACCCTTGCCTCGATCTCGAACGACGCAAGCTTACCGAATGGAATGGCCTGCTCTTCGAGGGGTCGCAACCGATCCACGAGGTCCTTTCCCCGCTGGCCAGTTGGACCGAGTTGAATACATCGGGCTACGTGCTCGAACGGATCGACGAGGAAGAGCATGACCTCAACTGGAAAGCGTTCTTGGAAATCTACTTGGAAGATTACCACATTAGCGCGGTTCATCCAGGCTTTCGTGCGTTCGTGGATACCAACGATCTGCGCGGCGCATTGCAATCCGTCGGTGGCGAGCGGTTCTTCTGCGAGCAGGTAAACGTGCGTTGGCCGCTGCCGGCGGCCGGGTCGCCGAATTTTGCGGCATACCAACGGGTGCTTCAGGAGATGCTGCCCGGCCGCCGTCCGCCCTTCGCGGCAATTTGGATATGCTTGTTCTCCGGCCAATTGATCGAGTACTACCCCTTTGCCGTGGTGACAACCACTTACCTGCCCCTCTCCCCCACGCGAACCAGGCTTCGAACCGAATACTACTTCGACCGCGAGATCGCTGAAATGCGACGCGACTACGTGGCAGCCGGCTTGGCCGTGCTGGACGAAGTAACCTCCGAGGATCACACGGCCGCCTTGCAACTTCAAGCCGGCAGGCAAGCGATGTACCAACTCGGGGAAAATAGCCAAGGACCCTACCAAGTACCAATGGAACAAGGCATGCGCCGGTTCCACGATTGCTTGCGGACGATCGTGGAGAACCCTTAGCTGGCCAAGTTGACTCGTGGGTCGCGTTATTAACCACAGAGTTCACAGAGCACACAGAGATAGACGAGGAGAGGATTGGCCACAAACGATCAAGGTACAAAACCACAAGATCGGCACGTTTCACAGGGTTCGATCCGAATATTCAGATTGAACACGCGAATGTTCGAACTTGTTGAGCCTTGATTTGCAAACTTAACACGAGTGGCTGCACCCCACGCAGGAATAAAGGGCAATACCCGAACTGCTAGCGTTTAGTTTGTCAATCAAGACTCAATAGGAAGACGCTACGAGTACTTGCTCCAACAACCTTGATACGCCGAGTCAACTTACCTTTCTCTCTCTGCTCTCTGTGTACTCTGTGACACAAAACATCGCTCATAGTTTTCCCTCTGCACCTGAAGGAAGCGTGACGCGCGGGGCCTCGGGGCCATCTTTTTTCTTGAGCGCGGCGACGGGGTTCTCTCGAAGTTGCAGGAACTTGAAGCCCACGAGGCGAGGTTTACCGGCGGCGTCTTTGGCCCCGTTCTCTTTGGTCGCCTTGGCGATGAACTGTTCGAGCGTCTCCTCGCGGACACGCGGCTCTGCCGAGTGGATAATGTGAACCTCGCCACTCGCCCCGTGGGCAATGAGGCCCACGTGGCCGACAAACGCACTGCCGCCGAACGTTTCGTTGGGCGGGGCGTCCTTACGAACGATCGCACGGACGACGTTCACAAAGTCGCCATCGCGTAGCTCGCTTTTCGCCCGCGCGATTTCCCCATAAGGCAGATAGAGGTCCTTATGAACTTCAACCGGCACTTCAACGGCAAGGCCGTACCGCGTCTTGAAAAACTTCGCACGATCGATCTTCTCCACAAAACTTACGGCCGAGTCGCCCGCCAGTTGGGCCGTCAGGTCTTCCACAAGCCAGTCGTTCGAGAGGTTCCAGTCGGCCTCGGTATAGTGGTTGCGAGTGACGACACCGAGCCGGCCATCGCGGTACCGGATGCGTTGCAACATCCGCATGAAGCTCGGCCAGTTGTGCGAGAGCGCCATCGCATACGTGTGTTCGGCGAACACGAGGCAATCGCTCTTTCCCAAGCAGTAGATGGGTTGCGGATCGTAGGGTTCAAACGGCATTTCGCCGAGCAAGTACAATTCATAGGGCTGCCCAATGTTCTTGCGGGCCAGGTGGACGATTCGCTTGCGAAGATCGGGCTCGACCGTAGTCAGATACCTGAGATAAGCATCCACCTCGGGTTCGGTGAACTGGTAGAGCGGCTTTTCGACCAGTTGGGCCACCCGCTTTGGATCGACGCCAATTCTCTTACAAACGGCCGCTTCTTGGGGCCCCAGTTCCGCAGCCGCAAGAGGGCGTCCAGGCAACCCCAATATCGGCAAGGCCGCCACCATAAGAGCGGCAATCCAAGGTGTTCGAGCAAGCATGGCAGGGGGCCTCGCGGGAAATGGAGAAGTGGAACCCGCAGTATAATCGGTTGTGGCAAGCGTGACCAAGGAAAACGAGCACCGAGGACGCCCCCCGGCTGTTGGCCGCCGCGGGGCACAAGATTAGGAAGGAAAGGGTTGATGGCCGTACCAAAGGCAGATTACGCTAGGGGAATGCAGCCGGTCGATGGCTGCCCCGGAACCAGAGAGAAAGAACCGTGACGAATATTCTTCTTGCGCAGATGACGATCAACGACCTGGCAAAGATGCTGGGCGATACTTGTTATGGTTTCCTTGCACTCAACTTTCTGTGGGGGTTGTACAACGTGATCATGGGGTTCCGCCGCGTCAAGGAACTCAACTTTGCCGATCACGACGAGCAAGCCGAGTACATGGATGACATCGTCCAGAAGCTCGAAGGCGGCCGCTTCGCTGAGATCGAGGAGCTCACGGGCGACGACCCACGCGCCTTGCCACAGCTTATCGAGTTGGCCATCGTAAATCGCCAGTTGAATTACGATCAACTTCGGCAAGTGGTGATGGAGATTCTCCAGCGCGACGTCATGGGCGACCTGGATTACCGCACCAACTGGATCGCCACAACCATCAAGTGCGGGCCGCTCTTGGGCCTGTTCGGCACCGTGCTAGGCATGATGGCCTCGTTCGGCCGCATCGGCACCGGCGAACAAGTGAAAGCCGAAACGATCGCCGCCGACATCAGCATCGCCCTCATCTGCACCGCGATGGGGCTTGGCACGGCCATTCCGTTCAACTTCCTGCTTGCCAGCCTCACGACGAAAATCCGCAATTTCCAAGATGCCTTGGGCGCGGGCCTCATGCGTGTGCTCGATTACTTCAAAGATCGTCAATAGTCTACGGCTCACTCCCCCGCCGCCTACAGATGGTTTCTGACAACGCGGAATGAGAGGTCTCCTGAGTCATGCATTCGCCTAGCCTCAACTTTGGCACAACCGGCTCTGAAGAATTGATTGCTCGCAGGTCGGAAAATGAAATGCCAGAGTTCGATATCACCGCGATGGTCGACTTGGTGTTCATGATGAACATCTACTTCCTCGTCACTTTTGTGGCCGCAACGGCGGGCCTTCAGCTTCCATCGGCCACGCATTGCTCGGCATTGGAAGGGGGGAAAGCAGTCGTTTTCACCCTCGCTCGCAGCTTAAATGGAAAATCCGTGGACCTGTACATCGGCGATGGAAAGGAATCGGCCGCCATCGTCGACCGCGCACAGCAAGAGGAGCGTATCCAGGCTGCCGTGGAAGCTGGCTTGGCCGAGGGCAAGAAGGATGTGCTGCTGAAGGCCGAAAAGAAAGTGCGCTTGGGCGAGATATTCCGCGTCGCGGCAGCCGCGGGGGTCGAAGGCACCAAACTTCACATTGCCGTTATGGAGAAGGAAAAGTGAGCAAGATCACCTTTGCCTGCTCCTATTGCGGCAAGAAACTCTCCGCTTCAGAGACCTCGGCGGGACGCGAAAAGACCTGCCCGAACTGTCGGGCACGCGTGGTGGTACCGACCCCCGAAGTGGCCGCGGCTCGCGGCACAAGCGGGGCCGCGAGCAAACCTCGCCAGAACGCCGATCACGCGCTGCTGCTGATGGGCAAGCCGCATGTACATCACGACCTCATCGACATGACGGCGATGGTCGATATCGTGTTCTTCCTGCTCATTTTCTTTCTTGTGACGTCGCTGCAATCGCTCGAAGCGGTGATCCACTTGCCGGTGCCACAGGCCAAGTCGTCGAAGACGGTCCAGGCGGTTCCCAGTATCACCAACGACGCCGGCGTCGTCATGGTTTCCATCGACGACAGGGATGAGATATTCGTCGACGACGAGCCCGTCGTAAGCGAGCAGGAACTAAGGACGAAGCTCCGCACCGCGAAGCAAGAGGAGGACCGCGATAGCATGATGATCACAGGCTCGCCCGAAGCCTCGCACGGCAAGTTCGTCATGGTGCTCGACGCCGGCGCCGCCGCCGGCATGTCCGAAATCCGCTTCTCCGTTCCCGAGACCGACGCCATCGAGTAATGCCAGGCAATGTACTCATCTCGCTCCGCGAGATGATTTCCCCTCGCGAAGCGAAGGGACTACAATTCCTCCCGCAAGAAACCCCACTACCCTCTCAATCGACGGCTTGCCCGCGAATGGTTTCTCCTGGTAAGTTCACGCCATGAGCCGCCCTAGTTTGCCGCGCGTTGTTTGGATCTTGGGAATCGTTAGTTTGTGCATGGATTTCTCGTCCGAGATGATCCATTCGCTGCTGCCCGTGTTCTTGGTGACAACCTTGGGCGCGTCGGCCACGTCGCTAGGCATAATTGAAGGTGCCGCCGAGGCGACCGCCGCGTTCGTGAAGGTTTTTTCCGGCGTGATGAGCGATTGGCTCACGCGGCGCAAGCCGCTCGTCGTGTTCGGCTACGGTTTGGCGGCCGTTTCCAAACCGCTGTTTCCGCTCGCCCAATCGGCAGCTTGGGTATTCGTGGCCCGAACCGTCGATCGCATCGGCAAGGGGCTACGCGGCGCACCACGTGATGCACTGTTGGCCGACGCCACCTCGCCCGAGAATCGCGGCGCGGCCTACGGACTGCGGCAAACCCTCGATACCACCGGCGCACTACTGGGCCCGTTGGCCGCTACCCTGCTGATGATGGCTCTTGCCAACAACGTGCGGGCCGTGTTTTGGATCGCAACCCTTCCCGCCGTGGCGGCCGTCGTGGCATTGGTCGCGGGTGTGCGGGAAAGTGAACGCCCCCACGCAACCCGCTCGCGGTCCCTCATCCCGCACTGGCGAGAAATCGCCGAACTGGGCAGCCCCTATTGGTACGTCGTCGTACTCAGCACGCTTTTTTCCCTCGCACGATTCAGCGAAGCGTTCTTGATTCTCATCTCAACGGAACGAGGACTGCCCCTCGCCCAATCGCCGCTCGCGCTGGCCGTAATGAATACAACTTACGTCCTCTCCGCTTATCCGGCGGGAAAACTATCTGATCGAATCGGGCGACGTGGGTTGCTGTTGATCGGGCTTGCCGTTCTCGCCCTCGCCGATCTCGTGCTCGCCACAACAAGCGGCGTCGCCACCGCATTTCTCGGCATCGGTCTGTGGGGGCTTCACATGGGGTTAACCCAAGGCCTACTGCCCGCACTCGTGGCCGACACCGCCCCCGAGCACCTGCGAGGCTCGGCCTTCGGCCTGTTCCACTTGACCACCGGCATTGCTTTATTGGCATCGAGCGCCCTCGCGGGCATCGTCTGGGAATTCGCCGGGCCCGCCTACACGTTCGGCCTCGGTATCGCATTCTCGGTCGGCACCATCGCATGGATGGGACTAAAACCGACTCGATGGCCACGCCTGAACGAAGAAGAAAAGACCGGATAACAGGATCGAAAAACAATCAACCAAATCAAGTCGTTCGAGGTCGTAATCAGGGCCGATCCGTTATTCATGTTCGGGACAACGAGGACTCACGAACCCGAAGCTTCAGCGAGAGAAATGTGTGCTTTCTCCCTCGCTTACGCTTCGGGCTGGTTTCCAATACACTCGCCCAAATTGAAAAACTGATCGGCCCTGAGGTCGTAATGACCACCACTTAGAAATCGTCGGGGACTGGTTCATTTTGCGGAGTCCACGCAGCAAAACGTGCCTGTCTCCCTGGCTGTGGCACAAACACTTCAACGGTTCCCATCCTGAAAATCCTGTCGATCTTGTCAAATGCCTTTTCCTAACAATTAGTCAACACGGCCGAATCGCGGCGTGAGTTGCAGCGTGACGGTTCCATCGATCGTATCGCCCTGATGGATCGCCTTGCCCTGGCCATAATTAATTGTCCATTCCGTCAGCCCCACGTTGGTGCCGCCGTACCAATCGTTGACGTGGACGGAGATACGATCGTTTTCGACCATCGCACGAACATGCTGTTTCCCGTTAGACTCGACCACCACGCCGGGCCCTTCGGGATAGTGTATCGCCGCCCAGTGGATGTTCCGCTTCGTGCTTCGGAAGTCGTTCGTTCCCATCGGCGAAACGTCTGCCGACCAAGCGTTCGCAGGTCCAGCATACGCAGCGGGCAGCGGCCCGCCAGCAACCCGCCCACTCGAGCCGTCGGCGCGGTTCACGGCACTCGCGGGCGATTCAGTTTGCGTTGGCTCGACCTTGATGGGCAGCCCGGCCGTTTGGGCGAACGTTGCACCTGGCTCGAATGCCCTGGCCATGCCGCTGGGCCGGCCAATATGGTCCTTCGGATATACGCTCCATTCCGCATGCCGTTCCCAGTTCAGCACATTGCAATCGGTCGGCACGGAAAACCGCAGGCCAACCTCGCGGGCAAGAAAGTCTTTGCCCGTATACTTGAACGAGGAGGAAACGGTGATCTTTCCGGCCGGTGTGAAGGTAATTTCATAGCCGCCGTGGAAATCGTCGTACTTGCCGGCAACCGTCGCGACCACGTTAGGCCCCACCTTCTTCACGTCGATCTTTTCAACGTGCCAACTGATTCGGTCGGGAACAGGTTGGAACGGCCGAGCCGTGCGCAGCACGTGCAGAAGCGGGAGTTCCAACAGCAGTGCCTCGCCATTTGCTACGCCGCGACGCAACCGCCCGTTCTCGGTATCGATGGCAACATGAAACCCATTGCCAGCGGCGATGGTCGACGAACCTGACAAGTAATCCTCATAACGAAGTTCGAGGTCTCCAGCCGCGAATTTTTCCCCAGGCGCGGCATGCAACGGCTCGCGGCCCAACGGTAGGCGAAATGCATCGACGAGCCGGTCGTCCCTATCCTTGAATTCCAAGCTGAGTACCGCTCCTTCTTCCACTCGCCGGGCGGGCTGAATGACCAACTCCCCGGTTGAGCGCGGAGCAACATCGGCACGCAACACGCCTTGTTCGTTGCCGATCGACCACTGGATTTTCAACTCAGAAAGATTGCTGAAATCGTATTGGTTCTCGACAGGTACGCGGATAGGCTGGCCCGGTTCCGGCATGGGCAGCGGCCCCTCCTTGATCCGGACGGGGGAATGGAGTTTCTTCGTGATCCAGAACTCGGGCTTCTCGCGCCGCCATCCGTCGATCACGCCCCACGGAGATTCGCCCACGATTCCGCGCCCTGGAATGCGATACGAATTCACAACAAAGAAGCTCCGCGTTGCCCCTCGCCCGAATTCAATCCCTCGATTCGGCACACAAAACAAATCGTCGCTCCAGCACCAGATATACGTTCCCTGCGTCACCTTGCTCTTCATCAAACAGTCGTATATTTCGATTAAAGGCACGGCATAATAATCTCGAATGCCTGGATCAAGCCACATCTCCCCCACGTCGTTAAACTCACCTTGGAAAACGGCCAGGCTTTCGTCGAAGAGCAAAGGCTTATCGGAACTTGTTTCTTGCTGGTGCATTCGTGCCAGTGTGATCGGATTGTGCAAGGTCGCAATCTCCAGGGTCGTTGAGGTTGCCGCACTCGTCGGCCGGGTCGGATCCGTGGCCCGCACCCATTCATGGCTCCGCGCAAACCCGTAGCCAAAAGAACTTTCATTGCAAATCGACCAGGATGCCACAGACGGATGATTGCGATCGCGCGCCAACAGTTCGGCCGTCAATTGAATGATGCGGGGCGTGTTCCGAAGGTCGTCGGAGGCACCCACCCAACAGAACGACGCTTCATCTTCAACATAAAGACCCAATTCATCCGCAATCGCGGGCAGCTCGGACAACGGCGGATAGTGGGATGTCCGCACGGCGTTCAAGTTCGCCTTCTTCATCAGTTCGAGGTCTTTGCGAATCAGTGAGGGCGTCACAGCACGCCCCATCATCGGATGCGAATCGTGATGGCACGTTCCGCGGAACTTCACCGGCTTGCCGTTGACCAGAATCTCGGTACCGCGAATCTCTGTTTGCCGGATCCCCACCCGCGTGTCAAAATGCTCAAGTGCGGTGCCGCCACTCATCAGGCCAACCGAAAGGGCATACAAGTTCGGGCGCTCGGCCGTCCACGGCTTCGGCTCCAGGATGGGGAGCGATACTTCGACTTCCTTGCTCTCCCAAGGCTTCAGCTCGAGCATGGACGATTCTTGCTTGGCCACTTCATCGCCCGTGGCCGCTTTTTCCCCCGCGCCCAACGGCCGCTCGTGAAGCCGGAAATCGAGCGTACCACGAAACGGTTCCGTGGATTCATTGACGACGCACGTCCGAATGTTCATCGTTGCTTGACGATAATCTTTATCAAACTGGGAATCGATCTCCAAACTGCCGACGTGTGCCGCCGGTGTGGAAAACAAGTAGACCGGACGGATAATCCCCGCCAGCGGAAAGTCGGCGTAAACACTCATGCGATCCAGTTGTTCGCTCGTCGTTGTATGTTGGGTCACGCGAACCGCCAGCAGATTATCGCCCTTGCGAATCGCATCGGTAACATCGACCTCGAACGGCGTAAAACCACCTTCATGGGTCGCCACTCGCGTTCCGTTAACCCAAACTTCAGCACCGCTATAAACGCCTTCGAAGCAGAGTTTCCACCGCCCCGCTCCGCCGGGAGCTTGAAAGTGCCGCCGGTAGCCGCCAACATACGACGCGTTGTGAAATCCTTCCATTTCCCAGTGGGCCGGAACGGCGATATCGGACCACCCCTGATCGTCGAAATCGGCGCGGTAAAAATCCTTGGGTGGATCGAGGGAGAACTTCCATTTGCCATTCAGGTTCGTCGGGTTGCGCCGCGCGTCTCTCGGCGTCAGGCGGAATGCAAACTCCGCCGCGTCAACCTGCGATTCAACCGGCGGCACGTTCACGCTTTCCGCCCCAGCCTCCGTGCGAACTTGTATTTGCCCGTTCAGGCCAACCGGCATGGGGATCGAAAACATCCCTTTCTCGTCGCTTCGTGCCGATGCCTTCCAATCTCCCGCCTTTCCCGCCCCCGCAAGCGTAACCTCGGCATCGGCAACGGGCGACGAACCTTCCGCGTCGGTCACGATCCCGACAAAGTTTCCGCGCAAGTCAGAGGCCATCCGCGTAACGATCCCCTCGGAGAAGGCCTGGCGATAAACAACCACTTCATCGAAGCTGGGGCCGTTCATAATGTTGCCGATCCGCAAGCCCGAAATCTGCCGCGGCGCGAAACGAATCGCCACCGTTCGTGGCAGATGCTCCTCAGGCTTCCCCAAATGCCGCACCGTTTGCCACGCATCCGTCGGTTTCACGCGGACCTGAACGTCGCACTCGGTAACGAAGTTGTCGTACTGACGCAGAACCACCTCGGCAACTTCCACCGGCTCATCCCAGTCCAGCTCGTACCATACGCCCGAGTTGTGCCCGGGAATCCCAGACCAGCGAGTTTCCATCTTTCCATCGTTCGCTTTGCCGGGCGTCAAATCTCCTTGTGATTCCGAAGCCGTGGCTTTCGCCCGCAGTGCCAAGTTCTTCGGCGCCTCCGCGGCACCCATCGACACCGAAACCAACAAAGCCTGAAATAGGATGGCAAATGTTTCGAGGAACACGCCGCCCACACCGATTCGTCTTGGAATGATTGTATTCATAGATGTAATGATCTCTTGCACTTAACGTTTCACTATTGATTCAGGTCCTGCACGAGGGCTTTGACGCACCAATTTTCTATTTCTAATTCCGCAAGCGAACACTGCATAGAGCCCCGGCTGTATGGGGGGATCGCTTCAACACTCGCGCCCCTGCCCATGAAACTCGAATGTTCAGCTCGCGCGAACGCCTAAGTGCCGCATTTCTCACAATCAAAACCACGGAGGCACGGAACCACGGAGAAAACCAGTAGCAAGTACCCCTACCACAATAAACGGTGGAAACACCCTGTCTTGTAGCTACCGGTGACTGACCTTCTTCAAACGATCTCTTGGCTTGTTCTTCGTGTTCTCTGTGTGCTCCGTGGTGAGAAATCCGGACTAAGTGCCGCTCAATGCGCCCGTTGCACCTTGAAAGTCGTAACCGGGATTTTGGCGCGAGGTCTGGCGATCTGCCATGGTGGCTGAGTCCCCAATGTCTGCATCTGGAACGGGGAACCTTACACCCGACTCCAAAGTCTTTGCGGCTACCTTGCGACGGGGCAGCTCGCCCGCGCGGCATATTTCCTATAGGCATGTCCCCCCTTAATTTTTCGGAAGATCCGAGAAAACGGGCCAAGTGCGAGCCTGCTGGGCCACACGCAGTAGGTCCCGCGAGACAAGCGGGACCTACATTGAAGTCCCCCGCAATCGGATAACTGAATCGGCCCCAGGGCCATGCGCAGGGCCGACTCAGTTATCCATGTTCGGGACAGCGAGGACTCACTAACCCGAAGCGTCAGCGAGGGAATATGTGCTTTTTCCCTCGCTGACGCTTCGGGCTGATTTCCAATACACTCGCCCAATTTGAATAAATGCT